>NZ_CM001441.1:4981036-5309316 GCF_000244895.1 Desulfosporosinus youngiae DSM 17734
CTTTAAACGTATAACAGTGACGTATGCAGATGCTGCCACAAGCCTGGCAGCCGATGCATTGCTCTTGATTAGTAATGATCGCTACATGCCGCTCTGTCCCCTCATCGTCTTCAAAACCTTCCAGACCCAGGCATTTTCGCACGCATAGTTTCACACACCGCCCGCACCCTAAGCACAGGGTTTTATCAATTGCTTCCACAAACTTCGGCGTCCAGGGCAATCCGCCAAAGGTTTTGTAAATTAGTCCTTCACTCATTTTTTCATCCTCCTAGTATAGGCTTCTCACAATATCCATTGACCGCAACTGTTAAAAACCCCTTAAACTTCAGACACCTATATTGCCCACTTTTTTATTTAGAAAAGGAGGCAGCTTTTTCGAAAGCAATAACGTATTCAGTTTGTTAAGTTCATCTGCAATCCGTGCTCCAACAGGTACTTTAATAGGATGAATGCCGCACTGAACTAAACGAGCCGCCGCAGGCCCCCCAATCTGAGTGCAATAAACAATCGCGCATTCTCTAAGCATTTTAATGCGGACATCCACTTTATCCTTCGATTCCATCATATCCTCAGCGGAAAGAGAGGTATGAATGATTCCTTGAGGCCCTCCTGTAAACTTATACATTTCAAACCCAGGGGCGGAAGCAAAATGCGAGTCAATGGTTATTCCATCACTACTGGCAAAGGCTATAAGCATACCTTACCCTCCTCTATTCCTAAAACCATCTTCCGGATATCTCTCATTTCTGTCAGTACACTTTTCCGGATTATTCAGTGCCTTTCAGTCTGACTAAGTGAACATTCTCTTTAACCTAATGAATTCAAGGTGTCAAAAAGAAATTGCTGAGTACCTTCGTAGCCAATCCAACGTTTTTGCGGATAACCGACCCGATCAAACACCGGCAAGCCCGCTCTTAAGTGGGGAAGCTTAAGCGCTCCTGCGGCTTGGCGTCCATTGGAATTGGCGATAATCAACGAACTCTGACCCGCTCGTTCCTCAAGTGTTTCCAAATCTCCCACTTCGATGGGGATCGGCAGGGACAACTGATGGATACCCGCCTGAGATGCTGACAAAGCTACCGAAATCTCAGCACCTACTTCAACCAAACAAGAGGCCAGACTATACAGCAGATCCATCTCTAAAGCTATAGCTGCCTTCAGACCGCCAAGCTGACCATGATAGTCAGCCAGTGTATCCAGCAAGCGGCTTCTTTGACGGAGGAGCTTCTCAGGAACCGGCTTGCCGGACAATTCAGCTAAGGTTAAGACAAGGGCGTCAGTCGCCGCAAGGCCAGTTAATGAAGGAAAATTGAGATGGGGAATTTGATGCGCTTGCCGGATTATCTCTCCCGCTTGTTCCATGCTTAAACCAAAGGACAGACAGGCTTTACACTTTGGCAAACGCTGAAAATCTTCGAGTAAGGTACCGCCCTGAACCACCGGAGCCGCTTCCAGTTCGGCATGCCCATCCAACGAAATCGAAAGATCAGGAATCGTGACCGGCCTAAATCCGAAGTCCATCACGACTTCTTTCAGTTCATCCACATCCCCTGGGGTCAGATGACAACCGGGCAATAAAACGATGGATGGAGCTGAATCTTCAGGGGCAGAATGGATGTTTGAGTTTGAGTGTCCAGCCAATGTCATGAGCAAAGCCTCTACCGTCCTCTGATAGCCTTCCTGCATTGAACCCATATAGTCCGGAGTACTGGCCAGCACAACCGGCATATTCTCTAAATCCGGCCTTTCCTTGCGCAGGCTGGACAATGCGCTCACCATATCGTCACCATAAGTTTCAGTTAATCCTGTGCTCATCACGCCGATAATTTGCGGTTTGTATTTATCAGCTGCCACAGCAATTCCTTTTTTAAGATGCTCCCAGCCGCCAAAAATAACGGAGTCTTCTAAAAGGGCTGTTGAATTCAGGGGAATCGGTTCTTTGTAGTGTCTGGAAAGCTGTAAGCGAATGAACGAGGAACACCCCTGCGAACCATGAAGTAAGGCCAAAAGTCCATTGACACCCAGGTAAGCCAGAGTTGCCCCCAAAGCCGGGCTGTTTTTCTGGGGATTCCCCTCATAATGTCTCGTATTAATTTCCTGAGTCGGATTAATCATCTTGTTCACCCACCTTCGGAGGAAATTCCCGTCTTAAATGCCCCCAAACAGGACTGAGCACTGTGCGTGTTAAGCTTTTTGCAAAGGTAACCATGCCCTGATAACCGGCATAAGGGAGTTTACGTCCATGGTTAATATCTAAAAAAGGTGTTCTTGTTTTATGGGCCAGATACTTTGTCTTTCCTCCAGCGACGATCAAGTCAGGTTTTTTCTCCGCAATCATCTTCAGAAAGCCCGCCGAGCTTGTATCTTCGATAATCTGAGCGGAGGGATCCATCAGTTCTTTCATCCGCTGAAAATCTTCCGGCGTCGAGTTTTGGGTTCCTCCCGCCAGGATGTTGATTCCTAACTCAGCCAAGGTGGACACCATCGACCAGGTTTTAACCCCGCCCGTAAACAAGATGGCCTGTTTATTCTCTAGTAAGGTTTTGTAGCCTGCAATGATCTGCCGTGTTTCGTCTTCTTTCTTACGAACATAAACTAAGGTTCGCTCCAGCAAATCCGGATCGCCAAGTGCTTTGGCAATCTTGATCAGGGTTTCTGACGTGTCATGAATTCCATAAAAGGATCCTTCCATAAAAGGAATACCATAGCGAATCTCCATTTTCCGAACCAAATTGGTCAGGCTTTTGGAGCAGATAAGCACATTCAGGCTTGCTCTGTGCGCTGAACGCAAGTCCTCAAATTTCGCATCTCCTGTTATAGCTGTTTGAAGCGTGATCCCTAAGTTTTTTAAATCGGGCAATACTCCCCAAAGATCTCCGGCAATGTTATACTCTCCGATCAGGTTAATGGAAAGAGGTATTTTCTCATCCGGCTCTTCCGCCGTTCCTATTACCCGGTCAAATAAGACTTCTCCCGCAATACGATTTCCAATATTCTTGTCTCCCAAAAAGCCTGGGCAATTAACGGCAATCACCGACATTGTCAGTTCCGCTTCCGCCTCCTGACAAACCTTGTCGACATCATCTCCAATCAGCGAGGAGACACAGGTTGCGTAGACAAAGATGGCTTTTGGATTATGCCGGAGGGCAATTTCCAGGATCGACTCTTTTAGTTTCTTCTCTCCGCCGTAAACCACGTCATTTTCCATAATGTCGGTGGTCAGGCCCCGCCGGAAGAGCTGGGAGCCAGAGGAGCGCGCTCCCCGGTTATCCCAGGAGTTACCTGCACATGCAATCGGTCCGTGAACAAGATGAGCAACATCCGTAATGGGCATCAGCACAACTCGTGCCCCGTCATAAGCGCAGCTTCGCTCTGCGCCTTCCCCGGGCAGGGCCTTCATGCACAATTTAGGCGAACCGGCATCTGACATGCACTCTTTGTCTTTGAGATCCAATTTTGTAAGATTGGTAAACATGAAGCACCCCTCCGTTCACTAACGCATCATTTCAAAGTAAGTATCTGTCGATGTTCTATCTTTTTCCTCCAAAAATGTATTGACGATCATCGTGATCAAGTTGATAACTCCGGAATACCCGATGATTGGATAGCGATGAAGATTTACCCGGTCCGTAATGGGGAAACCCACTCTGACATGGGGAATATCAGCATCTCGGGCAGCCCACTTGCCATGGGAATCGCCAATCAACATATCTACGGGTTCTGTAACTAAAAGAGATCTGAGATGCCAAAGGTCTTTGCCGGCATAGAGTGTACCACCTTGACCATAAGGGCTGGAGGCCAGCAAACCTTCCATAGCTTTCTTAAATAAGGGAGTGGAATTCGTGCAAAGGATATGGACCGGTTCCCCGCCCATTTCCAGCAGAAATGAGACAAGCCCCATCAGAATATCCGGGTCACCAAACAGGGCAAATTTCTTGCCATGAATATATTGATGGGCATCTGTCATGGCGTCGATCGAACGTCCCCGTTCATTGGTTATTTCCCCGGGCACCTCTTTTCCTGTAAATTGGGCGATGGCTTCTATGAATTTGTCCGTGCCCCCGATCCCGATGGGCATAGAGATCGCTTTAACCGGAATTTCCTTAGCGGCCAAATATTTTTGGGTTGTCGGAGTTGAATAGGTTTGGAGGCATAAGAAACACGGGGCGTTTAGGGCATCCTTCATTTCTGTGATGGTTGTTCCTCCGGGATACAATTCGTAGGTGCCTAAATTAGGAGCATCCAGAACCTCACTTTGATCAGGCAAAAGAGTATAAGGCGCATCCATCACCTGAAGAAGCCGTTTATATTCACGAAGATTGGCCGTATAAGGGTCAAAACCAGGGACAATATAAAGCCGGCCGTTCAGTTTATCCTCCTGTCTGGGCTCGGCTAAGCAGTCAATGAGCCCTTTAAGCATGGTGTCATACCCGGTTATATGAGATCCCTTAAAACTCGGAGTGTTCGCCAAGGCAACGGGCAGTTCTTGGGGAATCGCTCCCTGGTCTTTGGCATTGCCTAAATAAGCCTTAATATCGTCCCCAATCACTTCTGCCATACAGCTCGTAAACATAGAGATCACTTTGGGGCTATAAAGTGCATTAGCATTCTTCAAGCCTTCAATCAGATTCGACTGTCCGCCGAACACCGCGGAATCCTCTGTCATAGAATCAGAGACTGCTGCAACAGGTTCCCTGTAATGACGGGATAGGGTACTGCGAAAATAGGCGGCGCATCCTTGTGAACCATGAACAAACGGGAGACTTCCTTCAATTCCCAAGGAGCAAAACAAGGCGCCAAGAGGTTGGCAGGCTTTGGCTGGATTGATAACCAGCTTTTCACGGGCAAAATTCTTTACCCGGTATTCTTGAGTATTCAGCCATTCTTTTGTTACCTTCGTACAAGCTTCCATAAGTGACATCCTTTCTGCCTAAATTAATATGAGCTCACTTTACCACGGTGCTTTAATGACTTTCCAGGTTGGGCTGTTGATGGCCATATCCATATCCCGGGCAAAGATGGGGAATCCTTCGTATCCGTGATACGGACCGGAATAATCCCAAGAATGCATTTGTCGGAAAGGAAGACCCATTTTTTCAAAGACATATTTTTCTTTAATGCCCGATCCTACCAAGTCAGGTTTTAGCTTCTTGACGAATTCTTCGAGTTCTAATGCGGTTACATCATCATAAATCAACGTTCCCTCTTTTAAGGCGGGAATGGTTTTCTCATAATCCTCCTTGTGGGCAAATTCGTAACCGGTTCCGATCACCTCCATGCCTAAATCTTCATAGGCACCGACAATGTGTCTTGGCCGAAGCCCGCCTACATACAGCATGACACTTTTCCCTTCCAGACGCGGGCGGTAGGTATCAATCACGTTTTGCATCAAAGGTTCATATTTCTCGATGACCTTTAAGGCTTTCTCCATAATACTGTTATCAAATTGAGCTGCAATTTTAAGAATGGATTCCCTGATTTTCGTCGGCCCGAAGAAATTGAATTCCAGCCAAGGGGTGCCATAGGTTTCCTCCATGTATTTAGCAATATAATTCATGCTTCTGAAGCAGTGGATTAAATTAAGCTTGACAAGATGGCCATTCTGAAGCATTTCCAGGGTAGAGTCCCCCGTCCAGATATTAACAACCTTCAGCCCTATTTCTTCCAGAATCTTTTTACTGGCCCAGGCATCACCACCGATATTGTAGTCTCCGATAATTCCAATGTCGTATGGTCCAACGTCTCTGGCTGAACCCTTCCCTAAAACGTGATCCCGAATAGCATCATTAGCAATATGATGGCCCAGGGACTGACTTATTCCCCTAAATCCCTCACAACGAACCGGGACAACCGGCAGCTCAAATTTTTCACTCATCCGGCGGGCGACACTTTCAATGTCATCCCCAATCAGTCCGACAGGGCACTCCGAAAGAACAGAAACCCCTTTGGCATTTGGGAAAAGATCAACAACCTCGTGGATGATTTTTTCCAGCTTTTTGTCGCCGCCATAAATTATATCGCTTTCCTGGAAGTCCGAGGTAAATAAAAAGGGCACAAAGTTGTCAACGCCGATTTCACCTTCTGCTAAGTTCCGGCGGTTCCCCCAGGAATAATAGCCGCAACCGACGGGTCCATGAGAAATATGCACCACATCCTTAACCGGACCCCAAACAACCCCTTTAGCCCCTGCGTAAGCACACCCCCGGGCAGTCATGATGCCAGGGACTGTTTTGGCATTGGATTTGACTGCGCAGCCTGCACACTCACTATCTTTAACCGCAATATGTTGTCTCCGATTCTTTTTGGCCTTTTCCGGATAAACCTCTAAAACGTCTTCCACGACCTGTTTCCGGAAATCGACGATCTCCCGTGTGCTCATAAAGCTGTCCTCCTCATATCTCAATCGCTGATCAACCTTACATCTCCATGATCCCGAATTCCATCATTAAATCTTCCAAGGCATCCATGGAAAGAGGAGTCGGGATGGTCATCATGGTGTTATTCTCAATTTTCCTGGCCAAGGCTCGATACTCATCTGCCTGTTTATGAGTTGGGTTATATTCAATAACCGTCATTTTACGAACTTCAGCCCGTTGCACCTCATTATCCCGAGGCATAAAGTGAATCATTTGAGTATTTAAAGCTTTGGCTAAAGCCTCAATTAATTCATTCTCCTTGTCTGTCTGACGGCTGTTACAGATTAATCCCCCCAGACGAACAGTCCCGGTTTGAGCGTACTTCAGAATTCCTTTAGAAATATTATTAGCGGCATACATGGCCATCATTTCCCCGGAGGTGACAATATAGATTTCCTTGGCTTTATTCTCCCGGATTGGCATTGCAAATCCCCCGCACACAACATCACCAAGAACATCATAGAAAACATAATCTGTATCCTCCGTATAGGCACCGTTTTCTTCTAAAAAGTTAATCGCTGTAATAACACCGCGCCCGGCACAGCCAACTCCTGGTTCGGGACCCCCGGATTCCGAACAGCGAACCCCTAGATAGCCTTCCACTAAGACATCCTCCAGCTCCAGATCTTCAACCGTCCCTCTTTCACGGGCCAAGTCCATAACTGTGGTTTGAGCTTTACTATGCAGAATCAAACGTGTCGAATCTGCTTTAGGGTCACAGCCCACAATCGTCACTTTTCTGCCCATTTCCGCCAAGGCTACCACCGTGTTTTGGGTCGTGGTTGATTTTCCGATCCCGCCTTTGCCATAGATCGCAATTTGTCTCATGTCAAATACATCTCCTTATTTAACGTAAATTGAATTCGGTACTTGCCGCCGGCTCTGCTCTATACAACCGCATCGTTTCCGACTTCCCCCGTACGAACCCGAACAACCTCCTGCAAAGGGCAGACAAAAATTTTGCCGTCCCCCATGTGCCCTGTCTGATTAGCCTTAATAATCACATCGGCCACCTCTTCCACTTGATCATCCTGAACTATAATGGTTAACAACCGTTTGGGAATCCAATCAAATTTGGGCTCATCGGCAGAATTGCTCTTCATCAGCGCATTCAATTCAGGATCAACCTCCCCTGCCCATCCGCCAATACCTCCCTGCTTGCCGCGCCCCTCAACACTTTGAATCGTCAAAGCAGGAAACCCGGCATCCTCAAGAGCCTTTTTCGTCGCGGGAACCTGATGACGCCGAATCACCATCATTACTTCTTTCATTCATTACAACCCCTTTGTGCCATTACTTACGGTATAGGCTTCTAATACTTCACTGACAAAAACCTTCCCATCCCCCATAGTTCCAGTCTTGGCATTTCCGAGAATAATGGTGATAGCTTCATCAAGCTTCTCATCATCGACAACCATCATCAGCAAAGTCTTGGGAAACTCATCATAAACCACATCCCCGATCCGAATTCCTTTCGTTCTGCCCCGCCCAAAGACGTGCATTTTTGTCAGGGAGGGCATTCCAGCCTTGGCCAAAGCTTCTGCCACTCCCTCTGTTTTATCCGGTCTTACAATGGCTCTAATCATTTTCATATACTTTGTCCTCCTTCAAATTCAGGTTGATTTCTTCATGGCGCTTAGTTTCGGATAACCTCGTAAATTCCATCGCATCACCTCCTTTGATAAGGAACTATGAACCTCTGTGAATTGCTTAAGCAGCTTATAAAATTGAAAACCCAAGAAATTAGCTTTTGGCTGGAGGCCAGGATAAAAAGACAAAGAGAGCCCCTAATTCTGATAAATTAAGGGCTCTCTAAAACACTATTCCGCTCCAAATCTTCGCTTTGATCTGGTGCCCGGTTTATGAAATTATGGTCAAATGGAGTTTGACTTACTTCTACACTTTTACACTAATTCGGTTAAGCTTTGATGAAAGCTATTTCGCTCTATCAGAGGTGCATAACCCCCAATCCTACCCGTGCATGTTCCAAAAGGGGGTGGAGCGAAGAACGGCCATAAATAGCTACTGCAATCCATTCACTATCTGTGGTTAAGCCAATTTTCAGGGCAAGACTGGCATTACTGTTAGTATGAATAAAAATGCTGTTGCTAGCTTCCAATGTGGCATGGATCAGGGCGTGTATCTTTCGGTCCTCTTTGGGAATGACCCCGGTGTTAAAGGCTGTTGCCATCACTGAATTCGTAAGCTTACCCGTATGTTGGAGATTTGACACTGTTCCTCCAAGTTCCGTCACACCGCAGCGCAGATCAAACAATTCATTAAGAGCCTTTTTAAGTTTCTCCTCTTCCTCCCGTGTCTCCGTCATAGCTAACTTTAAGGCTAAGCGTTCTAAGGAAGGTTTCGCTTTTTCCTTGGGTAATGGTGCTTTCAAACGATTGCCCCTCCTCCTTAGTCAGAATAGAAAAAGCCGCCAGATATCTTTAAGATACCTTGACGGCTCCATTGCCTAATCTTTAATTAAAGTAATGCAATTAATATAGCATATGATACTCGGTATTCTAAGCTTTGTCAATGAGTAGACAAGGGCATTTGCTAATAATACAGGTATACATAGGTTCCCGGTTTGTACTATCTTTTCCCCATCTTCCTGTGCACCATTCCCATTACCAGATTAAACTCTTTCATTCTCAGAAGCTTTGCCATCCCGGCAAAGACAAGCACCCCTATGGCCGTTCCAGTCACCAGCATGATCAACGAGGGGATCGTACTAACCCCTATCACAGGAGTCAGCAAGAGACACCATCCCCAGACCACAAGCGCCATAAGCAGGGATGCTGCTATGGACTTAAGGCTGGTCCAGAACATATTCCATCCGTCCATTTTCCCCATCCGCTTGTGCAGCACGTAAAACAAGAGGAGCATATTTGCAAAAGCGGCTATCGTCGTGGCGAACGCTAAACCCCCATGAGCAAGCGGACCCACCAGCAAAAACATGGCTATAATATTAATGGCCATCGCCACGATTCCCAGCAAAACAGGTGTCCAGGTATCCTGCAGGGCATAAAAAACCCGCGGGAGAATCTGAATGACCGCTTGCGACGATATTCCTATGGAGAAATAAAATAACGGAATGGCCATTGTTAATGTATCTTGAGGCGTGAATTGACCATGCTCGAACAAAACCCGAATGAGAGGAAAACGCAAGACAATCATGCCAATCGAAATCGGAACCGTTATAAAAATAACCATGCGAATAGCATTTGAGATCGTTTCCCGAAAGTTATCCCATTGTTTCAACGCCGCTTGTTCCGTCATTGTCGGAAACGTGGCCACGGCAATCGCTAATGCAAAAATCCCCACTGGCAGCTGAAAAAGCCGATAGGAATACCAGACAGCCGTAATACTCCCGGGAAACAACGTTGATCCGAAGTTATTATTGACCACAACCTGAATTTGGTTCAGCGAATAACTAATAATGATGGGCAACGCTAAAGCTCCGATCAGCCGAACCCCCGGATGCTTCAGATCAATAATCGGGTAATACCGCACGCCTACTCTGCGTAAAGAAGGAATTTGAACCCCAAAACTTATCACCGCCCCAACAACAACCCCAAAGGCAAAGCCCGAAACACTCTCAGGTTTCTCGGGATTGGCCAGGATCGTACCAAAGAAAATCACGGACGCATTATAAAGCACAGTTCCTAAAGCCGAGGGCCAAAAAATCTTATAGGAATTCAAAACTCCCATCGTCAACCCACTCAAAGCCATAAAAAGTGGCTGTATCAAAAGAATCCTGGTTAAGTGAATTGCCAGCACCGTGTTTTCAGGCGCAAACCCGGGAACCACCAGCTTAATAAATTGCGGTGTAAAAAAAAGCCCCAATAAAATAAGTAAGCCTAGGGTAATAAAAATCAAATTCACAACCGAGCTGACCACTCGCCAGCCCTCATCCTCATTCTCCTTGGCAATATACTCAGAAAAGACAGGAATAAAGGCGGCACTTAAAACTCCGCCTACTAATAGCCAATATAATAAATCCGGAAGTACAAACGCAGTATTATAAGCATCTGTCACCCCACCCTGTCCAAAAAAACCGGCCATCAATGACTCTCGCAAAAACCCCAGAATACGTGAAGCCATCTGAGCAGCCATTAAAAAACCGGCAGCCTTCATAAGTGTTCGATTAGTTGATGACATCTTAAATTAACCTCTTCTCCCCATCGCTACTCTGCCACCCGAATTATAGCATTTTTCACCATACGAAAAAAGAGAAACCTGCTACTTCCCTTTCAGCCACTCCGCTAAAACTTCAGCTACAGCTTCCGCTGCACCATTAGCTTCATCCAGCGTATTATGCTGACTCCCGAATTCCAGCAACAAACCGCCCTCCGAAAGATGTTGGTTGTACCGCGCATCAGCTGCATAACTAATATTGGGTTTAAAAAGCCCGGGATATTTCGTTTCACCTATAGCCATCAGTTCTTTAGCTAAGGCCTCATTCTTTTCCCAGTGCGGATTCTTCTTGCCTATCACCACCAGAACCTTGCAGATTTTTCGGTCATTGACCGTAATGGTTGACTTAGGGAATCCAGGCGGGAGTCCATCCCGGTGAATATCTAATAAAATCTTAATAGAAGGATAGTCCTTAATGAGCTGAGTTGCCGTCTTAACGGACTCGCTATATGACTTCATAAAATCGACCGCATCATGTATTTTCTTGTCATGAACAACACCGACTCCCTTTTGCTCAAGAGCTTTCTTTAAGGTAGCTCCTACTGTTACGATGTCCCCATTTTCTCCCTGTAATCGATCAGGCCCCCCATTCCCTGCATAACTTTCACTGTTATGCGTATTATAAATCCCCACAACGACTTCCTTACGACCAGCTGGTTCCGGCGGGGGAGGATTCAGAGACTCATTATTTTCAGGTATCTGAGGGTCAATTGGCTCAAGAATGGGACCTTCAAACTCAGGATCATCAGGATTATAGGCCCACCCTAACCAAACCGGGCCTTGGGGCGGAGGGGAAAAATAGCTCAGAAAAAATGTCCGCGGGTCCGAAATATTAACACCCGTCAATAAAAACATGCTCACTGCCGCACCTTGATGCCTCACTAAGTCCAAACGAGAGCGTTCCGGTTGGGAATACCCCGGAGCCCCTTCTAACAAAATCGCTTCAAAAGGAAACGACTGTTGAGTTAAAAAATGAACAAATTGGTGGGAACTCCCACTGCGCAAAGCATAAGCTAACCCTAAAATAATTAAGAGGCTAACAATCCCAAGGAAAAACCCTCTCAGCCATTCTTTAAATGTCCAAATCCTATAATTTTTAGTTTGCCGATGATAAAAATCTTCCCGTAACAAAGGACTTGTCCCCCTTCCTCTTATTGAAGAAATATGAAGGACAAGTCCAAGCTAGAACCTAAAAAATATAGTTCAGATAAAATTTAAGTGTTGCGCTTATGTTTAGCGAAGGGTTGTCGGAACAAAGCTATCGACAATACCAATCACCAGGGAAGCCAGTAACGCGCCAATAATAGAAACTGAAATGGACCCGGGAACAAGAAACTGACTGAAGTAAATAACAACGGCAGCCGTCAAAAATCCGACCGTTCCCCGTCCCATCCGGGTAATTTTATCTCCGAACACCCTTTCAATAACATAACCCATTATGGCAATCACTGCGGCTGCAATTAAAGCTCCCGTAAATCCAGCCACCCGAAGCCCCGGAACAATCCAACTCACCAAAAGCAAAACCAAAGCGGATACGATAAACCGAACGATCATACCTACCATTGCAAGACCCTCCAATCATTTATTTGCTACACTTTAAAGTGTTTCCGTGATACAAGGTTTAGTTTAAACAAAATGATCCGGATTTATTTACATTGCAGTAATTTCCTTATTTTCTATGGTGACAATATCTCAGATTAACAACAAAATTCCTGATTTTCCTTGATAATTTTAAATCCTGATGTTAAAATATAGTTTGTGCAACAATCCGAACGAATGTCATAACCAAAGGGGGTGACTATTAGTGCCAAACATTAAATCCGCCATTAAAAGAGTTGAGTTGGCAAAAGCTCGCACGATTAAAAATGCTGCTGCAAAATCTGCATTACGTACAACCATTCGCCGTTTTGAAGAAGCAATCAGCACGGATTCCGAGACTGCAGCACTCGCTTTGAAAAGGGCTGCTCGTGCTTTGGATAAAGCCTCCTCCAAGGGTTTGATTCATAAAAACTTAGCTGCTCGCAAAAAGTCCCGTCTTACAAAACGCTTCAGCAAACATTTTGCTCAAGTGGGCTAAGCAAAAAATTGCTGTAAAAAAGAAAGCGACGCAATCGTCGCTTTCTTTTTTTGTGTCAATAACCCCGTCCCCTGGCACAACCTTAACAGACTAAGTAACCGACTCCCCTCCACAAAACCTGATAATCATCATTTCCAATAAAAATCCGGGATCTCCGCCCCCGGATTTCATTGCCACATCTGTCTTCAAACATTCTGCTAACCCCTCAGACAACTGCTTCGTCGCTAACTTTGAAGATTGCTGCCAAAGCTTTTGGGCTTCATATGGTTTAATCCCCAACACAGAAGGAACCTCAGCCAGATTTCCGCCCCGCTTGCGTAAGGCATCACAGCCCAGCAAAAGACGAACCTGACGAACCATTAAGGTTAAAACCTTTAAGGGATGCTCTTCAAGTAACACCTCCCGCAACGTCTTAACTGCTTTTGCCGAGGAACGATCTGCTACCGCATCCAAAAGATTAAAGATACTCGCTTCAATCGTCCGCGTCGTGATAGTCTTAACATCCGACATGGTTATCTTTGAGCGATCCCCCACAAAAGCTACAAGCTTATCTAACTCCTGACTTAAAACCCCGGTCTGATGTCCTGCCCATTCAATAAACTGAGACGCCACCTTAGCATCCATTGCCTTTCCCCGTGCATTTAATTCTGCCTGAACCCAAGCCAGCCATTCCTGAGGACGTTTGGGAACTGAAAATTCTAAGATCTCCCCCGCCTTCGCCCGGCTCAAAGCTTTATAAAGTTTTCTTCCTCTATGCACGCTCTCAGCGACAAACAAGAGGCAGGTAGCAGGATTTGGGTTGGAAAAATACTCTATAAACGGCTCTAAATCTGTCGTTTGTCCCTCCTGAAAATAAGGAGCCTCATCAACCACCACAAGACGGTTAGCAAAAAAGGACATTGTATTAGCCCGCTCTACGATTTCAGCTGGAGATAACTCCTTTGAGTCCAGTACTTCGATTCCACTTCCGGAAGGATCCCTCATGAAATAGAACGACTTAAGGACTTTCAATCCTTCCTGTATTAAAAAGCGCTCCTCCCCATGCCAAAGGTAAATGGACGCAATCCTTCCCTTTTCTACGCTTTCCCTGATTCGTTCAATCTCACGCATCTTAACTAAACACCTCTAGTGCTCATTTTAATCGAGACCCTTAAAAAAAGCCAGTGAAAAAAGCATGCTGCCGCACACACTACATCAGTTATCCACAAGTCAAAAATTATATACTTTCCCGAACAATAAAAAAAGCCCCCCACGGTAGTGGAGGAGCAAAAGAAAGAGGAGGAGAAAAGAGATGTTCCTTGTTATTGTTACCCAACATTTCCTTTTTATACATACTGTCGAAAAATAATCGGATTCCAGCTTTAATTTATGGATATAGAGGAGCAGTACACTAGCGGCCAGGAATAACCTCAACCCCACCTTCCCCTAACAATAGCCTAATCGTTCCATACTCGTCCGTCCGAAAAACCGGAACATGACGTTCTTCCCAATACCGAAGCACTTCCCGTGAGGGGTGGCCAAAGGAGTTTTTCCCTACCGATATCCACACAGCCTGAGGATACATACTTTCTAACCAAGGTGCATACAAGGAAAACCGGCTTCCATGATGAGGAACCTTAAAAACATCTGTTTCCAGAGCCACACCCGTCTCATAGATGTCCTGCATTTGTTCTTGCTCCATATCCGCCGTTAACATAACACTTTGCCCTAAATAATGAAGTTTGAGCACCAAACAATTATTATTGGCATCCGAATGCGTTCCTTTAAGGACCTGCTGCGGACCTAAGACATCAATCCAAGCTCCTGAATCCAGATTGATTCGATCACCCGCTTGAAGTAGGCGCAACGTCTCGGACTGTCGAGTTAAACCCACGGGCAGCCCCTCTCGCCATTCCTCATTTTCCAGACGCTCGCCCACATTAGGCACCCCTACCCAATCAGTGGGAATAGTCTTGAGTATCGCTCGTACTCCACCAATATGATCATTATGTTCATGGGTAATCAGCAGGGCATCCAAATGCCGAGTGCCTGTATGCAGCAGATAGGGCAGGACAATACGCTCCCCCGCATCAAAGGTTTCACTGCGCGGACCGGTATCGATTAAAACAGCATGCTTCTCAGGCGTCCGTATTAAGGTCGCATCTCCTTGTCCCACATCAATTATAACGACTTCCAGATCGTTTTTTGAATTCCAGGGGCTCCATAATAAAACCAGAATCAGCAATATCCCGCTCCAGCGGACTAACCACCGATTTCCCGAAATAGGTCTGTACGATATACTTGCCAACGTTCGTTGCATGGCTTGACCAAGCCCCCCTGGGCATTCCTCAATCAGCCTGACCGCAAGTTTACTTAACCCTCTGCGGCAGTAAATCCATCTTACTTTAAAGGTAAAGAGAGCACGCTCTCTCCCCCACAAAACAACGCCAATGCCGCCATACCAGATCAACCAGAAAAGGGGCCCCGGATTTAGAACCCAGACATCCGCATAGGGTAATTCCGCCAGGAACTTTAAAATCGCATTCGTCCCTTCCAGCAGCCATAAACTTGCTTGAAACAAGGGAGCAGACAATTCTGGGGAAAAAGAAAGCAATACCCCTAAGAGCCCTACTTCTAATACACCCCCTAAGACAAATAGGATAAAGACATTAACCAATAAACCAATGATCGATAAGCGATGAAACGCTGCAATCAACAGCGGTAAGGTCGCCGCTTGAGCTGCCAGGGTTCCGGCAGCCGCATAACGAAGCAAAGCAGGTATATTTGCCAATAACTTCGTCCCAAGGATCCGAGGAGTGAGCACTATTATTCCCCAGGCTGCCGCAAAAGAAAGCTGAAAACCAAGATCCTGAATAATCAAAGGGTTATGAATAAAAAGCCCCACAGCAGCAAAAAACAACCATCTCAACACAGCCACTTTTTCCCGGCCCAGACGCCCCAGTAAAAGCGCAATCCCCAAGATAGTTGCTCTGACAATCGGAGCATTTCCCCCGCAAAGGGCGGCATAAAGCAACAAAGCCAAAACTGTTGCACCAATCCTGAATCCTTTTGGCAAAAAGCAGAAGAGAAGCCAGGAAAACCCCAATACAAAGGCTACATTCGAGCCCGAGGCTGCAAAAACGTGAAGCACACCCGTCACCTTATAGCGTTCTTCGACCACGTCTGGAATCCGACTGGAATCTCCAAACAGAATCCCCTCTAAGACCCCTGTTTCCTCTGAATCCCAAATCAAAAGCCGGTTCCGAACTTGCTGACGAATCTTCCAAGTCAGGCCCGGCTCCCCTGCAGATACAAGCACTGCATCCCCTTGAGCGTACATAGTTCCGCTTAGCCCTCTAACTCCATAGTAAAGCCGCACATCAAAGCCACCCGGCGTACCGAGAGGCTTAAGTCTTTCCAAGTGCCCTTGAAAGCTCAGCCGGTCTCCAGGCTGAACCCGCTTCCACTCACTTGGAATATGTCCCCCTTGATCAGGATAAACAGCTAAACGATAGGTCTGACCTTTAACCTCACCTTCCTCGACACGCAGAAGTCCAACCGCCATATCCTCATTTATATTCCAATCCTTTAAGAGGCCAACAATTTCTACGCGATCCAAAACAAGGGGTTCCGGCAAGGTTCTCTCTGCAAGCGCTCCATAGACAAACCCCAACAACAGACTCCCTGCTAACAGTGGTATTTCAGGTCGAAACATGCGGCCAAAGAAATCACGAGGACACCACAATAAAAGCCGAACCCCTAACCATACAAGAATCCCCAAAGCCCAAAAACGTCCCTCAGACGGAATGTACGCTCCAATAAGTCCTCCGAGCAAGAGGGCAGACGCTCGTCTGATCAAAGGATCTCTCATGGTCCAACCGTCACTTGGGAAGCCATTTTTTCATAAGTCTTGGGACCAATACCCGAAACATTCTCTAAATCTTCAGGTCTGGCAAAGGGTCCATGTTCCGTCCGATATTGAATAATCCGCTCCGCCAACGCCGGGCCGACACCAGACAGTTTGTCCAGTTCAGCAGCCCCGGCAGTATTAATGTTTATTTTGCCTTCGGATGTTGACGAAACTACTGTTTGCAGAGGATTAGCCGCAGGCGCAGCTGGCGCGGATGAAGTCGTTAAGCCTGCAGAATCTTGGGGAATAACAACCTTGAACGGAACCGTCACTTTCTGACCGTCTTTTAGTTTTTCCGCCGGATTCATACTCTCTAAGTTCGCCTCCGGCAATAAGCTGACTTGCTTAAGGGCATCATCCAAACGAGCATCAGGCTCTAAATGAACAAGTCCCGGTTTTTCAACGGCCCCGGCAATATAAACAATAATCTCCCGACGCGTATCTGCTTTTTGAAGATACGTCTCCGAGCCATGAGGAAGAAACAGTTTCCAAATCGCTACAATCACCAAACCAACAAGGACACCCCACCAGGCATAGCGTAGCTTCCGTTCCATCCCCATACCCCCTGCCATATCAAATAATCTGCTTTATCGGTTTCAATTTCGCCTTATTCCTTTGTTCTCCTGCCACGAAGTCTTGCTTATCCTGTCGGATTTTGCCCTTTCGTCAAGCACCCTGGATATGGGACAACAATGATCGGGTAGGAGGCTGATCATTATTTGATCAGCCGACCTCCCACAGCACCGTACGTACCGTTCGGTATACGGCGCTTCCAAAGTTTACACGTTATTTCGCAGAGTAATATTCACTAAAACTAAGATATCCGACTTGCTTAAACCGCTCGTTGGATAGTGCTCTCGTCAGAATAGGGCTATGGGCAGTTCGCCAATAGCCTTTTCTTGTATTTGCCCACATCCAAGCTTGTTCCTTGCTAATACCTGCTTTCTTCAGGTTTTTAAACCGAGTTCGGATTTTCTTCCATCGCTTCCAAGTTACCATTCGTATACGACTTCTCATCCATTCATCCAGTTCCTTGAGTAGCTTCTTAGCATCTGCCGGTTTGAAGTAATTTGTCCAGCCTCGTACCACTTGATTGAGCTTAGTTCTGCGCTCTTCGATTCCCATCCCATTGCTACGCCCAGTAACTTCCCGGATTTTGTCCTTAAGCTTCTGGATGCTCTTAGGATGGATTCTCAGGCGCCCTTCTCCCCTGTAAATATAGAAGCTATATCCTAAAAACTTGACATAGTTTACATGAGCAACCTTCGTTTTCTCCCTATTTACCTTTAGAAACAGTTTTCCTTCGATATAGGGGAGAATGTGATCAATGGTTCGTTTTGCCGCCTTCTTACTTTTGCAGAAAATCATCATATCATCTGCATACCGTACAAAGTGGTGTCCTCGCTTTATCAACTCGTGGTCGCACTCGTTAAGCATTATGTTGCCAAGTAACGGACTTAGGGGGCCTCCCTGTGGCACACCCTCTGGACTTTCTTCAAACATCCCGTTGGTCATAACTCCTGCTTTCAGGAATTTGTGAATCAGGGATATGACCCGGCCATCTTTTATCGTCTCCGACAAAATCTGAATCAGCTTGCTTTGGTTTACCGTATCGAAATACTTCTCCAAGTCCATATCGGCTACATATCTGTAACCTGCTGTAATATAGGTTTGGCATCTTCTTAGTGCACCGTGTGCACTGCGGTTCGGTCGGAATCCAAAGCTATTGTCTGAGAACTGTTTCTCGAATATGGGACTTAGAGCCTGAGTTATCGCTTGTTGGATTAGCCTGTCCAAAACGGTGGGTATTCCTAGTTTTCTAGTCTTTCCGTTCTCTTTAGGTACTTCTACCCTTCGTACGGGTTTTGGACGGTATTGACCGTCCCGGAGGGATTGCAAGAGTTCCTCCTTGTGTTCTTTTAGGAAGGGTAGAAGTTCATCTACCTGCATACCATCAATCCCACCTGCGCCTTTGTTTCTTTTAACCTGCCTATAGGCCTGGTTTAGATTCTCGGTGCTAAGGATTTGCTCAAGCAAACCTTCTGTCTGCTCATTTGTGTTGGTGTTGTCGGTTTCAGTCATCTTTGGGGGCGCACACACTTCTGCATACTCTTTCTGTTCCGCAGATACCCTTTGCAAATAGTCTCCTTTTCGAAGTTGTCTGTGTTTTAGGTTGCCACTTTCAGTAACTTTCATTGACCCACACCTCCTTTGGTTCAGCCCTTCCGTCGGTGTCTAGAACACCTCTGTACTATGGCTTCGGCTGACTCCTCACGATAAATCTTGTTTCAACCGGGTTTCTTACTCTGTTTCCACCCGTCCGTGAGGCCTCCCACGGTAAGACGATTCACTTTCATTCCATGTACCCGCAATATCTACGCTAACGTGTCCGTGTAGCTTTTGGGCTTTGACTTGTGTAGCAGTCTTACCCCACGTTTTGCGCCTTATACTGTTCGTATTCCTCGGGGCAGAACTTTGCCGTAGGCTTCCTTCAGATTCCACCTTGCGATGGACACCCTTGCCTTAAGCTAATGGTTGGTCGCTACATACCCCCATAACGGACTTTCACCGTCAAGTTAATCGTCATGCGTGGCGCACTACAAAATGCAAGTCGGGAACTGTCCCAACTTGCATTCCAAACCCACGCTTAGCTTCTCTGCGCCGCAAACACCTCGCACTGTGTGACCATAATCCCCCTTTACAGCAACCCGGCCGCCCGAGTTGCAAGTTCGCTCCGTTCCCCACGAACCAGACGGACCTGGCCGTAAAAGGATTGCCCATTTAACCGGGAAGCGAGATGGGCCAGTCCATTACTCTCTTTATCAAGATACGGATGATCAATTTGATCCGGATCCCCACAAAGCACAATTTTCGTTCCCTCACCCGCCCGGGTAATAATCGTCTTTACCTCATGGGCAGAAAGATTTTGAGCCTCATCGATAATAATAAACTGATTCGGAATACTGCGGCCTCGGATATAGGTGAGTACTTCGATTTCAAGCTGTCTCTTCTTGATGAGAAGATCAATCGCACTGTCTACCACGGATTCAGCGCCTCTCTCACGCTCTTTCTCCCGCCTTGCCCGCAGTAGAAACTCAAGGTTATCATAAATGGGCTGCATATACGGACGAACCTTCTGATCCTTCTCCCCAGGCAGAAATCCAATATCCTTGCCAAAAGGAACAATCGGACGGGCACAAAGCATCCTGACATAGATTTCAGCATGGATAGTTTGCTCCAAACCACTCGCCAAAGCAAGTAACGTTTTCCCGGTACCTGCCGGCCCCATTAAATTAACTAATTTGATCTCTGGATTATTGAGCATTTCCAAGGCCCATGATTGCTCCAGATTTTTAGGCCGTATATCCCAAGGAGCAAGACCTTTCCCCATTTGATAGACGAGTCTCTTTCCATCGGGAGACGTTAAGAGAGGCAAGACGCTGTCGTCGCTCAAAACCGCCTTTACACAGCGATTCGGGGATATCGGTGATTGGAGTGGGATATACCTATTCTTATAAAGTACCGCAACCTCGTCATCATCCATTGAGCGGGTTACGATTTCCTCCATAATAGGAGGCAAAACTACTTTGTCATTATGATAATCTTCCGTTAAGATTCCTAAAGCATCCGCTTTGACTCGCATAGCAATATCTTTTGTAACTAAGACGACAGGACGTTCTTCTTCACGGGTCAGACTCAGGGTGACTGCCAGAATTCGATTATCAGCCAACGCCATATCTGATTTCAAGGGCAAAATATCATTAGAATAATGATTCAGCTCAATCCGAACCTTACCACCGTTGGGCAAAAGAACCCCCTGAGATAGTTGACCTTTTTCCCTTAATCCATCAAGATGGCGAATAGCCTCCCGGGCTGCCCGACCAATATTTTCTAAGCTGCGTTTTTTACCTTCTACTTCCTCTAATACAACGTAAGGGATAATGACTTCATTCTCATGAAAGTGTAAGATCGCGTTAGGGTCATGCAGTAGTACGCTTGAATCGAGTACATATATTTTTTGCAACTATATACACCCCTTTTCTACCATCCTTTTATAGTATATTCCAGATATTTGCAAAATCTCATGACATCCCTATCCCCCACAACGTATTCATTTTAAATCCAGATCTTTCTAATACTATATTCCCAGCCCGCTTAACCATTCGCAAAACCAATTTCAGCCGATTTGTCGGTACTGTCCGCTATTTCAACTCTATTGTCATATCAAGTCAAAGTATAACAGATGACTGTAAAGTAACCTTAGCAAGGATGTTAAGGTAATGTTAAAAAGAATAAACAAGGACGAATTTCTTTTAAATGCTTTAAGGCATCAAAAGAATCGTCCTTGTTTGAAGGTTATGATATCCTATTTCCGGGTCAATCCCTCAAGTCTTGCAATGATAATAGTTTGACTTACTTCCCATCAAGCAAAGCTTCGGCCTGTTTTATCAGGCTATCTGGAACGACAACCGCCCCTCCCAAGGCCCGAACCATAGGACGGCTTCCTGTATCCCTAAGTTTCTTCAGGTAAGCCTCTATTGCAGGAGGAAGGGTTTCTCGATTGGGGTCAACCAAAAGAACCGGGTCAGCTGTTCTCGCTGCTAAAGAGCTTCCGGCAAGTGCATCTTGATAGGCAGATCCATTGGCCAAATAAACTGCCAGTGGGAATTCAGCAAACTCGTCAAGTACGGCACCCGCTGTGGCAAAGCTATCATTCCCTGCTAAGCGCTTAATAGAAGCAGCAGGCACCAACTCTTTGATTTGGGCTTCGACAGACTGCGAGATAGCGGCTTCCCCGCCAACAATATACACAGTGGTTGGATTATTGCTTGCAATATAATTCTTGGTTTTATCCGTAAGTTCATTCTTGCCTATCAGGAGGGCAGGGTATTGGTAAGCACCCGCAAAACCGGCTGCACTCAGGGCATCCGGAAAGCTCTCTCCAGAAATCAGAAACACGGGCGTACCATACGCTGCATCTGCCTTCTCTGCCACAATTATGCCTGTTTCATAGGAATCGGATCCGCCTAAACGTTCAATATTTACATGCCCGCGCTTGATAAGCTCCGTTTCAAAAGGCGTACCTATTACTCCGGTACCACCGACAATGAACAGTTTGGTATCTGAATTTGAATGTGACGCAATATAATCGAAGGCAGCTGATGACTCTTCTACGCTAGCGCCAACCAGCAAAATTGGGGCATCGAACTTTTGGGAAAGGATGCTTGAGGATAAGGCGTCGGAAAAGTTAAGACCGGATGCTAAAATAATGCTCGTACATTGACCGCTATTATACTCTTCTCCAATGATTTTAGCCGTCTCATAACCATCCTGCCCTGCCAAACGTACTGGACGGTCGGCTAAAGGGTTAAAGGCTTTCATCAAGTCCATGTAATCAAAAGAGTTATTTTCGTTTACTTCCGGGATCTGGATTTCAAAGGGTTGGTTGATATCCGAAGTAACTGTACTAAAATTGACCTTCAAACTTAAGTTACCCGCTGTATCTTCAGACATCGTTTGTTGGGGGCCGGGGGTTAGAGACTGCATCAATTGGATAATCTGGGGCAAATCCACGTTAAGATCGAGAGTCCCGCTTTTTTTAACCACATATCCGTCAACAATAGCATACTGCAACTCTAGTCCCTGATCACCCAAAAGGGTAACATTCTCTAATTCATCCATGACCTTATTAAATCCGGTTAAAAACTCCTGCTTATTATCTCCAAAGTCCTCAAAAGCCTGATCAAACTCATTTAAGGTATTTGCCTTCCCCGGAACCTGGCTAAACCCCATGATCGTATCCATATACTCTTTGATAAACGTCATAGCTTCCTGGTCCTGAGCAAAATTATTGACGGCGTACCGGATAAAATCCTTTAATTGGGAGTCGTTAAGTTTGATCTCATATAGTTTAGCCAGCTTACTGCCCTCGTTAGTTTGCAAGTACTGACTTCCTTTGGAAATCACTTTAAGATCCGGATTAAAGCGCTGAGCAAAGCTCGTTAAAAAGGCCAGTTGTTTTGCCGGCATGCTTTTGCTGAATTCAGCAAGCTTGGACAGGTCATAATTAGGTTGTGGCCCCCCCATATTATAAGGATTCATCACCGTGTATTCCTTACCGGCAAACTCCGGGGGTAAAGACGCTTTTGCTATCTGTGGAAGTTTAATAATCTCAATGAGCTTTGGCTCTTCTCCGGTTAAATCCGCGTCTACCCAAACAGGCAGCGTTATGTTCATTCCCGGTAAAGCTAAGTCCATATCAACTTGTGCCTTACTTAAGGTTCTCTCTTGATTGCTGCTGGTTTTTACATTTAGGTTTAATTTCGCGTTATTCATAAATTCGGCAGCCGTGTCGACTTGTTGTTGGACAGCCGGATCAAACCCTGAGCCGCTTAATTTGAAGGTCATCGTTGTCTGCTGCTGCAAAGAGGTTACATTTTGCATCTTCATGGCAGCATCAAAAATGGCCTGCTGATTCTGACTACACCCCGTTAATACAAGTAATAGCGCGAGTAACATCACGAACCAACTTAATTTTTTCACTAATTTCACGTCGTTTCCTCCCCTTCTTTCAAAATTAATCAGATTCATAATGATAATTTCTATGATAAGGGGGGCAATCCCTGCTCAATCAGGAAATTTATTTTCAAACACTCCGAATCCCGGCGCAAGAACGCCTTTATTTAATAACGATCAGAAGCTCCCCAGCCTTGACCTGCTGCCCTTCTTTGATATTCACCGAGCCGATTGTCCCGGCAACAGAACTCGTTATCCTTGTTTCCATTTTCATGGCCTCGATAATCGCCAGCAGCTGACCCTCTGTTACCCCGTCTCCTTCTTCAACCTTCAGCGACACAACCGTCCCCGGAATTGGCGAGCCAATTTCATTCTTGTTATCGGGATCCGCCATTTCTGTCCTGCCGTATTCTCCCAACTGACTAAGAAGGTTAACGTTGCTCCAGTTCTTGTCTTTGATTTTGATTTCCCTTCTATTCCTGTTGACTTCAAATACCAGGGTTCTGTATCCTTCCGGATCCGGCTTCTCGATAGAGCGGAGTTTAATCATCAAACTTCTTCCTTCTGCGACCTCTGCTTCAATAATTTCTCCTTCGCCAAGTCCATGGAAGAAGACGTCGCTTCCCAGCCTGCTCAAATCTCCGTATTCGGCGACAAATTTCAAGAATCCTGCATAGACTTCAGGGTACAGGGCATAACTCAGGATATCCTGTTTAGTTGGTTCCAATTCGAATTCATGTCTCAAATGTTGAGCGATCCTGTCAAAGTCCTCAGCAGGAAGCAGTTCGCCCGGACGCTGGGTAATGGGTTTTTCCCCTTTCAGCACCAGTTTCTGGAGTTTCTCCGGAAAGCCTCCCATGGGCTGGCCCATCATCCCCATGAAATAGGCTACGACAGAATCGGGAAAGGCCATCTTCTCCCCTTTCTCATAGATATTCTCCGGGGTCAGGTGATTCTGAACCATAAATATGGCAAAATCCCCCACAACCTTCGAAGACGGAGTGACTTTCACAATATCCCCTAACATCCCGTTAACAGTCTTGTACATTTCTTTGATCTCGGTAAACTTGTGACCCAAGCCGAAGCTTTCTACCTGAGGTTTAAGATTGGAGTACTGCCCGCCGGGAATTTCATACTTATAGATTTCAGCAGATCCCGATTTCAAGCCGGATTCGTATCTGCCATAAACCGGCCGGACCGCTTCCCAGTAGTCCGATATCTTTTGCAGCCCTTTCAGGTCAATGCCGGGATCCCTTTCCGTATTTTTCAGAGCGGCAACAATTGAATTCATGGCCGGCTGACTGGTCAGCCCTGACATGCTGTTGAAAGCAGTGTCCACGATATCTACTCCCGCTTCCACAGCCATGAGAACCGTGGCTCCCCCGTTGCCTGTGGTATCGTGAGTATGCAGGTGGATTGGAATTCCGATTTCCTCTTTCAAGGCGCGGATGAGCCGATAGGCTGCATGAGGTTTGAGGAGTGCGGACATATCTTTGATCGCCAAAATATGGGCTCCCGCTTTTTCTATCTCTTTGGCCAGCTTAATATAGTAGTTCAAGTTATATTTTTCCCTGCTGCTGTCCAAGATGTCTCCGGTATAACAGATGCAGGCCTCGGCGATCTTGCCGCTCTTTATAACTTCGTCAATGGAAATCTCCATACCCCTCAGCTCGTTCAGAGAATCAAAAATCCTGAAGACATCAATGCCCGCGGCAGCCGATTCTTTAATGAATTCCCGGATGACATTGTCCGGATAGTTCTTATAGCCTACCCCATTCGCTCCTCTTATGAGCATCTGGAAGAGAAGGTTGGGAACCCTTTTCCGCAGTTCCTCCAGCCGTTCCCAGGGAGACTCTTTAAGGAACCTGTAAGCCACGTCAAAAGTCGCACCCCCCCACATTTCCAGGGAAAAGAGATCCTTGCCGTAAACGGAAGTGGCCTTGGCGACTTTGATCATGTCCTTGGTTCTGAGCCTTGTCGCCATCAGAGACTGGTGAGCGTCCCGCATGGTCGTATCTGTCAGCAGAACCTGTTTCTGAGCTTTGATCCAGCTGACCAGCCCATCCGCACCCTGCTCATCGAGAATCTGTTTCGTTCCCCTCAAATCCCCCGAACTGATACCACCGGTTTTAGGCACTTTGGGGACATCGTACTGCGGCTTGACCCCTATGGTCTCGTTGACCACCACATTGCCAAGAAATTTCAGAATCCGGCTTTCATCATCACTCTGATGGCTGAGGGAGATCAGATCAGGATTTTCCTCGATGAAACCGGTATGGCATTCTCCCTTCATAAACAAGGGATGATTGAGAACATTGATCAGAAAGCCTATATTCGTCTTAACTCCGGTGATTTGGGTCTCGGTGATGGCTCGAATGGACTTTTTGATAACATCCTGAAAACTTCTGGACCAAGAGATATTCTTGACGAGAAGGCTGTCATAATACGGACTGATTTCAGCTCCTGTGAAGCCGTTGCCGCCGTCCAGCCTGATCCCAAATCCGGAGCCGGTCCGATAGGATTCAATTTTTCCTGTGTCCGGAGCAAAGTTATTGGAAGGATTCTCCGTGGTGATCCGGCATTGAATGGAATAGCCATTGAGCATGATGTCCTCTTGTGAGTTGATTCCGATCTCCGGAGAATCCAGAGCGTATCCCTGAGCAATTTGGATCTGGGCCTGGACGATATCTATCCCGGTAACCATCTCTGTAACCGTATGCTCAACCTGAATCCGCGGGTTCATTTCAATGAAGTAATAATTTCCCTGGTTATCCACCAGAAATTCCAGGGTTCCGGCGCTCCGGTAGTTTACGGCCCTGGCGATCTTAAGAGCATCCTGATAAATATTGTTTCTGATTTCCTGGGAGATGGAAAAGGCCGGAGTAAATTCCACCACCTTCTGGTGTCTTCTCTGGATGGAACAATCCCGTTCAAACATATGGACTATCTTGCCGTACTTGTCCCCCAGCACCTGTACTTCGATATGCTTCGGTTTCTCAATAAATTTCTCCATAAAGATATGATCGATGCCAAAGGCTTTTTTCGCCTCGCTTTTAGCGCTTAAAAAGGCAGACTCCAGCTCACTCTCGTCTCTGACGATCCGCATTCCTCTGCCGCCGCCTCCGGCGGCTGCTTTAAGCATCAGGGGATAACCGCATTCCGCGGCATGTATCCTTGCCTCATTCACTGTTTTTACGTTCTTCTCATAACCCGGGATAGTCGGGACTCCCACTTTTTTGGCCACAATCTTTGACTTGATTTTGTCTCCCAGCCTCTCCATCATCGCCGCCGTCGGCCCGATAAATTCAATGCCTTCCTGCTCACAGCGCAGAGCAAATTCAGGGTTTTCCGACAGGAAGCCATATCCCGGATGAATGGCATCCACCCCTTTTTTGAGGGCCAGGCTGATAATCTCCTCAATATTCAGATAGGCATCAACAGGACTCCTGTCTTCGCCAATGAGGTAAGCCTCATCGGCTTTGCTCCGAAAAAGAGAGTATTTATCTTCATTGGAATAGATGGCGACAGTCCTTATTCCCAGCTCATTACATGCTCTGAACACCCTAATAGCGATTTCACCCCGATTGGCAACCATCACTCTCTTAAATTTAGCCATAATTCTCCTCCATCTCTTTTCGTCACCTTAATCTTTGTAAATAATAAATAAGGCCGGAAGGCCACAGCAGACTATACAACACAGTCAATAGTTCAAATCTTATCATAATAAACAATCTTATAATATATCAATTTATCGGATTCTTTATGTATACATTTTTTAGGGATAACTTCCCTTCGCTGAACGGTAGAATCTCAGACGAAAGTCGGGTTGATTAAAAAGGATATCAGGCTCTTAAGTAAACCAAATAAGGACGGTTCTTTAATGGATTTAATCCAGAAAGAACCGTCCTTGTCCAGGACTTAAGCAACTTTTAGTCAAGTTTCCCTAACGATTTGCTCTCTTAAGTCATTACTTAACAACAATATTAACCAGCTTACCCGGAACTGTAATCACTTTAACGATGGTTTTTCCTTGGGTCCATTCCATAACTTTTGGCTGAGCAAGCACTAACGTTTCTAATTCAGCCGCTGAGATATCAGCAGCCACTTGAATCCGTTCCCGAACTTTCCCATTCACCTGGAGAATAACCGTCACTTCATCTTGAACGAGAGCCGCTTCATCCACTTCAGGCCAAGGCTGGAGATGAATGCTCTCCGTATGTCCAAGTTCCCGCCAAAGCTCCTCCGTGATATGCGGAGCAATGGGAGCAAGAAGCATAAGAATCCCTTCCAGAGCCTCACGACCGACAGCAGCATCTGCAGTTGGCTGCTCTTTGTAGATATACAAAGCATTAACCCATTCCATAATCGTACTAATGGCGGTATTAAAGTTATAGCGCTTTCCGATGTCTGTTGTTACTCTCTGGATGGCCAAATGAGTGTGACGACGCATTTCTTTGCCGATTTTATCCAGGTGTTCCCAGCTATTTGCCTGATCATCAGCCGCTGATGCTTCTCCTGCTTCCCTTAAGAAGGGCTGATACTGAACAACCAAACGCCAAACTCGATTCAGGAAACGATAACATCCTTCAACCCCTTGATCACTCCACTCCAAATCTCTCTCCGGCGGAGCAGCGAACAGTATAAACAAACGGGCCGTGTCTGCGCCATATTTTCCAATAATCGCTCCCGGACTGACAACATTCCCTTTCGATTTGGACATTTTAGAACCATTCATACAAACCATCCCCTGGGTAAGCAGGTTCTGGAAAGGTTCATCGACCTCCAAATAGCCGAAATCTCTTAAACCCTTCGTAAAAAAGCGTGCATAAAGCAAATGAAGGATGGCGTGCTCTACCCCACCGACGTATTGATCAACATTCATCCAGTGATTTGCTTCTTTTTTCGAAAAAACCTGATCGGCATTGCGGGGATCCGTATAACGAAGGAAATACCAGGAAGAACAAGCAAAGGTATCCATCGTATCCGTTTCACGCCGGGCAGTTCCCCCACACTTAGGACAGGTTGTTTCTATAAACGAAGGAGATGTGGCCAGCGGATTCTCCCCGGATTTAAAGACAACATCAGGTGGCAGCATTACCGGCAAATGTTCCTCCGGAACGGGTACGGTTCCACAAGAATCGCAATAAATCATAGGAATAGGTGCACCCCAATAACGCTGACGAGAGATAAGCCAATCACGCAAGCGGAAATTAACCTTCCGTTGTCCGATACCCAGGCGCTCTGCTTCATCGGCAATCCGCTCCAACGCCTCCTCGCTGCCCAGTCCATCGAAGGAACCGGAGTTCACCATAACTCCTTCGTCTGTGAAAGCCGCTTTGAGGGGCCGGTCCTTCTCCTCTAAGAAACTCCCTGGAGGCACAATGACCGTTTTAATCTCTAAATTATACTTCGTCGCAAATTCAAAGTCCCTTTCATCATGAGCCGGAACACCCATCACTGCTCCTGTTCCATATTCCAGCAGAACATAGTTGGCGATCCAAATCGGCACCTTTTTGCCGCTTAGTGGATTGAGGCAATAGGCTCCTATGAACAGTCCTTCCTTTTCTGCATCGGTTGACGTTCGAGCAATTTCATTGAGGCCCTTCATTTTTTCGATAAAGGCTAACACATCCGCCTCATACTCGGTCCCGCTTACCAGCTCTAGAACGAGAGGATGTTCAGGAGCTAGGACCACATAGCTGACTCCAAAAAGAGTGTCAACCCGGGTTGTATACACTGGGATTTTCTCTGGGCTGTCTTCCAAAGCAAATTTTACTTCTACCCCTTCTGAACGGCCAATCCAGTTACGCTGCATGGTTTTTACCTTTTCAGGCCATCCCGGCAACATGTCCAAATCTTGAAGCAGAACATCCGCGTAATCCGTAATTTTAAAAAACCACTGTTCCAGGTTTTTCTTCGTGACCAAGGTGTCGCACCGCTCGCATCCACCGTCCACAACTTGTTCATTGGCAAGCACTGTGGCACAGGAAGGACACCAGTTCACAGCAGCCTTTTTCTTATAGACCAACCCATGTTTATGAAACTCTAAAAATAACCACTGTGTCCATTTATAATAACCCGGATGACATGTCGCCATTTCCCGGTCCCAATCATAGGAAATTCCCATCTCCTGAAGCTGACGCCGCATATTGGCGATATTCTTCCAGGTCCAGTCTGCCGGCGGAGTCTGGTGCTTGATAGCGGCATTTTCAGCCGGCAAGCCAAAAGCGTCCCAGCCAATAGGGTGAAGCACATTGTAACCTGTCATTCGTTTATAACGAGCGATTACATCCACTATTGAGTAATTGCGTACATGCCCCATATGTAGATCTCCTGAAGGATAAGGGAACATAGCTAAGGCATAATACTTGGGCTTTGAGGCATCTCGCTCGGTTTTATAAGCTTTATTCTCCACCCATTCTTTCTGCCACTTCGATTCAATCTCAGGAAACGAGTACTTCTCTTGCATAAAAAACGTTCCTCCTTAGAAATAAGTCTGCTAAATTAAAAAATCTCTCGTCCCTAAAGGGACGAGAGACCTTCTCCCGTGGTACCACCCATTTTCAATAGCGCTCAAACGATTTTAACGGTTCGCACCGATGTTCATTGTTACCTGAACACAGCTCCAGGGTGAGTTCCTGACGTTCCCAATAACGGCTTGCACCTTCCGCCGTCTCTCTGCAGAGGGTCCCCCAGTACTGCTCCCTATCCCAGCTTTTACGTGTTTGAATTAATCTCCGTGTTCAACTTAGTGCTTGACCGGATTCAATGACATAACTTCCGCATCTTTCCAGAGACGTTCAAGCTGATAAAATTCACGATGATCCGGAGTCATAACATGAATCACTAGATCTCCGCCACAATCCATCAAAACCCAGTTGGCCGTTGGCAATCCTTCAAGATGAATAACCGGGATTCCCATCTCCGGCAACTTTTCTTCTAAATGGTCAGTGATCGCTTTAACCTGAGTCGTCGTATTTCCAGTTACCAATAAGCAATAATCCGTGACCATAGAAATTCCCTTTAAATTCAAAAGGGTAATGTCTCCACCTTTTTTGTCCTCAACATAACCGACCACTTCACTAAGCATTTTTTGATCCAGTTCCAATAGTTTGCCTCCTTCGTAAATCATCAAACGTCAACTGAGTTAACGGATGAATCGGGCGCTTGCCCTCTTTCAAATATAGTAACGTGTGTTCAACACAGGCTAACGTACCCTTTTCTAAATTATCATACAGGGATTGTCGCAAAAAGTCCACTTTTGGGAAATCACGGTCAGGTTCCGTCAGATCAGCACTGTAAATCAGCATCTCCAAAGGACACATTCCCGGCCTTCCCAATGTATGATTCGCAACAGCTGCTAAGACTTCAGCATCATCTAATCCGTAATAATGCTCCAGCCAATAAGCGGCCACCGAGCCATGCAAAACATAAGGACTTAGCTCATCTTCAGGATACTTAAGCAAATTCCAGCGTCGTGCGTACCTAAGCTGGCCTTTTATTGGAATTTCCTTTGCTAAATCATGCACTAATCCCGCACAACGAGCCCTAACCGGATCCAATCCATGGTGATGAGCCAATTCTTCCGCCCAATCTGCCACACCCAGAGTATGCCTGAACCGTTCTTCTGAAAGAACACGAGCCGCCAGATCCCTCAGCACTTCAACCTGCAATTTCACGTATCTCCCGCTCCTCTTTAATCTCTAACATTCTCTTTGAGTATCTATTTTATCAAGTAAATGCTTCTGATGCAAAATAATAAAATGGGAGACCCCCACCAAGCATGTCAGAGGTCTCCCTTACAGTCCGCAGGTATTACATTTGTTTCGGTTTGGCTTCATTGACCGTTAATGGCCTTCCGCCAAAATCCTTGCCGTTTAACTCTTCCGCCATACGTGCCGCATCCATTTCTTCAACCTCAATAAATCCAAAACCCCTGGAGCGGCCAGTCTCACGATCGGTTATAATCCGGCTGCTTTCAACCTGACCATACGCGCTGAAAAACTCTCCGAGTTCTTCAGCTGTCGTATTCCATGGAAGATTTCCAACATATAGTGTTGTTGCCATGATAACTGTCACCTCTTGTCTAGTATTAATCATTGATCGTTTTTAGTATGGTCAAATCCAGACAGAGTATGCGAAATAAAAACAAAACATAAAATTAGTAAATCCGAACTGCTCAGTGAACTTACTTTAGCTTAGCTGAACATCGGGGCTTCTGCTGCGAAAGCAAACGAAGAGGTCACTTTACGTATCTGTATATAGCTTATGCTGGGCAAGATAAAGCCGAACAGCCTCAGGCAAAAGATAACGGATCGGCTCTCCACGCCGAACCCTCGCTCTGATATCCGTTGAAGAAATCGCTAAGGCTGGAACCTCAAGGTAATGAATCTTCCCTTTAGTTTCCGGATGTTCCTGTTGAACCTTTAAAAAAAAATCACTCGCATCAAACCCTGGCCGCGCAGCACCTATAAATTCAATCAACCTGAAGATTTCTTCTGCCTCACGCCAGGAAAAGATCTCTAAAAGAGCATCTGACCCGGTAATAAAATAAAGTTCATGTTCCGGCCACATACGGCGTAAGACACGCAGAGTTTCCACGGTATAAGATGGACCTTCCCGCTCAATTTCCAATCGGGAAATATCGAAGGATGGATTATCCTGAATAGCACGTTTAACCATCTCAAAACGCAATTCTGCGTCTGAGATGCCTTTTCTGTTTTTATGGGGAGGAGTCCCTGTCGGTATAAATAAGACTTTGTCTAACTTAAACTCCGCACGCGCCATTTCCGCAGCAACCAAATGCCCATAATGAATCGGGTCAAAGGTTCCGCCCATTATGCCCAACCTATTCACTTTTCCTTTTAGATCATTATTCATTGCTTTCTTCTCCACGGTCTGTCTCTCTATGTATTATGCCATAGTATATCAGCAGTGTATACCTGATCATCCTCTCTCCCGCCCTAATAGTCTCTTACCCCTTATCCCAACCTATTTGGCAACAGAACCACCGGCTCTGATATCCGGTAAAGTAAAGGCTAGTATTATCCCCAGGACGGGAAGCAGGCTGATCAGGTTCATGGTTAGAGGCAGGCCCATATGATCAGCGATTACTCCGAGTAATATTATGCCGATTGAGCCCATACCTACGCCAAAACCGAGCATCAGCCCCGAAGCCAACCCGATGTTATTTGGTAAGAGCCTCTGCCCAAATACCACAGTAACGGAAAACGTTGAGATGACCGACGCGCCTACAATAAATGCTAAAACGGGAATCCACGTACCATTGAAATGGATAAATGGGTAAACCGTGAATAGGGAAACAGCCATAGAAGCCAGCATTCCATTACGTCCACCGAAACGATCGGCAAAAGGCCCGCCTAAAACCGTGCCTACTACCCCGGCAATTAAAAACATACTCACCAGATATTCAGGATCAGGGATACCTTTAAAACTGGGATAATAGAAAGGTATGAAATAAATCAGACCAGAATGTATCCAGGATCGAATGGTTACGTAAAGGATCAATAATACTAGGCTTCTCCTATCGTCACTCCTGGTATTTAGTGCGGAATCACTTTTTTGTTTGGAAGGTTTCTTCTCAAGAATCTTCTTGAATTTGGGCATTAAGAATAAGAAGACCAAAGCAGCCAATGCTCCTGGAATCATTACACCCAGAATTGAGTCCAGACCGGCAAAACTCAATAAGAATATTGCGAGCATGGGGCCCAGGCCAAAACCGAGATTTCCTCCCACTGAAAAAATTGCCATCGAAGCCCCAGCCTTACTATCCTCACTGACAAAATGGGCCACTTTAGACCCTTCCGGATGGTATCCCGCCACCCCGATACCGCTCAACAGCACCACAAGCAACAATAATGCATAAGAGTTAACAATACCAGTGAGTGCTAGTCCAAGACCGGAAAGGAAAAGCCCCAGAGGCATTAACCAAGGCATGCTGTAGCGATCGCTCAACACCCCGAATACCGGCTGAATAATGGCCGAACTGAACGTAAATGCCAGCACAACCGTACCAACTTGAAAGTAACTGAGATGAAGGCTCTGGGCCAGTAAGGGCATTAAGATAGGTAGGATACCCTGCCCCAAATCGATAATCAGATGACCTATACTCAAGATCCATAAATACGGGTTAATCAATTGTTTCCCCTCTTTCTGTGTCCTCTGTTGATTATTTCTATGTCATCCCACAAATTCAACTACTAATTAATCCATGCCTTACCTAATATTCTAAAAGCATAGTTTACGATATTTGAGATTGAAAAGGGCTTACTGACATTATCAGCAAGCCTTTTGTTTAGTGGGATAGTCTCCATCAAACAATCTATTCACTTATACGATTTTTGTGGTCCAATCTTCCAGATTCCAGACATCCGTGACCCAATCTTCGTAAAAATCCGGTTCGTGGGAAACCACAATGACCGTCCCTTTAAAGTCCATAATAGCCCTCTTAAGCTCGGCCTTAGCATCCACATCCAAATGATTCGTAGGTTCGTCAAGGACAAGCCAGTTCACATCTTTCAGCATCAGCTTACACAAGCGAACTTTGGCATTTTCCCCCCCACTTAGAACCATCATTTTACTGGAGATGTGTTCACTGGTCAAACCACACCTGGCCAAGGCTCCCCGCACTTCAGAGTTTGTCATTCCGGGATACTCATCCCACACTTCCTCCAAAGCTGTCTTAGAATTCTTGCGACTGGATTCTTGCTCAAAGTAACCAGGATAAAGATAATCACCCAGCTCAACTTCACCTGAAACCGGCGGGATATACCCCAACAGAGTTTTTAACAGCGTAGATTTTCCCAATCCGTTAACCCCACGGATCGCAACCTTCTGCCCGCGTTCCAGGGCCAAGTCCAGCGGACGAGTCAAAGGCTCATCATACCCAAGCACAATATTTTTGGCTTCAAAAATCACTTTTCCAGGTGACCGTGCTTCCCTAAATTTAAACTTGGGCTGAATCTTCTCTCTTGGCCGCTCCAGCAGATCCATTTTTTCCAGCTGCTTCTGACGGCTCTTAGCCCGCCCGGTCGTTGAAATCCGCGCTTTATTGCGGGCAATAAAGTCTTCGAGACGATCGACTTCTTTCTGCTGTTTATCATAGGCTTTAAGTTCCTGAATCTTTTTAGTTTCTAAAAGCGCCATAAATTGCTCGTAGTTTCCAGTATAACGAGTCAACTGCGCATTATCCACGTGATAAATAACATTGATGACGCTATTCAAAAACGGAACATCATGAGAAACGAGAATAAACGCATTCTCATATTGATTCAAATAACGTTTGAGCCATTCGATATGCTCAACATCCAAAAAGTTGGTGGGCTCGTCCAAAATTAAGATGGTCGGATTTTGAAGCAGCAGTTTGGTGAGTAAGACCTTCGTCCTCTGACCTCCACTCAAATCTGTAACATCTTTATCCAGTCCGATTTCACCAAGACCCAGTCCATTAGCAATCTCTTCGATTTTCGCATCGATCATATAAAAACCATTGTGCTCTAAAATACTCTGAATTTCCCCTACGTCTTCCAGAAGCTTATTCATTTCGCTTTCAGAGACATTGCCCATACGGTCATACATCTCTAAAGTCTCCGCTTCCAAATCATACATCCCTTGAAACGCTTCTTTAAGCACATCCCGGATGGTCTTTCCTTTGGTCAAAACCGTATGCTGATCCAGATAGCCGACCGTCACCCGATTTGACCATTCGACGTTGCCTTTATCAGGCATCAGGCGCCCTGTTATAATATCCAGAAAGGTCGATTTTCCCTCCCCGTTCGCTCCTACTAAGCCAACATGCTCCCCTTTTAATAAACGAAACGTGACATCCTCAAATATTTTGCGTCCACCAAACCCATGACTGACATTTTCAACATTTAAAACACTCATCTGACTTAACTTCTCTCCCTTAAGTAAACTAGAACTCCTATCAGGCGCCCAAAAATGAGTTATTTACTTATCAAACATCCCACCGACTTTGCGCCGTTTAATGCCCTTCCTTTTCTCTCCGATTTTTTGCATCGCTTTAATCGGCCCACCTTGTTGAGAGCTCTTTAGTTTTTTCTCCTCAACTAATTTTTTCATCAGGCCCAAGGTCTTTTCGTCCATCTGTCGTGTCCTCCAATAAGTTTATCTGCCCTTTGTTTCGGCTATCTTTTCTGCCAACTCCGTTAAATATGTCCAACGTTCCAACAAATCATCCAGTTTCTGTTCAAGGGTTTCTTGAAGCTTCACTAGCTCATTCAGCTTTCCAAAATCACTGCCGGCATCATTCATAGCCTGAGTGTTTTTTTGCAGTTCTTCTTCTGCTTGCGCAATCCGGGCGTCAATTTGATCATATTCCTGCTGCTCTTTATAGGTCATTTTGAGCGGACGTTCTTTCTTGCTTTCGGGTTCTCCCTTTTCTGAATCAAGCTTTATTTCTCGGAAGGTTTTTGCTAAAGCGGCCAATTTAACAGCCTGTTCGGCCTCTTGCTCAGCAGCGTATACTTGCTCACGATAGTCCGAGTAATTTCCCGTATATGAGCGAATTTTTCCTTCACCCTCAAACGCAAAAATCTTATCTGTGACCCGGTCAAGAAAATACCGATCGTGGGAGACAGCCATAACCGCTCCCGGAAAATCATCCAAATAGCTTTCCAAAATAGTGAGAGTTTGAATATCTAAATCATTGGTCGGCTCGTCCAATAAGAGAACATTCGGTGCTCCCATCAAAACCTGCAACAAGTACAACCTGCGTTTTTCCCCGCCGGAGAGCTTACCAATTTGTGTCCACTGAACGGCCGGCGGAAATAAAAAGCGTTCCAGCATTTGAGAAGCCGTCAAAGAACCACCATCTGCCGTGGGGATCACTTCGGCTATGGCTTTAATCGAATCAATGACACGTACATCCGGATCCATATCACTGTTTTCCTGAGAAAAATAGCCTATCTTAACCGTCGAACCCAGTTCGATACTACCGCTATCCGGCGTCAGCTTTCCGGCAATCAGGTTCAACAAGGTCGACTTGCCACTCCCATTGGGTCCGATAATTCCTATCCGATCATTCCTCAAAAGAATGTAGCTAAAATCTTTGATAACTACACCCCGATCAGGAAACCCTTTTTGCAGCTCAGTGCATTCCAGAATCTTTTTTCCTAAGCGGGACGCCCCCGCCAGGATTTCAATCCGCTCCTCATGATCTAAGGGCTTCTCAGCCTGCAGTTTTTCAAAACGTTCTATCCTGGCCTTTTGCTTCGTCGTCCGGGCTTTAGCGCCTCTCCGCATCCAAGCAAGCTCATTGCGAAAGAGGTTTTGGCGCTTTCTCTCGGATGCTTCAAGCTGCTCCTCCCGCTCCGCTTTCAATTCCAGGAAACGGCTGTAATTACCGGGATAAGGATACACCCTCCCGTGATCTAACTCCAGCACTCGCCCCACCACACGATCCAGAAAATACCGATCGTGCGTAATCATAACCAACGCACCTTTACGTTTATTTAAATACTGCTCCAGCCAATCAACCGTATCATTATCAATGTGATTCGTTGGTTCATCGAGCATCAGGATATCTGTAGGATTAATGAGAGCACTCGCCAAAGCAACTCGTTTTCTCTGTCCGCCTGAAAGAGTTCCCACTAAGGTATCAAAACCGGAAATTCCCAGCTTAGTCAAGATGGTTTTGGCCTCGTTTTCGAGTTGCCAGGCATCCTGCTCATCCATTTGCTGGCCTAAGGCTATCAGCGTTTGTTGAAGTACCGGCTCATCAGGATCTGCATTCAGCTTTTCTAAAGCGGATTCATACTCCCGCAGCAGCTTTATCTGCGGGGAATTTCCTTTAAAGACCTGCTGTAAGACTGTCGCCGTTTCTTCGAACTCCGGGTTTTGAGAGAGGTATTCTAAGCGGACGCTATTGCCAATCGTAACTTTACCCTGATCCGGCCATTCAATACCAGCTAATATTTTAAGTAATGTAGACTTACCCGTCCCATTGACTCCGATAATCCCTATTTTCTCCCCTTCGTCAATCCCGAAGGAAATATCAGTGAATAGAAGCTTTTCACCATAACTTTTCGTCAAATTTTCAGCAGTTAAGACATTCATCCTGACCCTCTTCTCTTTAGCAAAAGCTGTCGAACAATTTATTATATCACAGTTCTAAGAAGGACGCCCTATATAGAAACTGCCTTAATCTGCAAGACGTCTAACCATAAAAATAGCCGTCCTCGGTTACTCCATAATTAAAGAAACCAAGGACAGCCTAATATTTTCTCTCATTGAAAAACGTTTTAATGCTTGCCTTTCAGATAAAACTCGTTAATTAATACGTCTAATTTAGAGCTGATACTCACAACTCTATCATCCGTCAAATCTTTATCTGAAGCGACTTCATGCATTTCTAATCTCAATTCTTCAATTTGCTCTTCTAGCAATTTACTCACTAGAATACCTCATTTCAACATATTTGATAACCTTGAACCATTCTAATACAATACTCAAATATCATCAACAATATATAAGATAATCTTTTGTCGAAATGAGATGAATTATAAATACTTGAAAAAAGTCTATAAATTCCAAAAACTGTCTAAATACTCCAGGCTACTTTTCCTCGTTTAATCACCATTTCTACGGGGTTATTTCCAAAATGATAGGGCAAATAATTTAGATTTGGTATGTCAAGTATGAGCACATCCCCCTGTTTTCCAACTTCCAAACTTCCCACCTGATCCGCTCTGTCAATAGCATGCGCAGCATTGATCGTCGCCGCTGTCAAAGCCTCCTCAGGAGTAAGTCTAAGGTATAGGCAGGCAATGGTCAAAACAAGCGGCATGGATTCTGTGGGAGACGATCCTGGATTTGAATCCGTGGCCAGTGCTAGAGGTACCCCTGCTTGAACCATCTCTCTTGCTCTGGCGTACGAATTCTTGGCAAGATTAAACGACGTTGCCGGAAGCAACACTGCAATGACACCTTTTCGGGCAAGGGCCGCGATCCCTTCATCCGAGGCTTGAAGTAAATGATCTGCACTAATAACGCCCAGCTTTGCAGCTAATTCTGCTCCTCCTGCTGAAGCCAATTCATCAGCGTGCATTTTTAACTTAAGATTTAAATCTTTAGCCTTCAGTAAAATCCGCTCACTGGATTCGAGACTAAAAACCCCAGGCTCGCAAAAAACGTCACAGAACTCCGCCAAGCCCTCTGCGGCAATCTGAGGCAACATTTCATCAACAATGTAGTTTGTGAACCTTTCTTCATTGTAGCCTGGGGGAACGGCATGCGCACCCATAAACGTCGGTACTAAATCAACGGCTTGTTCTTGATCTAATTCATGGATCAAACGCAACGCCCGGAGTTCTTCATCCAGCATTAAGCCATATCCGCTCTTCGCCTCAGCCGTCGTCGTGCCCATGCTGAGCATCGTTCGAAGCCGGCGACTTGTCTGCGCCTTAATTTCTTCATCCGATGCCTGCTTTGTACTCTGAACCGTGGATAAAATCCCCCCGCCCTGTTTAAGTATCTCGAGATAGGGAACCCCTTTTAGTTTTAAAGACAACTCGTTCTCACGCGAGCCAGCATAAAGAACATGGGTGTGAGGATCAACAAATCCTGGTGTAACAACTTTACCTGACGCATTAATTAGCTTTGTATCAGGGCCTATCCATCCATCTGCCCGGACTTCCTCAGTTGTGCCAACCGCTGTAATCTTGCCGTCTTGAATAGCAACAGCACCATCCTCGATTATACCGATCTCAGACATATCCGTCCCACAGGCCGGTCCCTCCGAGAAACCTCTCAGCGTCGCCATCATCTGAGCGGAATGGATCACCAGATCCGCATAAACCACACAATCATCTCCATTCAATTCCTACTTGACCAACCGATCAATCAATTCATCCTTTGGAATAAAGGGAACCGTAATATGCCCCAGCCCCTTATATCGCTCGTTAAACTCGATGCTCGTCTCGATGGAATGTTCATTTCTAGCCCAAGACCGTCGCGCTACTCCACCGATAACATCCCATAACAGAGCAGATTTGATAATACTGTCCACTCGCTCGCTGCCATCAAGCACCAAGCCAAAGCCGCCATTAATGGCTTTGCCAATACCGACGCCCCCTCCATTGTGAAGAGATACGAGGCTCATCCCACGCGCAGCATCTCCCGCGAAACTCTGCACAGCCATGTCTGCCATAACATTGCTGCCATCTTTAATGTTTGCTGTTTCTCTGAACGGCGAATCTGTTCCGCTCACATCATGATGATCCCGCCCCAGCATGACCGGGCCAATTTCTCCCTGACGTACCATTTCATTAAATTTAAGGGCAATTTTAATGCGTCCTTCGGCATCCTGATATAGAATTCGGGCTTGCGTACCTACGACCAGTTTGTTTTTCTCAGCATCCTTAATCCAAATATAATTATCCCGATCTTGCCCCCTGCGATTCGGATCAATACAAGACATCGCTGCCGAGTCCGTTTTACGCAAATCTTCCGGTTTGCCGCTCAGGCAAACCCATCGGAACGGTCCATATCCATAATCAAAGAGCTCCGGCCCCATAATATCTTCGACATAGGACGGGAAGATAAAACCATCTTTTTCATCCACACCGTTTTTCGAAATTTCCTTCACTCCAGCATCATAAACCGCTTTCATAAACGAATTACCATAATCAAAGAAATACGTCCCACGTTCAACCAGGGTGCGGATTAATTCAAATTGACGAACCAAACTCTGATCCACGAGCTTCTTAAACTCAGCCCGGTCTGTTGCCAGCAGCCTCGTTCTCTCTGCAAAGGAAATCCCCTGCGGGCAATACCCGCCTTCATAGGCAACATGGCAGGACGTCTGATCACTGAGCAAATCCACTTGAATTTGATGATTAACCGCATACTCCAATAAATCGACAATGTTACCCTGATAAGCAATCGACATAGGCTCTTTTTTCCGCATATACTCATCCGCAATACGGAAGACTTCCTCAAGATCCGCAGACACTCTGCTAACCCAACCTTGCTCAAAACGAGTCTTGATTCTAGACTCATCCACTTCAGCAATAATTCCCACACCACAGGCAATTTCCACAGACTTTCCTTGAGCACCACTCATTCCGCCCAGACCTGAGGAGATGAATAATCGCCCGCTTAAATCCCCATCGTGTGGAATCCCTAACTTCATTCGCCCGGCATTAAGCAAGGTATTAAAGGTACCATGGACAATTCCCTGAGGGCCAATATACATCCAACCGCCCGCCGTCATCTGCCCATAATTTGCGACACCCATTTGTTCAGCAATTTCCCAATCCTTCTGATTGTCAAACATCCCGACCATCAAAGCATTGGTAATAATCACCCGCGGAGCATCCGGGCGGGAAGGAAATAAGCCGACGGGATGACCTGATTCCATAACCAGAGTCTGTTGATCTGTCATCACTTCGAGATATTTTTTAATCAAACGATATTGCAGCCAGTTTTGACAAACACTTCCTGTCTCACCATAAGTAACAAGCTCATAAGGGTAAAGCGCCACGTCAAAATCCAGGTTGTTATCAATCATCACCTGAAAAGCCTTGCCTTCTGTGCAGTTACCCTTATACTCATCGATAGGCTTCCCATACAACCTTCCCGCCGGACGGTAACGATACGCATAAATTCTCCCCCTGGTCCGCAACTCCTCCAGAAACTCAGGCGCTAATTGTTCATGCAGTTCTTCGGGAACATAGCGCAAAGCGTTTTTCAAGGCAATTTTCGTTTGCTCAACCGACAGGCTATAACCTCGATCCGGTGCCCGCCTAATCCCTTCCACAAACTCCGGCATCTCCGGCAATTTAGAATCCAGCTTGATCGTCATGGCTTGGGAAATGTTATTGTTACTGATCATACAGGTCACCCCTCACTAAAAATTTTAAGCCTTGACCTAACTTACTAATCAATAAAACTAGCAGAAAAGTCACTTAATTGGCAGTTTAGAAATAGGTACAGTTGTCCCTGCGGACTCCTGTACCCTTATCATTATACGGAACTTTCGCCGTAATCTCTATCCCTGCCATGGAAAAACTCATTCACGAGTTTACTAAGCAATTAAATTCCGACACAAATCTGTGGCAGCTGCAGCATCCGGAGCATATCCGTCGGCGCCGATTTCATTAGCGAAGCTTTGGGAAATGGGGGCTCCTCCAATCACAACTTTGACGGAATCACGCAATCCCTCTTCTTTCAATGCCTCAATCGTATCCTTCATGGCCGGCATTGTTGTTGTCAAAAGAGCGGACATAGCAATAACTTGGGGCTTGTGGTCTTTAACCCCTTTCACAAAAACAGCAGGGGCTATGTCAACACCTAAGTCAACAATCTCAAATCCGGCACTTTCCATCATCATCACGACGAGATTTTTCCCGATGTCGTGAAGGTCGCCCTTTACCGTACCAATCAACACTTTCCCGGCAGTAGGCATATCTTTATCCGCAATCAAAGGTTTTAAGAGTTCGATCCCTGTGCTCATAGCTCTGGCAGACATCATGACCTCCGGAACAAACATATCCCCGGCTTTGAAACGAACCCCGACAACATTCATACCCGCCATTAATCCTTGGTTAATAATTTCTAAAGGCTCAATACCGTTATCGATCATCTTCTGAGTTAAATCCTTAGCTCCGGCATAATTCCCACTAATCACAAGTTCAGATAAATTAGCAAAATTGCTCATCATAATTCCTCCTATAATATTAGTTATTATCTTTATCCAAGGATACTCTTATACCACTTTAACATCTTTGTCGTCTATGATTATTCAGGCATGTGCAGTTTTTAATTAGATCTACGCTTTAACTCCAAGCTTTTCCCTGGCTTTGCGGAGAACTTCAGCAATTTGCTCCTTTACATCTTCAGAGACGGACTTGGGCTGGTGGGTATCCAAGATAAGTTTAATGCGGTCCCGGGCACGTTCCACCATTGTTTTGCTGCCGTTCACTGTCCAGTTTTCATAATTGTTGAAATCCGAAAGATCGGACATCCAATTTCCTCTAAAATGCTTAACGGTATGCTCATCCCCGAGGAAATTTCCTCCCGGGCCAACCCGTTTGATCGCCTCTACGCCCAGGGATTCCTTATCCGTATCAATCCCCTTTAAAAGCCGCCGGGTCCGTCCGATAACTTCGTTGGAAATAACCAGCAGCTCTAAGGAGCCTGTTATGCCAAATTCCATATAGAAAACATCATGCATAATATTACACCCTTGGAGCGCTCCCATTAACGTAAACATCGTCGACTCCACAATCGCCTGCTCATCGCAAACCTTAGAATTGCTGCAGCCGGCATAGCCCCAAGAGGGCAGCTGGTAGTAGTGGGCCAGATCAACGGCTCCGCCTTGAAAGAGCACCGCCTCGGGAGTTCCATAAACCGCCTGCATCGAGCGCATATCCAGCGGGGAATTTCCATAACCGTAAATAAACGGCGCCCCTGGAGCTTTCAACTGGTGAATAATTAAGCCGCTCAACGCTTCCGCATTGGCCTGAACCAAAGCCCCTGCCACAGTTGTAGGAACAGATGCGCCCGCTACACCACCACACGCGAAATTCGCCGGAACTCCATTTTCTGCAGCGATCAACAATTTATCAACGGACTCCTTCGGATGTTGAAGCGGCGAAGTCGGCTCAGTATAGATCATAAACAAAGGCTTCTGACGCAGACGTTCTTTTCCGCCGACCGCACACGCAGCCATCTCAATAATATCCCGCAGGGTATCCCCATCTTCAGCAATAACCACCTGAGGTTTCTCTGTGTTTTGAACCATAATTGCATATTGTTCCCGATTAATCATAAGCGGGTCCACATCAGACAATAAACCCATGGACATGACAAAATCAATATTTGGTAATTTATCGCAAATTCTGATGGCATTAGCCACATCCTCTTGACGCCAACTCCGCCGTTCCAAGGTGAACGGATCGAGATAGTTGAGCGTATCCGACCCTGTACCAAAGTAAACATTTGTCCCCTCTAAATGCAGTGCTGCTTCCCCATTGCGGTCATATAGAGTTACACGAGAAGGGGCCGATTGCAGTGCTTGCTTCACCAGAAAGCTCGGAAAATAAACACGGTTACCATTTTCGACCTGCGCTCCCGCCTGTCGAAGTAGTTCAACTGCTTCTTCATGGTGAATTACCATACCTGTATCTTCGAGAATTTGGCAACTGGCAAGATGAATCTCCTCTGCTTGCTTTTCCGAGAGTGTTCGAAAGAATAGGCCATTTCCATGTGAGCTTCCTAATCCCATTACATGTACCCCTTTCGTTGGTATTTATCGAATTGCCGCTTTTGCTTTATCCGTCTCAGAGATGATATCATTTAATCCCTGACGGATTGTTGGGTCTAATAGTTCAGGGGTATGAGCAGCGACGATCTCTTTAGCTAATTCCTCAGCATTGTCTTCCATCGATTTCGACCCCTGCTCTTCCCAGATCTCCCAGAAGGAGCGATTGAACTGTTTTGGCATCCAAACTTCTTCACGGAAATATTTAAACGTATGTTCATGGCTAACATAGTTTCCACCCGGTCCCACTTCATCGATCACATCGACAGCCATCGTCTCGTCATCAATCCGCGTACCTCTTCCCATATAACGTGCATTATCCATGAAATCATTACACATTGTAAGGAAAGCCAACGAACCGGTTTTTCCGCCTTCCAGATATCCCACATCATGAACCAGATTAGCACCCATTAATTGAGCCATTAAAATACCATTTCCGGCTTCCATGCCAGCTTGAGCATCCGGCACCGGAGAATTGACACACCCAGCTTCCGTGAAGTTAGGAATCCCATAAAACTGGGATAATTGAGTCATGATGGCATAGTTCATCATTGTCTCCGGAGAGCCATACAAGGTCGCCGTGGTTCTCATATCCATAGGAGTCGCTCCGCCGCCAATAATAATTGGAGCCCCCTTTTGTTTTAATTGAGCCATGACAACTCCTGCCAATGCTTCAGCATTCATCAACACAATGGTTCCTGCTTTGGTAACCGGTGTAGTTGCCCCCGACAAAATCCCCGGAGTATAAACCACCGGAACACCATATTCAAAGCAAGCAAACATTTTGCCCACTCCATCATTGGTGTGCACCAAAGGAGAGATCGGCTCGGAATAAAGCATCAGGAACGGATTCTTTCTCAGTTCTTCCTTCCCACCAGCAACTAAAGCAGCCATTTCTAATTGCGCCCGCATGTTGATTTCATCATGGGCAGTAACAATGATTGGTTTTATAGTATTAGAAACCATCGCCTCTAATTGATGAAGGTCACTCACTCTAGGACTCGTATCTGAGGCAATCGCATAACTCATGACAAAATCATAATTCGGCAAATAATCCATCACCCGGCAAGCAAGCTCCACATCCTTCTTCGTCGAGCGTCGCCGCTTACCCGTCTCCAAGTCAATTGTATAGGGCAGATCTGAGCCTGTCCCAAAATATGTCCGATTCTTTTCCAACGGCATAACCCGTTGACCCTTCCGATTAGCGACCACAATTTTGCGAGGTGCTAACCGCAGGCATTCCTCTACCAGCCAGCTCGGAATTCGAACACGGTTCTCATTAACTATACATCCGGCATCCTTCAGCAACTGTAATGCTTCGGGGTGATCGACCTTAACTCCGGTTCGTTCCAGAACCTCCAAAGTTGCGAAATGAATTTGCTCGATTTGCCCCTCACTCACCCAGCGTAATAATGGCGTTGTTTGTTCTATACTATTGGAACGAATCTTTCTCATCAATCCTTACCCGGTTAATAAAACTTGGAAAACCTAACCTTATCCTTTCCTAATTCTTGCTGTTTGATTTTCTCTCCAAGTTTTGAACGTTTTGTCACCTTGGTCTACCTAAAACTACCTTAAATACCCGGGAAGCTTTGCATTTGCTGAAAGTTAGAAAACTCTTACTTAGCTTATAGATAATAACTAAGTGGGTATTTAATATTTCTTTCACTACAGTTATTTAGTAGCAAATTCTATGCCAATTCTTTAAACCAGAAGAAATCTTCTTTTTAAGTATGTGTTTCAAGTCCATATTAGCGCGTTTAAGCCCATTGTATAGCTTGTAAAGATGTCCCGGGGCTGTATAAATACAGGGGTTTGCCTGCTTATAAAAACGGAATATATCGAATCCGCATAAACTTTTTGCATCTATAGTTTCTATATAAGCCAACTATTTATGACTTTATATGAGCGCATAATTTATTAGCACTGCCTAATAAATTTGCTGATTTACGTTTCATTTTTTGTTATGATTTAAACCATTATCGAGAGGAACCATGGAAATTGCCTTACTGCCACAGGCTTCAACACAAATCCCGCATCCCCAACATTTGCTTGGGTCAAACTCGACGTTTCTCCGAGTCTTGCCCTTCACCACCCTTTCCGTTTCTCCCCAATAGAAAGCCCCAAAATTGCAGCGCTTAGTACAGGCTCCACAATGGGAACACTTGGTTTCATCATAATGAGCCTCGAATTGACTAATAGGAAATATACCCTTCGTCCCCTTTTCCTGGGCCAGACGTGTTGGATAACAGCAGCAGGAACAACAATTACACATAAAAGCCGGCCCATTTGTCCGCCAGTCACTGTTCAATTGATGCATCAGGCCTTTCTTATGAGCTGTCATCACAAGCTCTTTGGCCTCTTCCCTCGTAAGTGAACGACCAAACGTACGATCCTTTATTGCATCGTCAAAACTCAGACAAGTTTCCACCGGCTTAGCGCACTGCTCTGCTAACTTGCGGCAATTACAAGGAACTAAACGGATCTCACTCACACGCTCCAATACGTCGTCAAGATCTTCAATCAGCATAAACTCCTCTGGTGCTCTATCCACAGCTTCCCCATTCAGCAGTGAATTAAGATACGGCTCCATCCGTTCGGCATAAACCTGATAGCACCACTGATCTAAAGCCTGTTTTAACTCTTTATCCATTAGGGGATAGTTTTCATCAAACTTACACATATAATCCAAGAGATCATAGAAATCCCCTGCAAAATAAACAAGCTCCCCATTAAGCTCTTCCTTGTGAACAATATGCTTATTATAACAGCTTTGCAAAAAAACCTGTGTCTCTTCTAAAGAAAAACCTAGCCTTACTGCAATTTCAGGGGCAGTACACTTTTGACCATCAAGCCGGTCCACCAGGTCCATCTCATATTCCGAAATAAAACGAGAAAGATAAGGAATTGCAAATTCAGGTACACCAAACGAAGAAATTGAGTTATCAATTGTAGTCATTTTTACTATCCTGCCTTTCATGATGCAAAACATCGTAAAGCCACTTTACACCTATTGTGAAGCATTAGGTATAAAGTGGCTGATTACTTGAATGAGCGGCTTAATCACGGAAACATTCCAACCCTCGGCGGAACGCCGAAGTTGAGGTGCGTCAGACCTTACTTATTTTAACAATTGCTTACTTTTTAAGAAGGTTGTTGAAACTTCTTCGATAGACTTCTTCTCAACATCGACTTGCATGTTTAATTCAGTAATAGTCTTTGTATCCAACACAGAACTCAATTTCTTAAGATCCTCTGCCAGGGTAGGATAGGCATCCACAATTTCCTGACGTACGACAGGAGCTGCGTTATAGACCGGGAAGGCTTTCTTATCATCTTCCAGCATTACCAGCTTATCTGTAACAATCCTGGGTTCTGTCGTGAAGGCTAATGCCAGATCCCCTTTTTTATTGGCAAGCGTCTCGTAGTTTAGACCCATAGCTACATTAACATAATCGTTTTTAGGCATTTTGAAATCATAGACTTTCTCGAAAGCCGGCAGCCCATCTGCTCGTCCTTCCCATTCAGGGAAACCGACAAATTTAAGGCCTTCCCCCTTCTTCACCAGAGCAACATAGTCAGACGTGGTCTTCAAGTTATACTTTTCGGCAATATCTGATCGAACCACAATTCCGTAAGTATCATTAAGTGGGGCATAATCCAGCCACGCAATTCCGTTCTTGGCATCCCAATCTTTAATGAGTTTGTAGCTTTCATCAGCATCAAATACAGGTTCATGTTCCATTAAATTCAAGACACCCGTACCAGTGTATTCCCAATAGAGATCAATTTGCCCGGAGGTCAGAGCAGGTCTGATAACGGCCAATTCACCGAGACCCATCTTGTTTTCAACGGGATAGCCTAGTTCTTCCATGTATTGGAGGGTCATCGTTCCTAAAAGTGCCGCTTCGGTGAAGGTTTTGGAGGAAATCTTAATGGCAGGTCCTTCCTTTGCCTTATCTGGAGCAGATCCGGCAGCAGGCTCCTTGGAACCGCAGCCAAAGACCCCGCCCAAAGCTAATGTCAGGGACAAGACTGCAACGAGAAATAATGATCGTTTTTTCATGTACATACCCCTTCCTTTTATTGAACTGTTCCAATTATACATCTTTTCACAATATTTTCGAAGCACTTTTTCCACAATTTTCTGGACATCCCTCCTTCCAAGCTCCATGTCAAAACGTCACCCTTGGCCCCTACAGCCTCCTCGATACATCTTGCCGACCGAAATCCCGTCTCTCTCCTACTCGACCTTCATCCCCGGCGGAGTAATCCGATACTCCAGATAGTTAATCATCCGATCTAAAAAGATTGCCATCAGCGCCCCCAGCCCCGCGCCAACCAGCAAGTATTCAGGCCGGAAAAGAGCTAAACCGCCCATAATAAGATTGCCCAAACCTCCTGCCCCGATTAAAGAAGCCAATGTACCCATACTCACAACGTAAACTGTCGCCGTCCGGATACCGCTCAGAATAATCGGGATAGCTAAGGGAATTTCTACTTCGAAAAGTATTTTTCGCTGGGACATTCCCATACCGCTCGCCGCTTCCTTAACATCTGAACTAACTCCCAATAAACCGGCAATCGTATTTCTGACGATGGGCAACAGGCTTTGGAATAGAAGAGCAACTATGGCAGGTTTCATTCCCAAACCAAGAATCGGTAAAGCCAGAGCAATAACAGCAATCCCGGGCACAGCTTGTAAAAGATTCAGGATGTTAAGGGTGACAAGACCAAACTTTCTAAATTTCGGACGGCTTAGAAACACCCCGAGCGGTATAGAAATCAGGATTGCAATCCCTATGGTGATCACAACGATCATGGAATGCTCCAATAAAGCCTCCGGTGCTTTCTCGAATAGAGCAAACCTGAAATTCTCCCACCTCATCTACACACCCTCTTTCCTATAAACATGCTTCCTGATCCCCTTGAAAGAGAGCATCCCGCAAAGTACCTCGCCCTTCAGAATTCCTAGATAATCAGCATCATATTCCAGTAATAAAGAAAGCGCATCAGGAAACGGAGTGGTTGTCTGAACAAAGGCTTTCTCCGTCTTAAGAACCCGTTTTCTTAACCCCTCCAAATCGTTTTCAAGCTTGTCAAGATCAGCAGAGGTAATGTGCCCGCAAGCCTTGCCGGCTTTATTAATAACAAAAGCCACCTCGGCTCCCGCATCCTTCATTTTCCGGGCAGCATTCTCCAGTTCCTCTTCCTTTACGGTACAACCAACCGGCTGCATTCCGTCTTCAGCCAAATAAAGGTTCAACTTTTTCACAACCCGGTCACGACCGATAAAATCTTCGACAAACTCATTGATTGGATTGGTCAAAATCTCTTCCGGAGTTCCGAATTGAACTAGCTTTCCAGCATTAAAAATAGCAATCCTGTCCCCCATTTTTATAGCTTCATTAATATCATGGGTAACAAAAACAATGGTCTTCTTAATCTCCTTCTGTAAACGGAGCAATTCATCCTGCAGATGCGTCCGGGCTATCGGGTCAACTGCGCCAAAGGGCTCATCCATCAACATTATCGGAGGATCAACGGCCATTGCCCTGGCGACCCCAACTCTCTGCATTTGCCCGCCGCTAAGCTGAGAGGGATACTTTCCCCTTGTCTTTTCCAGATCAAGCCCCATCATAACGATTAATTCGTCAACACGCTGCTTGATCTTCTCCTTTGGCCATTTATACAATCGGGGAACGATGGCTATATTCTCGGCAATGGTGCGGTGAGGCAGCAGGCCAATCTGTTGAATAACATAACCGATCCCCATTCTCAATTGGTCCGGATCTGTGCGCGTCACATCCTCTCCATTAATCTTGACGACCCCGGATGAAGGTTCAATCATACGGTTGATCATGCGTAAAATAGTACTCTTCCCACAGCCTGAAGGTCCGACTAAGACACATATCTCCCCTTTCGGAATGGAAAGCGATAATTTGTCAACGGCTGGCATTGCTTGACCTGGGTATTGTTTTGTAATTTGCTCTAGTACGATCATCAGAAACCTCCTCTGCAAACTCTTTCTGTCCTCAGTTAGGCCTTTTATGTAGATGAGGCGTTAGCGGCTAATTCTTAATCCTTTGGGAACAACTCTTTTCTCAATCAAGCCAAGAAACGTATCTAAGCCAATGGCGATCACCGAGATAATCAAAGCACCTGTGACCAACATAGGAGTATTAGAACGAACGAGGCCTTCCTGAATAAACCGCCCTAAATTACGCTCCCCGATGTAAGTGGCTATCGCCGCAATGCCGGTGGTCATTACCACCGTCACTCGAAAACCGGCAAAGATAACGGGCATACCTAAAGGTACAAGAATTTCAACAAGAATTCTCCTTGTGCTCATACCCATCCCTTTAGCCGCTTCAATTACATTGCGGTCGACATTTTTAACCCCGTCATAAACACTGCGAATTAAGGGCATCATCGCATAAAGCACCAACGCAAACAAAGCAGATTTTCGGCCCAAGCCGAACATGGGAATAGTTACCAAAATAGCAAACATGGACAAACTTGGAATACAAAATATCGTGTTCGCCAGCGACAAGACCCTAGCCGCCCATTTATCACTTTTCGTCAATAATAACCCGACAGGTACCCAAATCACCAGAGAAATCCCCACTGCCAATAAGACCAGAGTAAAATGATTTTCTGAATACTCCAGAATGGTCCTGGTGTTTCTTGTAAAAAAATTAATCATGTCCGACAATGTCACTTCGCATCACCCCACCTTTCTTTCATCTATTCATGAATCACACTTCAAATTAAAACATTTTAAAAAATACTGTAAATTTAATATATGTTGCAAAAATCATGCCTGCTTTCAGATAATTTGGCCATCTGGCTTTTTGTCCACAGCCTTGAATCCTTATGCATAATTTATTTGCTATAGAAAAACACCCCAAGACTAGCCAGGAGTGTTTTTCTATAGCAAGCGCAAATTATTATGGCGCGCTTAAAATTTATGCATTCCTAATTTTTTCATCCTGTATTGGAGATTTTGCCGAGCAATTCCTAAGGATTGAGCAGCCCTGGTGACATTCCCGCTATGAGCTTTCAATGCTTCCCACAGCACTTGCTTCTCTACCTCACGCAAAGCATGAGCTAAAGTGCCGGACCCCTTTTTGTAGAGCTCGGTTGAACTCACCTCCTGACTGAGAAACTTTGCCTTTAGATAATGAGGTAAATGGTCCATAGTTATAACCTTCCGGCCGTCCAGCATGTTCATTGCGCTTTCAAGAATGTGCTCTAATTCGCGTACATTTCCCGGCCATATATATCTAAGGAAAACATTCTTTAGATCATCACCAATTTGAACCTCACCTAAGCCATAGATTTTTTGATACCGGTTCAAAAAAAAGTGAATCAAAGCTTCAATATCTTCCTTCCGATCCTTCAAAGGGGGAATAAAGAGGGTCATAACGGCCAGGCGATAAAAAAGATCTTTACGCATGCTCCCATTGTTTACTGACTCCCAAGGATCAACATTCGTAGAACTGATCACCCGGCAGTGAATAGGAATCTCCGTTGTCCCGCCAACCCGCCTCACCATTTTTTCTTGAACGACTCGTAAAATCTTGGCCTGCAAAGCGATACTCATACAATTTAATTCATCTAAAAACAAGGTTCCCTGACCTGCTTGTTGGAACAGTCCCTTTGATTCCACGGCTCCTGTAAAAGCCCCCTTGGCCGTCCCAAATAGGATGCTTTCCAGCAAGGTTTCCGGAATTGCCGCACAGTTAATTGCTACAAAAGGTTCATTTTTTCTAGGGCTATGATTATGAATGGCTTGAACCAGTAGTTCCTTACCCGTTCCGGTCTCGCCAAACACTAAGATAAATCCATCCGCTACCGCTGCTTTCTTAGCAGAAGCAATTAAGCGTTTCATCGTTGAGCTGGCATAGACAATCGAATCAAAGGTATAACGGGTTCCATTATTACTGCGCTGCTCCTGCCCTTCCAACCCAATCTGGTCGTGTAACTGCATCGTCTTAGTTAACAATTCTTTAAACTTGGTAATATCTTTACACACGGAATAGACCGCAACCACCTGATCGTCTTCTATCACGGGAAACGTACTGGCTACAATCGTGACCTCTTTACCTTTGTTTGTAAAATAGGCTTTATGCTTCTCAAGAACAGGTTCACGGGTAAGCACAACACTCAAGTGTTCACTGCTTTCCACAGTAACCGCATCATAGACCTCATTCAGGTGCTTTCCAACAACATGTTCCGATAACAATTCTTCTAACTTAGCCATTTCTGCATTATAAAAGATGATCTTACCCTCAGTATCTGTAACAATGATCCCTTCGTCAATTGAATTGAAGAGATGCCTAAAAACTTGAATCATAATATCACCTACAGGCATACTCCAACCCCCTTAGTCATTTAAAACACTATAATACTCTGATTCTCCAACTAACGATATACCTTTTTAAATGTCACTATACCGGCATCATCCAATCATGAGGCTCTCATTTCAATAGCCGAGAATGATCCCTTGTTTCACAGGTTAGGGAACAAATCCTCAAAAAGGTCGTAAGCCAGACCTCGAATAGCCTCGCGTTTATACTCCCGGGAGTCACGGCCAGGAATTGCTCGATCCACTACTCCTGTTAAATGATCGGCAATGTCCTCTGCAAGTTCTTGGTTAACCCTCTTTCCCTGTAATTCCTGCTCCAACTCCTTTAAACGAAAGGGGACACGCCCTAACGCTCCCACTGCCCATCTTGAGTTTAAAATCCGCTGACCCTCAACATCAAATTCCACCATTACCGCCATATTTAAACGAGCAATCGAAACCGCGGTACGGCTTCCGATTTTCCCAAAAGCGCTGATAATACGAGCTTTCTCCTGCGCTTTCCACAGAGGAAAATCGATCTCAGTGATCAATTCCTTCTTACGCAGACCTTGGCCATCTCCTGCTTGCAACTGAGCAAAGGGTAATCTCCGAATGCCTTGAGGTCCAATCATACTGGCCCAAGCATCAAGGACCAGCAAAGCGGGTAGACTGTCCCCCGCCGGCGAAGCGTTAGCAATATTTCCGCCTATGGTAGCCCGGTTACGGATTTGAGCAGACCCCACCTGAGACGCGGCTTGGCTCAAACAACGAGCTTTCTCCCGAACGAGATTACTCTCACCGATTTGAGCAAAGGTTGTCCCGCTCCCAATCTTGATCCTACCATCAGCTTCCCTAATAAATTTAAGCTCCGGAATCAAAGAAACATCCATCAGCCAATCAGGATGTATCTGACCGCTCTGTAATTTAATGACAAGGTCCGTACCGCCGCTTATAAACATAACGTCCTCATTAATTGCGGAAATCTTCTCAATCCCGTCTGCAATAGTCGCTGGACAAACAAACTGACATTTCGGCATCTAAAAAAACTCCCCTCGCTTCCTCTTTCCACCCGATCCTCGCATTTCTTCTTTAGATATTCGCTATCTGAGCCAGTATCCCTTCCTTAAGAATAGGTAAGTTTCCGTATTGAAGCTGAGCGGGCAATTGTCTTATTTCTTGTCTCAAAAATCATACGCGCGTATTATGCTTTTTCAGGTTTTCGTTGATAGTCCTAACATCAAGCAGGGCTGCACATAGCCTTCAGTTGAAAAATCGGGCGGTTTGAGGTGTACTAACCTAGATTAGTCCAGCCTCAAAACCGCCCAATTTTTAAATCACTCCATTTTAACAAACTTCAATATATTTATGAATCATTCATGATCGTCATTGGATCCTTACTTCGGCAGTTCTATGACTGGCTTATCCTTTGACTGCTTAAACAACAAGAAGTTACGCCCGATAACTTGGACAAGATCTGACCCAGTCCGTTCGGCAAGTTCTGCAGCCACGGTTTTCGGCTCCTCCAGGCAGTTTTGCAAGACTCGGCCCTTGATCAACTCCCGGGCTTCTATGGTCTCGCTCGTTTGAGTTACGACATTTTCCGTAATTCCGCCCTTACCCACCTGAAGGATAGGATCCATTTCATTCCCCATGGCCCGTAAAAAACGTTTTTGTTTACCTGTTAACACAGAATCTTCCCCCTAAATCTTCACTACTCATATCTCAAGGCCGCCATCGGTTCCAGCTTAGCCGCTTTTAAGGCGGGATAAAAGCCGAAGAAAAGTCCCACTCCAATCGAAAAGGATACGGCAAATATAATTGCCCATCCGGACAAAAGCGGCGGCCAGTTTAAAAGGTTCGACGCTATCAGCGCACTCCCTACCCCCAAAGCGATCCCCATAATTCCCCCGATCAGAGATAAAACAATCGCTTCTAATAGAAATTGCAGTAAAATGTCCCGTTCTTTAGCCCCCACAGCTTTGCGCAATCCGATCTCCCGGGTGCGTTCTGTCACAGACACCAACATAATATTCATAATCCCAATCCCTCCCACTAAGAGAGATATTCCGGCAACTAAACCAATAAAACTCGTCAGAATCTGCATAATCGTCTTCGCTGATTGCACTAATTGCTGGACATTAAAGGCCTCGTACTCATCGTTCGTCCCATGGCGCACGTTTAAAATGCGCTTGGCACTGTCAATCGTAGCGGCTAAATCCGCCTCCCGGTAGGTCGCCCCTTCCAATTGGTCCACCCGCCGAGACTGAAACACATCCGACCAGGTTCCCCAAGGCATATAAGCATAGGCATTCTGGGGCCCTACGTTAAATTGAGAAAAGGCAGATTTATCCTTGGCCAAAACCCCAATCACCCGACAAGGAACACTCTGAACGATAACCTGCTGCCCTAATGGATTTCCGGCCCCAAATAGATTCTCCCCTAAGGTTTGGTCGATCACCACCACCCGGCGGTCCGCGGCAAACTCCTCCTCAGAAAAAAAACGTCCCCTGGCAATATCCCGATTGCGCAAGTCTGCAAACTCCGGGGTGGTTCCCACAACCATGGCTGAAGAACGCTTTTGGTTGACCTCTAAAGCCGTATACTCAATACTCGCCGGCAGCAATAGCTTAATTTGGGGGTGGGCCCGTTTTAAGCTTTCCCCATCCTGCAGAGTCAGGCGACTTCCCTCAGCCTGCCCACTAGTCCCAACAGACTTGGCGTACAGGACAAACAAGTTAACTCCGCTTTTCTCCATTTCCTGCATAATAGCCGCCTTGCCTCCCAGACCGACTGTGACAACGGCGATCACTGCGGCAATCCCAATAATAATTCCCAGCATCGTCAACCCCGAGCGCAGCTTATTGGTCCTCAGGCTAAAAAGCGCCCCTCGTAATCCCTCTAAGAGACTCATGAGCCTCCACTTCCCACCTCAGGGGCGACGAGCATGCCTTCCGAGAAATCAGTCGAAGGATTTAAAACTACCTGATCCCCGGCCTTTAAACCGGAGGTAATCTCTTGGTGAGTATCATTGCCGATTCCAAGGGTCACCTCTGTTTTCTCCAGGCGACCCGCCTGGATTCGGTAAACATAGTTCTTATTTCCTTCTTGGAAAAGAGCTTCCTGCGGGACAGCTATGATCCCTTCTTTAGTCGCAATAACAATTTCAATCGTCACCGTAAAACCGGGCTTAAGCTCCAGCGGTGCTTTATCCAAACGGATTTTTACCCCGACGGTCGGGGACGCGTTCCCCTGAACGCTTGGTTTGGCGACCGCCGTCGGAGATATTTCAACAATCGTTCCTTGAACTGTGGTTTCTCCCAACATCTTACTGGAGATAATCGCTTTTCCGCCAACTCGAACCTTTCCCGCATCTACTTCATTCAACTGAGCCTCAACATTCATTTGGGTCAGATCAGCGACCACAACTAACGGCAGCTGCGCGGATGCAAGACTGCCTTCTTGAGCATTAACTTCCAGAACCGTTCCGGCGATTCCGGCTTTATGGATCAATTGCCCCTGTTGCACCTGAGCAACTTTCAACATTTCCTGAGCCTGTTTTAAAGCCGCTTTACTTTGTGCCAAAGCACCCTCCGCCTGGTTAATAACCGCAGGTGAAATCGGGTTTTCCTGGAGCAAATTCTTACCGTCGCTCAGAAAATCCGGAAGCAAAGAGCTGGCACTAACAGCGCCGCTTTCCGCCCCTAAACCGCTTAAATTCGCAGCACTTTGAGCTTTCTTCAGCTCATCTAAATTAGCCTGAGCCGTATTGACCGCTGCCTGTGCCGCCTCGACACTCACCCTTGCCTGAGCCACTTGGGCATCAACAAGCGTCGTATCCAGCGAAACGAGGGCCTGCCCCACTTTAACTGTATCCCCAACCTTGACCTCCACCTTCGCTACCTGCCCGGGAGTCAAAACGCGCACTTCCTGGCGTGACACCGGAACAACACTTCCCGTCGCATAGACATCTTCCTGCATCGAAACCGGAGCCACCACCCCGGCTTTGACCTTCAGTGGACCCTGAGGCCTTCCCCAAAACCACCATACACCCAAGGCTAACGCAAGAACAGAGAGCATTGCCCCGGCTATCCACCAGAGACGTTTCGTCACAATGTTACCCCCAAATCAAGCAAACTACTTACTAACTCGAACCCTATACCCAATCAAACCTGACTCCCGCAATCTCCACTTGATCTCCTTCTTTGATTCCTTCTTCACGGAGAGCATCATCAACCCCCATCACCTTTAAGATATTTTGGAAACGATAAATGCTATCCTCTTGATCAAAGAACGTCATCTTAACATGTTTTTCGATTTCAGCACCTTCAATGATAAAGAGACCCTCTTCTTTGCGGATTTCAAACCGCTTGCCTGTCTCTGCCTTTGTCACCCGGTGCTCGGCCGGCAGGCTGACAATCTTCGGTGCCGGGATATCCGGCAAGACTTGAGCGATATGATAAATTAAGGTTTCTAAACCTTCCCCGGTTGCAGCTGATACCGCAAAGATTTCGTGACGATCTCCAACCTCATTTTTCAGACGCTGCAAATGTTCTTCTGCACCCGGAATATCAATTTTATTAGCGACAATAATCACGGGGCGCTCAGCAAGGGCCGGACTATAGAGGCTCAGTTCGTCCTGAATAATTCGTAAATCCTCAAGGGGATCTCGTTCTTCCGAGCCGGAAATATCTAACACGTGCAGAATCAAGCGTGTCCGTTCCGTATGGCGTAAGAATTCGTGCCCTAATCCAGCCCCTGTATGAGCCCCCTCAATCAGTCCCGGAATATCCGCCATCACAAAACTTTCCCCATCTTCAATATCTACCACACCCAAATTCGGAACTAAAGTGGTAAAATGATAATCCGCAATCTTCGGCTTCGCAGCAGACACCTTGGAAATAATCGTGGATTTTCCCACATTCGGGAACCCGACCAACCCGACATCCGCCAAGAGCTTTAACTCCAAACGCAGCCAGCGTTCCACGCCCGGTTCTCCATTTTCCGCTATGGTGGGAGCTTTATTCGTATTGCTCATAAAACGGGCATTACCCCTGCCTCCCCGTCCGCCTGCTGCCACGACCACCCGCTGACCATGCTCTGTAATATCAGCTATGGTTTCCCCGGTTCCATCATCGAAAACCACGGTACCCACCGGGATACGCAGAACAATATCTGCCCCTCCCCGACCGCTCATATTTTTCGACTGTCCATGTTCCCCCCGATCCCCTTTATAATGTCGTTTATAGCGAAAATCAACGAGGGTTCTTAGCCCTTCATCTCCCATAAACACAACATTCCCTCCGCGCCCGCCATCTCCGCCGCTGGGGCCTCCTTCAGGGACATATTTCTCTCGACGGAATGCTACGGCTCCCGCTCCGCCGTCCCCGCCTTTAACATAAATCTTCGCCTGATCGTAAAACATATATGATTCTCCTTAACTGTTAAACGTCACTAATTTATCCCAGAGGACTGACGCCTCATCAGATAAGATAAACTGACAAGTCATGCCCCCCGGCTCATCGAATAAATAAACTTCAGCATTTAAATCTTTAGAGTCTCTAAAGTTTGAAACTACTTCCATCCATTCCGTAGTGTACCCGTATAACCCATCCACATATTCTTCCCGCCAATGATCTTTCCAAAAGTCCGCCTGCTTCATCTCTTCCGGAAAATCCAAGGTAGCAATAACTCCTTCATGACTCAAACGAATCAAGAAACCTAATAGAATCGCTCCCAAAAAAGGTTCGGAAATCTGCGCTATTTTTTGTTCTTCGAGCGAAGCAACGCTCGTCTCCCGCATGTACCTTAGGGCCTCTTCAGGCCGATTAAGCTGTAAATTGCCCATAATCACCTGCCAGTGATTCATATAATCATGCCTTTGCAAGCGATACCACTGTAACAACTCTGACAAAAGAACCCGTTCTATCTTTGTCATAATTTTACCCTCTCATCCATCACTGTTATTGTCCCAAAAACCACGAATATATGTATATCGTTCCGGCTCGTCAGAAACTTGCCGGTGCCAAGCAGCAAGCACAGAAGCCCCACTTGACTTATGGCCTTCTGACTAATACACGAAAAACCCCTGGGAAGACCCAGGGGTGATTGAGAAAACAGCTTATTGGGCAATAGCCACCGGTGTTTTTGGGCGCTCAGCATAAACACTTACTTGTTTATGTGTCCGATCTTTATGCTCAAACTTGACATAACCGTCGATTAAAGCAAACAAGGTGTCATCTTTACCCAAACCACAGTTTTTAGCGGGATGAAACTTCGTACCGCGTTGACGTACGATAATCGTACCAGCTGTCACGAATTGGCCATCACCACGTTTTAAACCAAGGCGTTGCGCATTACTATCCCGGCCGTTACGTGAGCTACCTACCCCTTTTTTATGGGCGAACAATTGAAGATTCATTTTTAGCATGGAGTCCACCTCCTTCGATCGATAAATATATAGTCTTGGCCATAAGCCGCCTGTATTTTTTCGATACCTAACGCCATTGTCTGCAAAATCCATTGGGCCTTCTCTAATTCCTGCTCAGAAACCTCTACAAGCTGACAGGTGATGTGTCCATCTGCCTCCCGAACCTTAGGGGCCACCGACAAGAAGTGCTCCAACCCATTGACAGCCGCGATACTCAGCGCAGAAACCCCCGCACAAACAATATCCTGGCCTTCTTCTGCAAACCCTGCATGTCCAGACATCTCGAATTCACGAATTTGCCCTCGGTCATCCGCCCATATAATGAAACGAATACCGCTTTGGCGCTTACGCTTGGAGTGCCTCGACGAGAACTTTTGTGTAAGGTTGACGATGTCCTTGTTTGCGTCGATAGTTCTTTTTGGATTTGTATTTGAAGACAACAATCTTCTCCCCTTTACCGTGCTCCACGACTTTCAGCACTGCTGTAGCACCTGCCACAACTGGGGTTCCAACTTTTACAGAACCGTCTTTTTCCACGAGAAGAACTTGATCAATCGTTACGGCATCTCCTACATTAGCATCCAATTTCTCAACGTATATTTCGTCGCCTTCTTGAACGCGAAACTGCTTACCACCGGTTTCAATAACTGCGTACATTATTATTACACCTCCCATGCCCTAGACTCGCCATTGCAGGTCGGCTTCCCAAACGAAAAACCGGTTAATACCTGATTCGAGCGGTTGCGGTGAGAAGTCACCACATTTAAGTATTTTAGCATTTATGTGCTTAAGCTGTCAACCTGTTAGTTTATTTCTATTAATTTATTTTGAGTTTATTTTTATTAGTTTATTTTCATCTTTACCTTTTACATGGTTACCTTATACGTTTTAAACGCCTTAACCAGTTTTTCAACCCATAAATACTTAAAACAATTGCCATGTAAATTGCAAATGCGACCAGGAAACCCCAAAGACCTTCCACAATATCTTGGAATTCCATATTGCCGCGCCCTGTTACTTTTTGTCCAATTTCAATAGCGAAAACAAAAACAACCAGAACCGTAAACGTGTAGATAAAGGAAATCGCCGTAAGGCTATGGCGAGCCAGAAACTTAAATAATTTGTGTACAACGATGAAAAGGAGAATTCCTATAAACCCTATAACCAGGAAATGGAGCTGTTTATCATTCAAGTTCAGCCCCATTAACTTTGTCAGCAAGATTAAGTTATCGTGGAAATAGTTGATAATCTGAGTTATATATTTCAACACACTAATCAATATCATTTTCCTCCAAGCTACATAACAACAATCACTGCGTCGTGCCAGTCACGACATTGAGTCTCCTGCCTACGCTAATTAGGTCATTTTTCTCATTATACCATTTATTGGACATCAGGTCATTTTATAACCTTAGTTATTTTTAAGAAGAAAAGCAGGATTTTAATCGATAATTCGAGAAAGTAAAACCAGAAAGGAGGTCCATGATTTTGACCATAAAAATGAAAGAGCAGTTTAAAGATTTCTTGTTAGCCCTTTTGCTTATTACGCTTATAGTCTTAGCCTACACACCTATAGCTGCAGCTTCTACATCGACCGGACGAATTGCAGGCTACGACCGCTATGAAACTGCCGTTACTATTAGTCAAAGGGGCTGGCCTGATGGAGCAGATTCAGCAATTCTTGCCAACGGAGACGACTTTCCGGATGCTTTAAGCGCTGGACCATTAGCTCAAAAATTCAATGCCCCGATATTGTTGACCAATCCTTATATGTTAGATACTAACACGGCCGCTGAGTTGAAACGCCTGAACGTAAAAAAAGTTTACATAATTGGCGGGAATGCGGTTGTCTCTAACAGTGTAGAACGTCAACTTTCCTTGATGAAGATCTCCGCTATTCGAATAGCCGGACAGGATCGTTATGAAACATCATTAAAAGTAGCTCAGGAAGTCGGCGTGAATCAAGGAGTTTTCGTAACCAACGGTTTGAATTTTGCGGACGCCTTGTCCATAGGTCCCATTGCAGCATCTCTAAAGATGCCGATCGTACTAGTCCCTCCAGATGATCTAACTCCTGCACAAAAGACCTTTTTAGACAAGACTAAAATCCCTTCCAGTGTCATTGTCTCAGGATATTATGATCTGAGTGAGAACGTAATCAGCCAGTTTCCTGGTCACGAACTGATTTACGGTGCTGACCCTTATGATCGCAATATTAAACTGATTAAACGATTTGCAGATAGTCTAAACCTGGATACTGTTTACATTGCAACAGGCAGGTCTTTTCCAGATGCACTTGCCGCCTCTGCTTTAGCCCAGAAGAAACAAAACGCTATTATCTTGCTCGATGGTAATACAATCCCCTATTCAAGCCATTCGTTCATCCAGTCTAAGCTTATTTCGAAGCTCAACATTCTCGGCGGCACAGCGGTTATCAGCAGTTCGACTGAATCGACACTCGCCGGACTTCCGGCCGAAATCAAGTCAATTGACGATGTTTCTGACAGTGTTCAGGAACAGCAGAAATACGAACCTCCCAAAGCCGTAACAGCGACAAGAACAGACGGAATAAAAGAGGAAGTGCCTGTGACCTGGAGTCTGTCCTCAGTTCAAACTCTAAAGTCCGGAACCTATAGATTTGAAGGTACCGTAAATAATTATAGTAACCCCGTTTATTTAAAATTAACAATCCATCCAAAAGTCTTGAAAGTAGAGACTATTTCCGCCGAAATCATTCTTGGGGATTCCTATAGTTTTCCCGACAAGATATCAGTAACTATGAGTGATAATACGACAGAAACATTCCCTGTAACTTGGAGCAGTAATATCGTCCCCTTGAATAAGGCAGGCAGTTACACCTTTCAAGGAACCATTGAAGACTTGTCACAAAAAGTTAGTTTAACCCTCAAAGTTTCAGAAGATGCTAAAATCACTTTCACTGATCCTGAGTTTAAAGATGCAGTGAGACGTAGATTGCGCAAAAGCAGGAGCGAGTCAATTTATAAAAGTGATGTTATAAATATCACTACCTTGAATGTACGAAACGATAACATCACTGATTTAACCGGCTTGGAGTATTTTGTGAATTTGAAAACCCTTGATGTCGGCAATAATGAACTCACGAGGATCACTGCACTAAGCAAACTAAAAAACTTAAAGACCCTAAAAATTAATAATAATGGTCTTAAGGATATTAGTGCCATCAAAGATTTAACATCGCTTACCTATCTTGATATTTCCGATAATTACATTACGAACTTTACGCCCTTAAAAAACCTCACCAATTTAACCACACTTTATTTGGATGATAACGAACCCGACCCCTATGACGAGAATTATACTCCCGATTATAGTCCAATCCGATCCTATTATAAAAACATTGACCGGCGCAATAGAGATTTCAGTTTATAGTCAGCATTCTCACTGCAAAACCTTCCGATAATATGCAAGCTCAGTTCGAACAGTGTAAACTAAATACTACACGACCTTGGTTCCCCTTTGTAAATTCCTATCTCTAAAAAAGATCCCAGTCACATATGTGGCGGGGATCTTTTTGGTCTTTTTAGATCTTATCAAAGACCGGCTTTAAATCTACCATAAAACCAGGGATAACAGACACTTCCACCTTATCTGTTTCAGTGTAAACTTCCGGTCTTCCATATCTATTATTTGGCAGTAAGGTGAAGACACTAATAAACTTACCTTCCGGTTCAACAATCCAGTACTCTTTAACTCCAACTTTTTCGTATCTATTAAATTTCCAAACTTTGTCACTTCTTGCTGTCGAAGGAGCAGAAATTTCTATCACTAGCATGGGAGTACCATAGTACCCTGTTCCTTTTAGTCCTGTTTTATCACAAATAACTATAATATCAGGCTGAACAACAAATGTGGTTTCTTCATCCCTTTCGTTGGTTTCCGGCAGTCTTAGATCGAAGGGGGAAGCAAACACCTGACAAGGGTTATCGTTAAGATAATTATTGAACTGGGTCAAAAGCTCCCTTGATATCGCTTGATGTTGCCAGGTTGGTGCAGCCTGCATAATAGGCACTCCATCGATAATCTCCCAGTGTTCGTTTTCCGGCCAGGTTAAATAATCGGAGAAAGTATACTTTTTATTTTTATGCTGTAAGGGCATATTCCCCCCCTCCTCTAAACAGATTTTCCCCATCGTATTCAAGCTGTATACTATTATACCATTTTATGGACATTTAGCGCTACCGTTTCTAATTGCCAAATATGATTACTATCAGAAGTCATTAAGTGCTTTTTCAGGTTCTAAAAAACCATTGTCTTTACACTATGCCATCCTTATGCAGTTGCTCAATTTGCGCTGTACTATACCCAATACTCGCTAATATCTCATCCGTATTCTCTCCAATTCCGGCAAACACCATTTTAGCTTCACCCGGGGTCTCAGAAAGCTTGATGGGAACTCCGGTGCAAACCAGGTCTTTCCCTGATCCCTGGAAATTCGTCAAAGTATGAACCATATCCCGAGCCAAAACCTGTGGATGTTTGACCATTTCATCGAGCGAAAGAACCGGTGTAAAGCATAGGTCTGAATCCGAGAAAAACTCAACCCATTCATCTCGGGTCTTGGAAAGCATAATCTTTCTGATGGAATCTTGGAGATATTCCTGATGAGGTATATCTATATGGAGAGGAATATACTCATCCACTCCCAGCTTCCTACAAAAGCTGGCCCAGAATTTATCCTCTACAGCAGCCAAACTGACATGCCTGCCATCTTTGCACTCGTAAATATTGTATGCAGCGTAACCACCCGTTAACATTTCACCACCGCGTTTGGGCAGGGTGCCATCTCCCCCAGACCATTCGCCAATGGTATAAGAAAGCAGACTAAGAGCTCCATCCATCATAGCCACATCACAAAGCTGGCCTTCACCCGTTTTTTCACGTGCAGCCAGGGCAAGCAAAATAGCGATCACGGAATACATGCTGCCTCCGGCAGTATCTGCAATCTGGACACCGCTCATAGCAGGGGGGCCGTCTTTGGTCCCCATTAATTCAGTCACACCAGCAATATTAAGATAGTTAAGATCGTGACCGGCCGCATCACGCATCGGTCCAGTCAAACCGTAACCCGTGATGATGCAATAAATGATTCTCGGATTAATCTCTTTTAAGACTTCATATCCCAGGCCAAGTTTGTTCATGACATCGGGTCGGAACTGATCAACCACGATGTCAGCATCAGCAACCAGCTTCTTGAAAATCTCTTTACCTTCCGGTTTTTTTAAATCCAGCCCCATGCTTCTCTTATTGCGATTTACGGTATAGAAAAGAGCACTGGTGTCCTTGATCATAGGTTCTAAATATCGCCCTAATTCACCCTTACGATCCTCGATCTTAATAACCTCCGCCCCAAAATCCCCCAGTATCTGTGTTGCCAGAGGACCGGGTAAATATCTCGATAGATCAAGGACTTTAAGACCTTCTAACGGTAAACTCATAACTTCACTCCTTCCTATGTAAATTTTACCATAGTGAGCTATCTTTGAAATAGTTTTGTTCAGGATAACGCAAGGACGGTTCCCGGTACCTTGGCAGGCCGAGAACCGTCCTTTGCAGACCGTTCATCATGTTAGTGGTGCAAAGATCCGCCATTCTTGTCACCGCACACTACTTCATGATAATTCCTTCCGGATCAATAACATTATAGAGCAGATCCAACTCCTCATAGGTAGGAGTCAAAGTTTCACCTTGACACTTTGAAATATTCAGTTTAAAACTGCAGTTTTCCCGGCAATCTTCTGCCGTAAAGCCCGGGTGAACCGTATCAAGATACATTTCCCCGTTTTCATCAAAACGATAGACCCCCATATCGGAAATAACGGCAGCGGGTCCGCCATTGAAAGCTGGTCCGTAGACTTCCTGTTTAGAACGCCATTCTCTGTTCGGACCATAGGGGAATCTCCAGCCGGGTGAGGTTATATAGCTGACCTGTTCCACAAAACGGCGTTTTTGCCCTAATTGCGGCATGATCAAAACACTTCTTTTAGCCAGGGAGTGGATATCGTTGTTGCCGCCGCTGCCAGTGAGTCGTTTACCCGTGGGACCGCCCATAAAAGTGGTGTTTACGTTCCCATAAAGATCAACTTCGGCCCCCCCCAAATAAGCCAGGTCAACAATGCCGGATTGCAGTTGGCCGAACACATCGTTCAGACCATCCGCCACCGCCGCTTGATAACTGCAGCGGGCATCCGCTACGGAAGTCGGCAGGTCGATGGGGCGCCCGTCAATGGAGCCCGCTTCATAAATACAGACAGCCGTGGGAGCTTGGGTTTTCTGAGCAACCATAATCGCCAACATCGGTAAACCCGTTCCGGCGAAGACAACTTCGCCGTCTTTCACTTCCCGGGCAGCGGCACAAGCCAAGAGGTCCATTGGCTTAAATTCACCGGGTTTGGAATGTCCTTTTTTGCTATCCATTATCTTGACCCCCTTTTCATTGTTTTTGAATAGCCTAAAGCAGGATCAGCAACCAGAGTTTGCAAGCGCTCTTTTCCTAATTTATCGAGATACTCCTGGTAGTCTTTAACTCCGTAAATCCATTCATCGGCCCACTGATCGAACCCTTCCTGAGTACGGGTAGATTTGAAGAAATTGGCGATAAATTCCCCGTCTGGTTCATGCACCCCGTACAAGCCTGTGGGATGAGCACCCCAAGGTAACTCGACGATATAATCCACTAAGTAACCACCCAGCATATTGCGAGTCGGATGCTCACGCAGCGAGTCCTCGGAAACAATCTTTTCCGCAATGATAATATTATGCTTAGAAGCCTTAATGACTTCCTGATCACTGAATCTTAAACCCTCGACTCTTACCGTTCCTTCTGTGCCCACCGTTTGCACATGAGTGATACACCAGTCCGGATTAGCCGCCGGAATTAAGATAATCTCGGAATCCGTGAAAGGTTCTTTGTAGGCAATATGCTTATGCTTACCGATATGGGGGTTGGATCCGTCGCGGAGACCGGCTTTACCCAGCATATCGTTATCCGGATTCAGTACATCGCTTCCCATAGCGGAATAAGTCGGCATAAAAGGCAGCCCCTTGGAACCGGCCACAAAGCGATTTAAGACTTGGATATGTGACCAGTCCTCATACAGGATTTCGCCCTTTTCAATCCGGCGGGCCAAGTTACCGCCAAGCTTGCCGTAAAGTTCGTGTCCACACCAGCTGGATTCCCAGATTCCTACGCAGCCGGCACCCACGAGCATATCATCATGGGTTCCGCCATTCACCTCGACAAGATGGAGATTACGTTTTTTCTGCCGAATCAGCTCATAAATCGCTGCCATAGGACGACGCCAAACGGTAAAACCTCCGAATGTCAACATATCGCCATCCTTGATCTGCCCTATCGCTTCCGTGAGACTAACTTTTTTTGGCCTGGCCATTGTACAAACCTCCCTCATTCATAATTAAACACCTTTGCCAATTGGAACATTTGGGTGGCGAAGGGGGGATCTCCCTTCGCCTGAAGTCGGTAATTAAGGGATTGGCTTTTTACAAAAAATCCTCTACTGGAGGCTTTTGTAACCACAGTTTAGATGTTCGGCTAAGACTGAACGGGTTGACTAGAAACGACCAATGACTTCACGACCAATGATCATGCGCTGAATTTGATTCGAACCTTCGTAGATTTGGGTGATTTTAGCATCTCTCATCATACGTTCAACTGGGTATTCCGAGCAGTAACCATATCCGCCCATCAACTGTACGCAATTGGTCGTGACTTCCATGGCAACATCCGTAGCGAAGTACTTGGCCATTGAGGCTTCTTTGTTATGGGGCATTTTGTTATCTTTAAGCCAGGCGGCTCTATAAATCAGCATCTGGGCGGCTTCTATCTTGGTGGCCATCTCTGCGATCATAAACTGAACCCCTTGATTGGCTGCCAAAGGTTTATCGAATTGCTTTCTTTCTTTAATGTAATTAGTGGTATACTCCAAAGCACCTTCCGCAATTCCCAGCCCCTGAGCACCAATTGTGATCCGACCGCCAGCCAGCAGCCCCATCGCAACGGCAAAACCATTGTTTATTTCTCCTAAGACATTTTCTTTGGGAACTTTAACATTTTCAAAATAAAGCTCACAAGTCGGGTCGGCGTGCATACCCATTTTTTCGACAGGTTTGCTGATCGTGAACCCAGGGGTGTCCTTTTCAATGATTAAACAGGTAATCCCTTTCCCTTTAGGCTGAGTCGAATCTGTCTTAACAAAGGTGCAATAGGTAGTTGCGTGTCCGCCGTTGGTAATAAATATTTTGCTGCCGTTCACCAGGAAATGGTCTCCCATATCTTCGGCTTTGCATTTCAGGGCAGCAGCGTCAGATCCGGCGTTTGGCTCGGTCAAGGCATAGGCACCAATAATCTCACCAATGGACAATCTCTTAAGATATTTATCTTTCAAATACTGACTGCCATAAAGGTAAATACTCATGCAGCCTAATCCCGTATGAACACTCGTAACAACAGCTGTCGAGGCACAGGCTTTTGCCAACTCCTCAATGATAATCGCAAAGTCCAGGTAAGTGCCGCCTCCACCGCCCCATTCTTCCGGAACAGGATACCCGGTCAGGCCAAGTTCTCTCATCTTATTCCAGGTATCCACAGGAAACTCATGGCTTTTATCCAGTTTTTCTGCTAAAGGTGCCACTTGATTTTTAGCAAATTTCCTGACCATATCTCTAACCATCAAGGTTTCGTTACTTAATTGAAAATCCAATATACTCACTCCTATTGTTTTTATTGAAAAACGCATATATGATTTCGTGGTCGGTTTTGGGTTAGTCGGCATCGACACGAATAAGCATCGCATCGCCCTGAGCATGGCCGGCACAAATTCCGCAGACACCATAACCGCCGCCACGGCGTTTTAATTCATACGCCAGAGTCATCACAATTCTCGCTCCGCTTGCCCCGATGGGATGACCATAAGCAACAGCGCCGCCATTGACATTGACCCTTTCAAACATCTGCTCTTTAGTCATACCTAGAATGCTGCGAGCACTTACAAGGGCAACAGCTGCAAACGCTTCGTTAATCTCAATGAGCTTGATATCATCCAACGTCAGATTGTTCTGTTCCAGTACTTTCTTAATAGAAAGACCGGGAACTGTCGCAATATCCTTCGTAGGTTGGGATACTTCCGCATAGTCCACAATCGTGAAAAGAGGTTTTATCCCCAGTTCATCTGCCTTAGCACGACTCATAAGTAAACAAACATCACCGCCGTCATTGGTACCGGGTGCATTACCGGCGGTAACACTGCCGGGTTTTCCGGTGACAGCACTAACATGGTCGAATACCGGACCAAGCTTGGCCAGACCTTCCATCGTGGAATTAGCCCTCGGTCCTTCATCCTTTTCCATGACTTCTTTGCCTTTTTTAATAGCTATCGGAAAGATTTCATCATCAAGTTTCCCCGCAGCCATAGCCTCTGAGGCTGCAAGCTGGGAGTGTAGTGCCCATTCATCCTGTTCTTCGCGGCTATAACCGAACTCATCCGCGACTTCAGACCCATGAATGGCCATATGACGATTATAGATAGCATCCCAAAGCCCATCTTTCACCATCAAGTCCTCACAGTTGGCATTGAGGAAACCCATTTTCTTTCCGCGTCTCATATCCGGAAGGGCAAAGGGGATATTGCTCATGCTCTCTTGACCGCCGGCAATCACGATCTCTGCTCTCCCCAAGGCGATCATCTGTGCACCCAGATCAATCGTTTTAACCCCGGAGGAGCAAACCTTATTGACTGTAATGGAAGGTACATGTTCAGGAAGCCCTGCCAGGAGAGTAGCCTGACGGCTCGGCACTTGACCACTGCCGGCTTGTACTACGTGCCCCATGATGACATAGTCGACATCGCCAGGAGCTACTTTCCCTTCCGTTCTGCGAATAACTTCCTTAATAGCTAAAGCTCCTAATTGAGCAGCATCATACTCTACTAACGCGCCAAGAGATTTACCATAGGGAGTTCTGCAGGCCTCTACGCAAACGACCTCCCGTTGTTTAGCGTATGTGTTGCCGATTTTCCTGCCCATGGTTGAGTAATCAGGCTTTCTTTCGCCATAAGCGGCAATCTTGGCACCCTTGTAATAGGTTTTTCTTGTCAGTTCAAGCTTCTGAGTTACTTTAGACATATCTTAGAAATCCTCCTTATTCCTTAAAGTCCTCAAACTATTAGTGCGAGTAAGCCCTTAGTGAGTTATTTGACTTATTCACCTCACCTTAATATCTAGTTACTCTTAATATAAAAGCAAGAATCATGCCAATATTCTTAATATTGGCATGATTAAATATGACGTGGTCTCTAAAGCCTAAGTATAGCCATTGTCTAAGTATTCAAAATTATTTAACATTATGGTATTTCCAGAGTATTTTATCAAGATCAATATGTCTACTAAATAATACACTTATCTATTTTTTACTCGTCCAATGTGACTTATATGAGGAATAGCCCCCGCCTTCATCAATGTCTACATTCGTAGATCTATCTCCAATCGTAGACACAGGGCCATTTAACATACAAAGGCTGATTCACCCCCGCTTAGGAGAATAAATCAGCCTCTTTACCTCGATCCCCATCATTCGAAGAGAATATTAGCTAAAGGTTGCTGGCTAAATCTGACAATGCCTTTGCAGAATCCGAAAGTGATTCAACCGTCGCTCCAATTTCCTCAACGGCTGCCGAAACCTCTTGTGTGTTCCCCCCCACTTTTTCCAACTCCGCGGTCATATTGCCGACAAGCCCTTGAATGCCACCGATAATTTTGCGAATATCCTTTGCGGAAGTAGCACTAGAAATAGCCATCGCCCGAATTTCTGAGGCTACCACGGCGAAGCCTCTTCCTACATCACCAGCCCGGGAAGCTTCAATTGAGGCATTAAGTCCCAGAACCTTTGTATCACTAGCTACAGAATTTATGTATTCGACAACTTCCTCCATTTGCAGTGCTTTTTCATTCACTTCTTGAGCCTGTACTGTGAGGGCTTGACCACCATCTGCAAGGGATTGAGCCGAAGCTGCAATATTTTCAATAGCAGCGGAAACTTGCTCCAAAGAATCTGAAAGTTCCTTGGCCAAGTCTGGTAATTTTTCCAGTGCATATTCTCTCTCGTTTGAACCTGTAGTGGCGATTCCACCGATGATGACACCATTTTCCCGAATTGGATAGGCTACTCCAGTATAAGCTACACCTAAGGATTCCGCCCCAACATGTCTTTGAACCTTTTCACCTGTTTGAAGACATTGATACGACGTAGTCGTGGGGGCTAATATGTCACCGGCTTTAAGAGGGAGAACTATTATTGAACCCATTCTAATATAAATAAATTTCTCAAGATCAAATAAGAAAACGGATGTTTTCCCAAAGTCAGTGTCATAAATCACATCAACTATTTGAATGTAGTCCTCGATCACGGCAATTCCTCCTAACAATTAACTTCCTTGGACCGTCTTTGCTTTATCTATCAATTCAGGGTCAGAAGAGCCCAGCCAGGTTAAAACTTCGTTTGAAAAGAGCTGTTCCACATCTATTACCGGAATGATGTTATCCTCTGTTTTGATGATTTCTTTGATTGTACCTTGATGTACGATATCCGGGATTCTTTCCAGGGAGTTGCCTTCAACTTCCAGAATTTCAACGACATCATCTACCCACAAACCCACTTTTTCTGTCTCTTTATCCGACTCGAAAATCATGATTCTTGGTTCACCTTCATCTGTGGGTTTAATTAAAAACTTTTTTCTTAAATCAATTATGGTGACAACTCCTTCACGAACTTTAGCAATTCCCTGTACAAATTCAGGTGCACCTAAAAGGTCTATGACTTTTACAGGCTTGATAATTTCGCGAACACAACTCATTTCCACAGCATAATCGTTCAACCCCATTTTAAACTGAATAAATTGCTTCATTTCGTCCATTTACATTGCTCCTTTCTTTTAAAATAAATAAGAAATTGTTGTTTAAGTGATTCCTTATCTAACTTCAGAAATGCAATAATCGTACCAATTGTCTAAATATTTCTTCAATTTTAGCCCCGCAGTCTATAGTTGTTTGATAATACGACATTTTACTTTATATAATTTTTAGAAACTACAAATATCTCAATTCGGAAAATCAAGCTATTTGTACACTAATCCAGACACTTTTCTGCTCTCTTTCCCATAAAAGCCCCCTCACACGGGTAAAAATCACCTTCTTCACATATGTACACATTTAGAGACTAGTCTCAAATCGTAGACAAATATCAAACATCACACCAAAAGGAATGGCCAGGCTCCCCGGCTGAAAGCCTGCAGTGTATGCCAGAGGCTTGTTTGGGCATAATAATTTCGGTCACTGAGTATAGCACCCTACTAGTAGAATGGGATGTACTTTGAAGCCAAAAGGCAAAATCTGTTAGTTTAAAGAGGTGTGGCAAATGTACAAACCCGCACAATGGCGGTTTCAGTTTTGGAAGGTATTGAGCATTTTAATGCTATTGCTCTTGTCCGTGGCTATCTTTGCAACTGAAGCAAAAGCTCAGGAAACTTGTCTCCAATGCCATGGTGATGTCGGTCAAAAAATTGAGCGTTCCGAGCACAGCTTTCTAAGCTGCACAAGCTGCCATACAGACATAAAAGGGTATCCACATCCTAAGGGGGCCTCCCTGGACAAAAAAGAGAGCGTTGCAACCTGTTCGAATTGCCACAAAGGTCAGATAGCCGATAGTTATGGATCGAGTTTTCATGGTAAAGCAGTTCACCTTGGCAGCGAAAAGTCAGCAACTTGCGCAGACTGCCACGGTGCTCACGACATTTTGGGATCGGATTACCCCAATTCCAAAGTCGCTAAAGCCAATGTCCCCCAAACCTGCGCCGCCTGTCACGAGCAGGCCTCACCTGGCTTTGCCGAGGGGTCTGAGCATTTCAAGTTTGCACCTTCCGGTCCGGGCGCACCTATGTACTATACCGCCAAGTTTTTTACCTGGCTAACCCTTATCGTGATTACTGCCTTGGTAATCCATATCGAACTGCAACTATACCATAACCTGCGTACAATTCTCAGAGAACGGAAAAGGGGGGAGTAAGCAGTGGCGAAAGAGCAAGTTTTTCAACGTTTTGATCTCCACCAACGTATTCAACATATCATGATGTTTACCAGCTTTATCGTTCTGACAATCACAGGATTACCTATCAAGTTTGAGCAAAGTGGTATATCCCAAAGGGTTGTCTCGTTGTTTGGTGGTTTTGATACCATGTTTGCCGTTCATCTGGCGGCAGCGGCAGTCATGCTGTTAGCTTCCGCTTATCACTTAATCTACCTGGTAATTGATCCCTTAGTAAACAAAAAACTATCTCTGGCAATCTTGCCAAATGGAAAAGACTTTGTTGATGTCGTTCAAGACATACAATATTTATTGGGACTGAGAAAAGATCCCCCCAAATTTGATCGTTATTCCTATAAAGAAAAATTCGACTACTGGGCCGTATTCTGGGGTATGGCCATCATGGGCGGATCCGGCTTAATGATGTGGTTTCCTCAGTTTTTCACCCAGTATATGCCTCGCTGGATCATTGACTCATCCAGATATGCCCACACTGACGAAGCCATCTTAGCCATCAGCGCAATTTTCATTTGGCACTTTTTCAACTCCCACTTCAGCCCTCGGTTCTTTCCAATGAATCACGTTTGGTACAAAGGTACCATCACCCGGGAAGAAATGAAAGAAGATCATCCCTTAGAGTTAGAACGACACGATCGTAAAAACGAAACATACGTCGAGGACACAAACAAAGGAGAATAACCATGACGCAATATTACAAATACAGGAAAAATCTACCACTGACCATATTTCAGATGGTGTTTTACGGAATCGTGCTTCTGCTGGTTCTCTTCTGGGGATTCAAGGTAACTTAATTGTCAGAATCGCTTCCCATTGTGCGGGGGTCAGACCTCCACACAATTCTCCCCACATTTAAATACCTTTTGCTCAATATATAAGTATAAACCCCATTATTTTGAGGGAGGTATTTTAAATGAGCGGAGCCAATTATGAAATTCATAAAAGAGAGGGGTATTCTGATCCCTCTCCCTATCCTGAAATCAAAGTTCAAGGGCCCAACCTTCACTATGCCGAATTGTTAATGGACGATTATGCCGGTATTGTCAGTGAATTTACGGCCATCAATCAATACCTTTATCATTATTTTTTCTTTAAAGATTATGATAAAAAACTAGGAGAACTTCTTGAGAACATCTCCATTTCAGAAATGCTGCATATGGAAATTTTAGCGGAACTCATTAAGAAGCTTGGCGGGAAGCCAGTCATTCGAGGCTCATACAGTACCTCGGGGAACTTTTGGGTAGGCAGTTATATTTATTACGGCAGCAATCTTTGCGAACAGCTGAGAGCTGATATTAACGCTGAATATAAAGCGATAGAAGAATATCAAAAACATATCCATTCTATCGCCGATCCTTATATCAAAGCTATACTCCATCGCATTATTCTGGATGAAAAGGTCCATATTCACCTCTTTAACCAGGCTCTGGCTCAATTCTGTACAGTATTTCCAAAGTAATCTAAAGTTCAAACTATCCCATCTCCTCTGAGGGCAAACCACCTTGCCCTCAGAGGAGATGGGATAGTTTTGCATTTAAACTATGAATTTATCAGTTTTACTGAGGAAAATTTGGGCTATTGAATTTCTAAATGTAATTTTTCTTCCTTCCCGCATATAGTTAAACGTTACTATCCGTGAAGGGAGAGTTTTAAGTGAACGAGGATGCCGGCTCTTCAGAACAATCCAGAACCCTAAATAAGCCGCAACGGCGTAAAATCTTATTAATCATTCTTGGTGCAATATTGACGCTTTTTGGAGTTCTTACCCTTTCACTGGTTCTATATACTTGGGACAGAGGGACGATCGCCAAAGGCGTCGTATTGGAAATTTCCTTAGAACAGCTCTCTATTGAAGAAGCTGAATTCAAACTGGAACAATTGAGCAATAGCATACATAAACGTCCTATTCATCTCGTCTCGGGCGAGAAAAGTTATCAACTAAGCTCGCAGGAACTTGGTCTCACCTATACCTATGATGAACCGCTTCAGAAAGCCTGTCTCATCGGGCGGGAGGGAAACCTCATTGACAAGGCGGTCAGCAAGTATAAAGCAAGCTGGGGAATCACCTTTGAACCTGACTATCATTGGGATGATCCCGCCCTTGTAGAAACTCTGACCAAACATCTCTCAACCTTGAATATTCCTGCAGAGGACGCTCACTTTTCCGTTAACTCAGATAACTACTTAGAAATTGTCCCGGAAAAACCCGGAAAACAAGTAGATATTGAGTCCCTAGCAGAAAGTATAAAGAAGCAGTTTCCCAATGATGTCCAAGAGATCCAGATTCCGTTTAAAGAAATCACGCCAACTCTTACGGAAAAAGACCTTGAGAATGTGAAGCTGAGCGACCTCTTGAGCGACTACACTACCTACTTTGATCCGAATCAGAAAGAACGAACTTTCAACATTATGCTCGCAGCCAAAGCCATCGACGCAACAGTGTTAAAACCGGGAGATGTGTTCTCTTTTAACCGTACTGTAGGCCCCAGAACTGCTCTGGCAGGGTATCAGGAGGCTATGATTATTGAAGGAAATACCTTCGTACCCGGTCTGGGGGGAGGAGTCTGTCAAGTTTCCAGCACCCTTTATAATGCCGTACGATTAGTATCCTCATCTCTAAGTGTAATCGAACGTTGGCGCCATAGCTTACCCGTTACTTATGTCCCATCCGGTCAGGATGCAACCGTGGCCTATCCTACGTTAGATTTTAAGTTTAGAAATGATACCGGAGGCTTTCTACTTATCCGCAGCCTCGTTAAGGGCAATAGCCTGAGCTTTAGTATCTATAAAAGCAATCCATAGGAAAGACTTCTGCTCCCCCAAAAAAATCGCTCCCATGGGGTAGAAATCCTGCCATGGGAGCGCAAAGCTGTTGTGAATTGTCGGAGTAGCCGTCCATGCTGCTGACGTGGCACCAACAGAGGATGAAAGTGGGGGCGCTCTGGTCGGGCAGCTTCGCCACATCCGTGCAAGATTAGTTAATTCGTGCGAAGACAGTGTCTTCGTACCGCAGCATTCCGAGGCTCGCCCACTCGCCGGTGCGGGAGCTACCTTCAGCGGATAAGTATTCTTTAGAGATAGCCGCTTCGGCGAAACTGTCCACCGGACACTTTCGTGCCAAACCTCCGGGTAATACCTGATGTGAACCTGTGGCTCCGTCTCCCCGCACCGTCTTGTGGGTTTTTATCGCCTCTCCATGCAATGGGTTCGCTTCTGTGGACGAAGCTGCCCTGCTTGCGGGTCTAGGGATTCTTCAGATTGTCTTTAGGGTCTTTTTCAGAACAGTTTCCCCTCGTTCGCGGGTCTGAACCCCTCGGTGCCCTCGTTTCTCGAGTCTTCGAGGTGTCTCCTCATTAGAGTTCTTGCTTGTTCTGCGTCATGGGTTGCTATAGCATCGTAGATGGAGATATGCTCCTGGATTGTGCGCAGACCTCCGATATCGTGACTAAAGCGGAGCGGACCGGCTTTCTTGATGAGTTCTACGATATGAACGACGAAGGTTTGCAGCAGGCGGCTCATCATTGAGTTCTGAGAAGCATGAGTCACTAGAAAGTGAAACTGCATATCTGCTTTAGCATAAGCATCCAGATTCTTTAATTGAGATTCCATTTCACAAATGGCCCGGGAGATTTGCTCCAAGTCTTTCTCAGAGGCCCGTAAGGCCGCTAAGCCTGCACACTCGACCTCAAGGGTAATCCGAGTTTCCCAAAGTTCTTCCATGCGCGTGGACTCGGCGGATAGGGCTAAAGCTAAAGGGCTGATGACCTCATTTAATTGAGCATCACGTATGAATGTACCGTCTCCGGGCTTAATTTCAACCCATCCTAAGAACTCCATAGTTCTTAAGGCCTCACGTAAGGTTGTTCTGCTAACCCCCAACTCAACCGCCATCTCTCGTTCACCCATTAATCGATCACCGGGGCAAAGCTTTCCATCGATAATCAAGTTATTAATCTGTTTTAAAACCTCTTGATAGGTTCGATGAGGTTTCGTAATTTTCTCAAACTGCATTGTTTCCTCCCATAAAGTGCGCGGACCTAAACTGTAATACCCGTGGGGCAGTTTTTATTACATAATGAGCATTCCCCACAATCCGCAACATCGGCTTGTTTAGATCCCTCTAAAAAAGCAGCTAAAACCTTGGCCCGTTTTCCGGTGTAATAATAGCCCCGCTCTAATCCTTCAGCCAAATAATTCGGGCAATTAACGAGGCATCCTCCGCAGTGCAGGCATTTAAGCAAATCCCACTGCCGATTTTCAGCCGCTGCCAAACGTCCATTATCAAGCAAAATCACATATACCTCTTTAGGGCCATGCATCCCTTGGACCATTCTAAACTCGATATCAGCCGTTCTGCTTGGACCACTAATAAAGGAAATATATCTAAGCATGTCTTTTCCTAACCCATACACACTGATCGCCCGGCAAACAGCTAAAGCATCTTCCAGAGAGGGAACAATTTTATCGATTCCTGCCACCACAATATGGTTATAGGGCAGATTCGAAGTGAACCGTACATTGCCCTCACTTTCTAACAAGACAATGGTTCCATTTTGTTCAACGATAGCCTCTGTCCCTGTAATACCATACTGCATGTGAGCCACCTGGTGCTTAATCTCATCCTTGACCTGAGCGACCCATTCTTTATTTGGAATTGTGGTATTGATGCTGGCAATCCAAGGATGCACATCAACCGACCGTCCGGCAACTCGTTCCCCCAGATCCGTATCTAAAACCTCTACCTTATTAGATGCCAGAAAATCCCGCAGCGCTATCTCGGTAAAAACAGGGTTTTTACTGAGGGCTACATGCTGATTGCCCGCTAAGATTTTCAGAATTTGCTCTTGAGCCTGGGCCGCATCCTTAGCGAAAATCACATGACACCCTTTACCTTTTAAGGAAGCAACCGCCTTTTCGACGGACTCCTTGAGATTATTCGCTATTGTGCTTTTGATACCCTGCACTTGGCTTGCTAAATTTGGATACTCCTTAAGAAGTGCGTCCCGGCGAGAAGCAATTCCCTTTAAAATCCTTTCAGCTTTTGTTTTGCCCATATTACTTGAACTATTCGTGCTGCTCATTATGATCTCCTCCCATAGGCTCGGCTCAGAATCTGAACCACGTGTGATACCGTTTGCTTCATTTTGTGCTGGGCAATCCCATCCCGGAAATGAACCATGCATCCAGGGCAACTCGTTGCCAGAGTGGTAGCCTGAGTATCTGAAACATTCTTCAATTTTCCTTCGTTAATCCGTTGCGAGAGTTCATAAAAGCTCAAGCTAAACGACCCGCCAAACCCGCAGCATGTATCGGCATCCTGCATTTCCACATAGTTTAACCCCGGGATCCTTTGGATAAGTTCCCGTGGTTCCTTTTTTACACCCATACTACGAGCGAGATGACAAGGATCATGATAGGTCACCGTTTCTGTGACTATTTGTTTTGGCTGCTTTAAGACAATATCCTGGATCAGAAACTCATTAATATCCTTTGCCTTTTGAGCAAGTTTTTTCACTTTTTCCTGAATCCCGGGGGAAGCATCGGCGAACAATTTAGGGTACTCTTCTTTGAAGGCGACCGCACAACTCGGGCAAACGAAAACTAAAGCATCTATGTCAAACGAACTATACGTTTCGATGTTTTTCAAAGCCATGGCTTTGGCATGAGCCAGATCTCCACTCACAATACTGGGAATCCCACAACAAACATCCTCTTTGGCAAGCTTAACTTCAACATTATTTTCCCCTAAGACATGAAGCAGCGCTTCGCCGAGATCCGTCTCCGTGTAATTCACAACACAACCAGGATAAAAACCTACTTTTTTGACCGGCTTAACCGTCGTTTTAGGCTTGGCGATTTCTGCAAAGGATTTCTTCGAGAAACGTGGAATGACACGCTCCCGCGGCAGGCCAAATGAACTGAACGCCAAACGAGAGGTCATCCCTGTCCCCGTGGCTGACTCTTTTAAGGCCAGCTTTCCGAAGGTCGTCGCTAGTTTACTGACCATGGGTAAGGTTTGGGGTTTAGTTAACATGGAGAAGACCATATCCTTCTTCCAGCCAACCCCTTCTTTGGTCACAGCATTTTGGCGCAGCTTCCATAGCATATTGGGCGTCGCCATCTGTACGGGACAAGCCGTTTGACACTTTTGACATCCGATACAAAGAGATAAGCCATTTTCTTCAGACTTTTCCAAGTCGCCATGAAAGGCTGCAAAGACTAAGCCCCGCCCCCCAAGATACTTATATCCATACCTGCCGCCAACTTCTTGATAGACTGGGCAAAAGTTCAAACAGCTTCCGCAATTGATACAGTACAGAGACTCTTTAAAACCTGCATCGATGGCTCTTTTACGTCCATTTTTTAATAAAACAATATGCACTTCTTTAGGACCCTGACCGTGAGCATCTGCCTCCAGCTCAGGATCAAGTGATTCGCTCACCCCTGAGACTACTGAAACATAGGTGCCGATATCCTGACCCACCCCATAGACCGCTGCCGCCCGCACTACTTGCATAGCGTCTTCCAAAGTGGGAACAATTTTCTCTAAACCTGCGATGACAATATGAACTTTGGGCATCATCGAAACCGCACGAATATTCCCCTCATTTTCAGTGACGAAAACACTCCCCGTATCGGCGGCAATGGCATTCGCTCCCGAGATTCCCACATCTGCTTTGACCAAAAAGTCACGAAGCCCTTTACGCGCAGATACGACTAACGCTTCGGCCGTACATTCTAACGGGGCCCCCTCTTCTTTAGAAAAAAGCTCAGTGACTGTCTCGATCGGAATATGGATCGCCGGTGCCAGCGAGTGACTTGCGTCACACTTAGCCAGCTGATTAATGCGATCTCCTAAATCTGTCTCGACAACCTTCACGCCCCGATCTTCGAGATAATGGGATATGTTGATTTCTTTGCCGGCATTTGATTTAGACTTAACGACCAAGCCTTGATCCGGAATGAGGCTGGCAATATACTTCTGAGCATCCTCCGCAGTTTCGGCAAGATAGACTTTGCAGCCTTTTTCTTCCAACGACCGTTTTGCCCGGGCTACAACTTCATCTAAATGATCGATACTGTACTCTTTGATCTTACGCAAACGATTTGAAAGCTCGGGAAAATTAGGAACCATCCTAATCATAGCAGGTCGAATCGCATCAAACGCTCGAAATCTTCCCTTCCGTGACTCCATATCATGGAGCCCTTCATTGACTTTACCTTTGACGATTTTATGGGTTTGATTTCCCATGGTGAAACGTCTCCTCTCTTCGGTTTACAGGTTGGACCATCAATCCGCAATTAATAACTGCCAATAGATAATCCCCACTCCTACTCTTGCAGAGAAAAGCGGGGGATTAATTGAATCTCTTCCATCAAGACTCTGCTATTCGATCTCAAGTATCAGGTCATCGCCTTCGCTCCACCCAGGTAGGCTTCCATAACACGAGGATTACTGGCGACCTCATCCGCTTTCCCATGCAGGACGATCTTGCCGGTTTCCAGCACATAAGCATAGTGAGCAATCTTCAAAGCTTGACGGACATTTTGCTCCACGAGAAGAATCGTCGTCCCTTCCTGATTGATTTCTTGAATAACCTTAAAAATATCGGATACAACCAGAGGAGCTAATCCCATGGAAGGTTCATCCAACAGGAGTAGCTTAGGTTTGGCCATGAGAGCACGGCCGATCGCCAGCATTTGCTGCTGCCCGCCGGAAAGTGTGCCTCCCAATTGTTGTTTGCGTTCTTCTAAGATTGGAAAACGCTTAAACACCTTCTCAAAATCTGCCTGAACCTCTTTGTCCTTTCTTTGATAAGCTCCCATTTCTAAGTTTTCAAGCACCGTCATTCCGGCTAAAATATTCCGGCCCTCCGGGACCAAAGACATACCTAAGTTAACAATTTTGTGAGGAGCTAACCCGCGGATCTCCTGCCCCTGGAAGATAATTTGTCCGGCCTGAGGCTTGAGAAGCCCAACCAGGGATTTCATCGTCGTCGTTTTTCCTGCTCCATTCGCTCCGATGAGGGAAACAATCGAGCCTTCCGGAACGTCGATATCAATCCCTTTAATCGCTTGGATACTGCCATAACTCGTTGACAAACCTTTAATGTTCAGCATTCTCTACGCCTCCTCCCGGCCCAAATACGCCTCAATGACCAATGGGTTCTGCTGAATCTCCGCCGGAGTCCCTTCGGCAATCTTTTGTCCGAAATTGATCACCATCAAACGCTCACAAACATTCATGACAAGGTTCATATCATGTTCAATTAAGATAACTGTCTTGCCCATAGTTTGAATCTTTTTAATCAAAAGCCGTAAATCTTCAGTTTCGCTCTCATTCATCCCCGCCGCCGGTTCATCCAGGAGAATTATTTCCGGCTCCGTGGCGAGCGCTCTGGCAATCTCCAGGCGTCGTTGCTGCCCGTAGGGAAGTGAACTGGCCGGAGTGTCCGCAGCCTCTTCGACTCCGACTAGCTTAAGCAAAGTCTGAGCACGTTCTCTGGTCGCCTTCTCTTCCTTGCGTTGGGCAGGCGTGCGCCATAACCCTTTCCAAACCCCGGATTTCATTCGGCAATGCGCACCAACCATGACATTGTCCAAAGGGCTTAAATGCCCAAAGAGACGAATATTTTGAAAGGTCCGGGCTAAGCCCAGCTCTGTTACCTTATAAGGTCGTAACCCTAACAAACTCTTGCCTTGATAGGTAATCCTTCCTTCAGTAGGAGGAAAGATCCCTGTGATGAGATTAAAGAGAGTTGTTTTGCCTGCGCCATTAGGGCCGATAATTCCGACAATTTCTCCCTTATTTACCTTAAGGCTGACGTCACTTAACGCAGCCAACCCGCCGAAGTTTTTACTTACTTGGTCAAGGACTAACGTCATTGCTTATTCCCCCTTCCAAGCTTACCCTTCCAATAACGAACCGTATCCTCACTAATAAGCCCTTGAGGCCGAAACGCCATCATCGTCACCAACAACGCTCCGTAAATCATCAAACGATAATTGGAAGCCGAGCGCAGCAGTTCGGGTAACAAGGTAAGGAGTAAAGCCCCGACGATCGGGCCAAAAACCAAGTCGCTTCCTCCTAAGACCGCATAAAGCAGGATTTCAACCGTACGGTGATAAGCAAAATCCTTCGGTCCGATAAAAAAGGTCAAATGAGCGGATAGCCCGCCGGCAATCCCGGCGATTAAAGCCCCCAAAGCAAAGGCCAGCAGTTTGTAGTAAGTTGTATTAATCCCCATTGCTTCAGCTGCCGACTCGTCGGCTTTAATAGCGGCAAACGCCCGACCCACTCTGGAGCGGTTCAGTCTTGCACAGAAAAAGACCAGAAAACCAAGAATGAGAATCAGCAGCACTAATACCAGCAAAGTGCTGGTCTGTTGAACACTCAAACCCCCAAAACTCTGGGGCAGACCAAAGGACGACAGAGTTTTGCTGATCTTTGTGCCTAAGGTTGGAATTCCAGAGATTCCTAAGGCACCATTTGTAATTTTCAAGTTCAGAACAATAACTCGAACCACTTCACCAAAGCCCAGCGTGGCAATCGCCAGATAAATCCCCGTCAATCGCAAGGCAGGAAAACCAATGATGATCGACATCAAACTAGCAGCGATACCACCGATTGGGATAGCCAAATAAACAGGGAAGCCTGCTTTGACCGTCAGGATCGCACAGGTGTAAGCTCCAATACTCATGAATCCGGCATTTCCTAAGGATAATTGACCGGTCGATAAAGTCAGATAAATACTCACCCCAAGGATGGCATTGACCATAACAAAGACGGCAATCTGAAGATAATATTGGTTAAAAATAATATCCATTTAGAAACGTCCTCCTTGCCGTTTTCCAAAAAGTCCTTGAGGACGAATAAACAGAATGAGAATAATCATTCCAAAGGCAACCGCATCCCGGTAGGACGAGGCACCATAGGCAACTGTGAATACTTCCGCGATCCCCAGAATCAGTCCGCCCAGCATCGCACCTGTGATATTTCCCATACCACCAAGGATCAGAACGGCCAACCCTTTCAGGCCCATTGACAGTCCCATCGTCGGCTCAACCGCATTAAAGGAAAGACCCACTAAAACGCCGGCAATTCCCCCTAAACCAGAGGCGAGAGCAACGGTTAAAAAGATGATTTTGTTCGTATTGATACCCAGAAGGTTAGCTGTTTCAATGTTCTCGGCCGTTGTCCGGATCGCTTTGCCCACCCGGGTTTTAGAAAGCCAAAAACGCAGGACAAACATCAAGCCAAAGGATATGCCAAGAATCAGAATCTGCACCAGGGAAATCCGAATAGGCCCAACCTGCATTTGCACTGCGGCTAACTCGGTTGGAAAAGCTTGGGACTGAGGCCCAAAGAGATTTAAAGCCAGACTTTCCAAAAAGATTGATACCCCGATGGTACTAATCAAAGGCGCCAGGTGGGAAACAGCCTTGCGTCTCAAGGGACGCAAGGCGAGCATTTCCATTAAACAACCTAGCAACGCACTGACCAACATGGCTCCAGCCATGGCCACGAAGATATTTACTTTAAAATAAGTCACCAGGTACAACCCGACAAAAGCCCCGATCATAAATATCTCTCCGTGAGCCATATTGATGATGTTGAGAACTCCCATAATCAAGGTATAACCTAAAGCGACCAGAGAATACGTACTTCCCAGGGTCAAGCCATTGACCAATTGTTGCCAGAACAAACCGTTCACTCCTAATCCTTATTTCAATTCCGTAAACTGACCATCCTTAACAATCAAAACCGTTGCATCCATCACAGGTTCACGGTTTTCATCGAAGGCAAATTTGCCGGTCACGCCCTCGAAGTCCTTAATACTCGCTATAGCATCGCGCAGTTTTTGGCGATCCGTGGTCGTTCCGGCTTGCTCCAAAGCATTAGCATAGATATAGAGGGCATCATAGGATTGGGCTGCAAACTGATCAGGGACTTTATTATTGTACTTTGCTTTATAGTCGGCAATGAACTTTTGTACCTTCTCATTGTCTTTACCAGGGAACCAAGGACTTGCCACAACCGCGCCATCAGCCGCCGATCCGGCAATCTTGATCAGCTCAGGGGAGTTAAAGCCATTTGTTCCGACAAAAGGAACGGCAATTCCGATTTCTCTTGCTTTCTTCAAAATAAGGGCCGCTTCCTGATAAAGGCTGGAGACCATGACAGCATCCGGCTTTAAGGAAGCAATTTTTGTCAACTGAGCAGAATAATCCGTATCTTTATCCGCAAAGGTTTCCGTAGCAATGATTTCTACGCCATTTTTCTTGAGAGTGCTCTCAATGGTCTTATAACCGGACACTGCCCAGTCATTATTGTTAGAATACATAACTGCAACTTTTTTCAAGCTATAGGTTGAGATTGCCTTCTCTACAGCCTGGGGAACCGCTAAAAACTCGGGCAAAGCGTTCCGGAAAACAAAATCGCCCAAGGCAGGGATTCCTTCAGCTGTCGTTGAGGTTCCCATGATAGGAATGCCCGCTTGATTAGCAATCGGACCGGCAGCAAACATTTCTCCACTTAAAGTAGGTCCAATAATCCCCACAACATTATCTTTGTTGATCAATTTATTAGCACCATTGATTGCTTCTGTCTTTTCCCCGCGGGAATCGGCATAAACCAGCTCAATCTGGACTTTGCCTTGAGCATTGATCTCATCTTTCGCGAGATCCAGACCTTCTTTAATGGCTTCACCATAGGCTGCTCCGCCACCCGTCATATAGGCGATTACCCCGATCTTAGCCGTTCCGCCTTGTGAACCCGAATTTGCAGCGGGAGCAGTCCCTCCACCTCCACATCCTGCCGTCGTCAGCAGCAGCGCTCCAATGGTCATACCAGTAATCCATTTGATTAGCCTTTTTTTCATTGTTGTAATTACACCTTCCTTATTTCTTTGTGTTTTATAATAGATTTTACTATTCGTCATTTTTTATGGAATACCTTCCACCTTTTAAAAAAAATTGTCAAAAAAACAAGCAATTTTTGTTAGACAGATGATCTTTATGAGATCTGTTGCACATCATTGTCCCCCATTGTCTGGGGGGCCAATCCCAAAATTTACAGCAAGTTTCCAAGAACATCCAAGGGACATGCTGAATAGACTATCGTAAAGAACCCTCCCCGTCTTAGAAATCTAAACTAGAGGAGTGAAAAATATGCTTCTAACAGCGCTGGCCATTATTATCATTTTATTGTTAACCATCATATTTCAACTATGTAGTATTATTCGAGAACTGGATTGCCTCTGTCCCGAACCAGGCCCCTGCCCTTATTAAGGACTATAAAATTTTAGCCTAGGTATCAATTACCTAGGCCTTTTTTGGCGCAATTGCCAGAATTATTTCTTATTGTTTGGGGGGCAGACTCCACTTTTTTCATCCTTACCTCTGGACCATGTGTATAGCCCACAACCTTAAAATCCTTAGAGAGACGTTCCATCAAGGAAGCATAATCTGGTGATCTGGCTCTTAAGCAGGAAGAAAGGTGTACGCATTCTATCCCGGCTCTAATCATGTTTTTAATCTTTCGCTCTAAATCGCCGCCAACGTGAGTGAATGTTAACAATTCTATCTCTTCGGTATATCCGGCAAAAGAATCTTTTCTTTGAAAAAGGGCATTAAGACAGCCCTTTCCTGTACAAACCATCGAAGTTTCTTCTCTTACTAAAATTCCGATTTTCATATTCCACCTCTTGTATATTATACTTCTATATTGATGAGATACAGTGTGACATGCGGCACAGTCTAAAAAATGACGTTTGTTAGATCTGGATATTTCAGGAAAATTTGCTTTAAGACGGTTTTCTATGAAAACAAAATAGGACAAGGTTCCTGTTCCCTTGTCCTAACGTGAAATCAGACATAGTACTTCTTCAGGCGCCAATGTCTGGTCTGAGATGAACGAGGATTATTCATATCCTAACGGGTGACACTTATGCCACTGCCAAGCCGTCGAGATAATCGTCTTAAGATCACTGTGCTGAGCTTTCCACCCTAATGATTTTTCGATCTTTTCTACTTTTGCAACCAGTATATCCGGGTCCCCTACTCGTCTTGAAGCATCAAGGACTGGAATTTCTAAGCCAGTGACTTTCTTAGCCATATCAATCACTTCACGAACCGAGTACCCCTTTCCTGTTCCCACATTGTAGGCTCCACTTTCCAAATCCTTCTCTAGAGCTTCCAAAGCAAGAATATGGGCTTCAGCTAAATCCACCACGTGTATATAATCCCGGATACAGGTTCCGTCAGGCGTGCTATAATCTGTCCCAAATACCGATATAGCCTCTCTTTGTCCTAAGGCAGTTTTAAGTACCAACGGAATTAAATGAGTTTCCGAAGTATGATCTTCTCCTATAGAACCATCTAAAGATGCCCCCGCAGCATTGAAATACCGTAAAGCAATCCATTTTAGGCCATAAGCTTGTTCCAACCAATAAAACGATTGCTCAATCATCCGTTTTGACGCGCCATAGGGATTGATCGGCTCCGTCTTAGCAGATTCTGAAATGGGCATCTCTTCAGGAACACCGTAAGTCGCCGCTGTGGATGAAAAAACAATTTTGTTGACCCCCTGCCGAAGCAATGTTGAAATAAATCCATTACTTTTAGCTGTATTCTCATAGAAGTACAGATCTGGCTTAAGCATAGACTCTCCAACAAGACTTCGTGCAGCAAAATGTATCACCGCTTCTACTTGATGGTCTTTAACAATCCGACCGATAAGCTCTGCGTCACTTATATCCCCCTCATAAAAAATGGCTTGAGAAGGTACTGCTCCTCGATGACCCGTAATTAAACTATCTAAAACGACGACCTTAAATGCGCGTTCAATTAATGCCTGAACAGTATGACTGCCAATATACCCCGCGCCACCTGAAACTAAAATCGTAGGCATTATTTCACCTCTTAACATACTCCAATATCTGATTCTATTTAACCAATTCTCGCAAGTATATCATAAGATCTTCTGAAAGATCATCCCGACGCAAGGCATATTCAATCGTTGCTTTCACAAAGCCTAACTTGTCCCCAACGTCATACCTGCGACCTTCGAATTCATATGCATGGATATCCTGATACCGTCCAAGCTCCTTAATCCCATCCGTGAGCTGAATCTCCCCACCTTTACCTGCCGGAAGACCACTCAAGATATCGAAAATCTCCGGATTCAAAATATACCGTCCCATGATGGCTAAATGAGTTTCAGGAGCTTCTTCCGGACGAGGTTTCTCCACCATATTCTTGGCCCGATAAAGCCGATCCGCAAACTTCTCACCATCCACGATCCCGTATTTGGATGTATCCTGTAGTGGAACTTCTTGAACCCCTACCATGCTTGCACCATAGCGCTCATATTGTTCAATCATTTGACGAAGAGCAGGTACTTCAGAATAAATAACATCATCCCCTAAAAGGACTGCGAAGGGTTCATTCCCAATAAACTTACGGGCACTATAGATGGCATGTCCCAAGCCTAACGCTTCTTTTTGCCGAACATAATAAATATCCGCCATTCGAGCGACATCCTGCACTAAATCTAAGAGTTCCCCTTTTGATTTTTTCTCCAAAAAACCCTCAAGCTCCATAGAACGATCAAAGTGATCTTCTATGGCACGCTTATTCCGCCCTGTTACTATAATGATATCTTCAATTCCAGCTTCTATAGCTTCTTCCACAATATATTGAATCGTCGGCTTATCCACGATAGGCAACATCTCTTTAGGCTGGGCCTTAGTTGCCGGCAAAAAACGGGTCCCCAGTCCTGCCGCCGGGATTATTGCTTTTCGAATTTTTCGCATCGCTTTTCCTTCTCCTTTAAACAAACACTCTACTGGTTTTAGCACTTATATTAAGCGTATTTCTAGCTTGATGACATTGGGTCAGGCCTCCATCTTTTTTCCCCTTGCCAGAGAAGCGAAAATCCCAATACAACAGAGGACCGTAAAAACAATGAAACTAGTTTTCGAACTTTGCAGAAAACTCGTAACATAATCCGGTGAATCAAGGGTTAGATCTTTCATACCTAAAGAAGTAATGAGGGCTACAATCGTCATACTCAGCGTCTGTCCGAGCAGTCTCATGGTTCCAAGGGTAGAAGACGCTACTCCGTAAAGAGTTCGATCAACTGAACTCATTACCGCATTTGAATTGGGAGACGAAAAAAAGGCGAAACCCAGACCAATAAACGCCAAATTAATTATTACAAGTAAAATTGACGTCTTTTCATCCAGAAAGATAAAAAGGAAGAGTCCCAAAGTAGTAATTGCCATCCCTAATGAAGCAAGTATTTGAGAATTGATTCGATCCGATAAACGTCCAGCTAAAGGAGAAAGTGCGGCCATGAGTATGGGCTGAGACAATAGAATCAAGCCTGATTGAGAGATTCCGATATTTTGCACATTTTGTAAGTATAAAGACATCAGGAAGGTTAAGGCAAAGGTAGCACTGTAGTTAATGAGTGCGGCTAAATTTGAAAAGGTAAAGGAACGATTATTCATAAACATGCGTATAGGCAACAAGGGATTAGAGATTTTAGTTTCATAGACAACAAACGCGATTATAAGGGCCAGACCGAGAATAAAGGTAACCATATACTGAAAACCTGCTGTTATATCAGTTAGTCCATAGAGAAAGAGCACTATACCAAAGGTCCAGAGAATCCCGCCCCACGTATCAAATTTGTCCACTGCCCCCAACCATTCACCAGAGAGCTTAGCCAATGTTAAACTAAGGACGACTAAGGAAAGTATGAAGGTAAAATAAAAGATTCCTCGCCAACCTATGGTACTGCATATCATACCTCCTAAGACAGGCCCCAGTGACAGACCGATATAGGTGGTTGCAGCGCTAAGTCCCATGGCTTTTCCCCGTTCTTTTGGCGGGACAACGGACGTTAGTATCGCCATAGAAGTCCCAAAAATCATGGCGCTGGCGATTCCCTGCAAAACTCTGAAGATTATTAGCATAGGAAACGAGAAGGCGAATCCGCAGCCTAAAGCCGTTAAAGCAAAAAGGAACATTCCAAAGATAAAAACTTTTTTCCGGCCCATAATATCCGCTAAACGTCCGAAGGGAAGCAAAAAAGCAGCCGTCGCCAAAAGATAACTGGTGACAACCCAGTTAAGCAATGATTGACCAACTCCGAATTCCAGAGCCATCTGTGGAATACCCAGATTAATGGCATTGCCCATAAATGGGGCCATAAAGGATGTTATCATGACAATAACCATAGTGAGCTTTACGATAGATCGATTCTGTTCCATATTAATTCCCCCTAAACCACTCTTTCTCATTTGAATATCAAGCTACCTAACTGGATTTGTCCTTACTACAACTATAATCCTAATTGACTGCAAAATATGGCGAAAAAGTGCATGGTTCGAAAGGTAATACAGAAAAAGCCCTCAGGCATTAGCCTGTCCTCTTCGTCAAAAAGGTCCCCGACCGAGCGGGGACCGCGAAGCGATCATGGATTATCGTCTCACTTGCGCTAATAACTGAGAGCGTTTAGCCGACTTAGCATTTTCATATTGCTCACGATAGACCTTTACTATATCGGTGGCCAGTTTATTCTCCTTCAGTTCCTCCTCCAGCTTCGTTAATACACTATAGAACTGGCTGTCCACATTAGCCTCCAGAGTAGTACTGGCCTGAATATACTTTTGAGCAAGCTGAGATTCATTCACTTTACCTTCTTTATACTCCTGGAGAGCTGCCGCGAACAAAATGTCCAAACGGCTTAAGGCTAAATCCTGCAGATGCATAAATTTAGCGTGATACTTATCGCCGACTTGCTCCGGTGTAGGGATTTTCTCCCTCTCCTCCTTCACCGGTGCAGAATCCTTATTCTCCTCATTGGCCTTATTTACACCGGCATTTACCTGGTTAGGAGTATTTTGAGGCGAAGAATTCCCTTTTTCACCCTTGTCATTTTCCCCGACCGCAGCACTATTATTTGAGCCGGTGTCGCCGCTCAACTCAATATCCTCAAAAGAGAAAAAATCCTCTCCGAACTGCTCTCTAAGCTGCTGCTGGATTACCGGATCAGGCCTGAAAAACTTGTCATATCCCCAAAAACCTGCTATGGCGATAATAAGTGCTAGAATTCCCGTAATTTTAAGAATCTTTTTCATAGGTTCAACTACCTCTTCTTATAAAAGATTTTCCTGGTATCTTAATTCGACCAAAAGGCTCGGAATCCTCCAGCTCATTTATTATAGACAACAAACATTTTGATTAGACCCAGATATTATGAGTTTGCTCCGGTCACCGGCGGAGAATTATTTCAACCTATAACGAACTCTACTTCCATATCGCTGTGAAGATAACAGCCCTTTGTTCTCAAGTTTAAGGACAAAGTTTCTGATCGTTGCATAGGCTGCGTTTTTGTAGTCCTTTTCAAGCTGCTTGGTCGAAAATTCATGAGCACCATAAGCTGATAGTACATAATGAAATAAATCTCTTTCTTTGGCTGTAACCTCTCCACCTTGAAGCAGATCATTAAATCTCTGAAGCGTATCCGCTGGTTCAGCCCTTTTCTGAAGCTTGGTAATTACTTGATCTATAAAATAGTTAACAAACGGCGTTATGTCCAAAACTTGCGAAACCCTAAAATTATCCGTTATGGAAATAAACGCCTTATAATACATACCCTTGCTTTCATTAATATAGACAGAAAAAGGAACAAAGAGCGTGGATGTATAACCCTTTTGTACCAAATACCAAAGTTGCAGCAGCCTTGACATTCTTCCATTTCCATCAAAATAGGGATGCAAATATGCAAAATAGTAGTGAATTACGATAGATTTAATGATGTGGTCCAACCCATCATCTTTCTGTACATAGTCAATCATATTGGCTATATACTCTGGAAGCAGCTGATATTTAAGCCCCTGATGCTCAATATCCTGTCCCACTATATACACTGCGTCATGACGATATTTTTGCTCTGGCATCAGCCTATCTTCATCGTCCAGAAAATCACCGACTGCAAGCTTGTATAGCTGATATAAATTTTCCTCTGTGATTTTATTTGAAGGCTCTGATATAAAATCCAAGCCTCGCTTAATACCATACGCTTTGTTTTCATTACTTGTTTCGGGTGCCCCACCATTTAAGATTTTTCTTACACTCTCCCTTGACGAATCAATTTGCTCAATGGACAGCGTTGAAATGATTTCATCCTCCATTGCCTGAATGCCATATTTTTCACCTGAATAGGAAGCCGTTATCAACTTTGAAAGCTGCGTTGTTAGATTGATTTTTACAGGAAGCAGTACTGCTGATTTACCCTTAAAGTCATTCAATGGGAGCTTATAATAAAAACTCTCACTTAGTGTCTCTAGATATCCAGCTAGGTTTTCCTCCCCAAATTTATACTTTAGTTTATTAAAATTTAATGAATTTTTATCCCTGAGCATCTCAGTAAAGATTTTCAATTCCATATTCCTGTTTCACACTCCTCGTATACTTGATATTTATTAGTATCAATATGTATCAATTATAGTTTACCATAAAAATACAGAATGTAACCATATCAATTACATCCTGCCACAATGTTGGAAAGTTGTATGAGGGATAAACATTATGATAAGCCAGACATTTTGAACCATTATTCTCAATAATACGTATCCTTAAGCCTTTCTTCTCAACCATTCGACATAAGCGGCTCTTTCAGCCATAATATCTTCAGCATCATATAAGGAGAGAGGATATTTATGGAAGAAATGAGAGAATTGAGCGTTGCCTATTTGGAGTATTGCTGTCCGCAATACAAACCTGCAATCCGCCGTGAGCGGGAATACAGCCCGAAACATGTTTAAAATTGCTCATAATCCACCTTTGCCATTTGAAATAAAAACACCTTAATTCCGTTAACAAATGTTGTTTTATATTAGGCATAAATCTACTATAATGATATTACCATAGCCATTGTGAAGCATTTGTAATATTATGTCGGATTCAAGAGATTTACTTGGTTCGTTGTTATCTATTATAATCGGCTTGATGTCGCGCTCTGATCATTTGGGAGTCACCTCCTCCATGATTCGAGCCTGGCCGGGACCGATATTATCACTGCAACAAGGACAGCAATCCCCACCTTGAAGTTGTCAAGGTGGGGATTATTCTATGCCCCCTCAATACGAGCCAAAGGGTTAATGACGCTTTTATGGTGTTTCTTGGCATACCGCGCCTCATAGAGCAGATACCTCAATAATAGAGAAAAGTGAATTGTGCAGTCCCTCAATCCCCATTTTTAGTACAGGATAATAAACCCTTAAGAACCTCAACAATCTTATCTGTCCCCAGCTTGAACTCGACATGAAACTCCGAAGTACTGGAGTTTTTTTCATAGGTTTTTTTACAATCAACTTTTATATGGGGCTGAAGTATAGCCACAGCAACAGCATAAATTATGGGGATAAGCTGAACCGTTGCCGGAATGTCCAGGAGCAGTGTATCCCCGGCAAAGCCCTTAGCAGAAGCTTCCACAACTGAAGCTTCCATTTTCCCTCGATGCTCAGGACAACTGTCAGCAATGCTTATTAGAAAATCAGCGGCAAGTTCCTTTATGTCTGTGAATTCCCCATAGTTTTTGCCTTCAGCTTTACTCTCTAAACAGTAAGCTTCCAACAAAGCGCGATCATTTTCCAGTTTGCGTTTGATTTCCTTCGGAGTAATAAGAGGCTCCCTTTCAGGTTCCAGCACCTCAAACAGATTGACATAAACATCCTTAAGCTGCAGGAAGTTTAATTGTGAGATTTTATCGTCTAATGATTGAGCTGACATCGCAATATATCCTCCTTTCTTTCCCGTTGGCTTAAACTCAATAACCGAGGCCGATCAACTGAAAAGCTGCCCAGTGGATAAAATGGGACCACAGGGGAGACTCTGACCCGGATGCCAGTTGGTGCTGGGCATTAGCCCAGGCTTGCCACTTCGGCTGATGGTCGATAAGCCAATTATGGTAAAACAGTTCAAAAAATCTCGTCGAAGAAAATAAATCCGCATCCCACAGGGGGGCCGCTACACTATTGGCACCGGCAGAAATTACGGCACGGCAAAAACCCCAAAATTCATTGCCCTGATCCGCCAACCGTTTACCCAAAGAACAGGCTTGCAGGGAAACATGAGACGCGGAAGTACCATTGAGCATGAGCATCGTGCCCGTCGTTCTCGAAGAAGTCTCTTTGTCCGGCAATCCGGAGGGCTCGGCCAGCAGCAAGCCTGAGTCCATTGCCTGCCGGCCTTCAAGAAAGCAGCCATGGGCCAGAACATGATATAGACTTACTTGATTAAGATCCTCCATAACCTTGTCACTTGTGGCCTGAATCCCGAAAGCATCTCGAATAATGGCTTCTGTCCCTTGCAGCAGTGTTAAAAGGTTCTGATGAGCCTTAAGATAAGATTTTTCACTTTCACCTGCAGCATGGACCGTTGCCAAACCGTAATACTTATAAAGCTGGCGATTATTTAAATGTCTATGCTTTAAGATTTCTAAGAGGTGAATACTGGGAATGTAAACCAGGCCCGGCACCCTGCCCTCTTGCCAAAACAAAGGAAGCAGAAGAACATGGATGGGCAGAGAATGCCATGTACCATGAGGAGAGATATAAACAAGATCCACATCATCGAGATAACCAATAAGAGGCTTTAATATATCGGCCATAGCTAAAAACGGAGCGAAAAAGAGCTTATGTTTTTCCGGCTCGTTATAAATTACCTGCTTGGAATAAGTATATTCGTTTCCGTTAATGCCGGTATGTAAGCTTTCAGATACTTTTCGCAAATCACTGCCGCTTATATTTAAACGAACAATTACCGGCGTTTTAAAAGGGGCTTTAAGAATATAAACGAAAGTTTCTCCGCCGGCAGCATAAAACATGACTGCCGCCGTGCGATAACTTTGCTGAGAAAGAATTGATTGTATCCGTTGAGAATCTAAAGGCCTGGTAAAAGAATAATCATAATTCTCCAATACAGACCGGCTGTCTGCATCGACATCCCATTTTAAAAAACCATGATAGTCGGCCATTAAGAGCCGGGGGTCGATATTATGCTTGCTCAGGGATTTACGCAGAAACCGGTATTTGCTTTTTAAATAGGAGGAAAGTTTCTGGTCCGCGGCTTGGCTGTAAAAAAACAAGTCTCTTCTGAAGAAACGTCCTTTCTGACCCTCGCCAGTATCTAAGGCCCGCCAAATCAGAGCGTCGTTTTCAGAAGAATCATGTTGTACGATCAGGGTATGTTGAAGCTTTCCGGCAATATCCAGCGCCGCAATCCCTCCCCATGGAGAACCGGGACCAGAAGCAAGGACTACATTTTGCAGCAATAATTGCTGCCGTTCATAGGCTGCTGAAAAATAGGCTATTGCATCTTGAGGATTATCTAAAGTTAATAAGGCATCCCCCATTATAACACTCAACAAACAAGCTTTATCAGGCAAAGCAGAGAATATATTAGGAAGTATTTCCGCGGCTTCGTTCAAAGACAGGAGGTATTGTATGCGCCACTGGGGATCTTTGAACGAAAGGTTTCTTAAAGCTGTAAGGCTATAGATCACTGCCGAGATCATAAGCTTTGGGCTCTCATTAAGATCATAGTCCTCATTAGCAAAATCTTCGAGTTTCTTTAAACACTGCAGATGGTCACCGCGCAGGTCGTCAAGCCGGGCCAAATCAAAGTGGATTGCACAGCGAGCAAAGCCTGTGTTGTAATCCGGCAATTGATCAAACAACTTGAGAGCTTCAGTAAAATAATTCTGAGCAGGTGTAAGAATTTGCTCCTCAATGCCCTCACGGGCCTCCTCATCTAAATCTTCAAAATCCAGATGGGAAGAGAGAGCAATCAAGGATATACCGCAGCTCATTAAAAACCGGGCTTTCTTCCGCAGATCACTTACATCATTAAATAACAGCCTGCCTTTCTCATAGGCCGCCTGCGATGCCTCAATCCTTCCCATGGCTTCATTGACAATTCCCAACCACCGGTACCCGACTAAAGCTAATTCAGACTCTCTATGCAGACACGCCAGGGAAGTCGCCCACGCCCCAGCCCAATCAGCGTAATCGTAGAACATTTTCCCTACTAAAAATCTCGTAATCTCTAAGCCAAGGTTTATTGCTGCGACGACATCCGGATTTTCATCCTGATCAAATAATTGAGCGTAACGGACAAAAGACCGAAAGGCTTCCAGGGGAGATTGCTGTTCAATGTATAAAATTACTTCTTCGCCATATCTCTCTGCCGAGAAAGTCTCTAACTTGTCTATAAGCTGGACCATAAGCCCTAAATCTGAGGGACTTTTTGCCAGCACAGACGTACTCAATGCTTGGCCTGAATTTTTAAGGGTATATTCAAAAAAGTCCGTTTCTGTAACATTTCCAAATTCGGTTATTCTATAGTCCTGCCGGTTCACTATTTCTGAGCTTTCAATCACCGTGTCCTCTAAGACCAGGGCTGCAATGATCTCAGCCTTATCTTCATCAATTGACGAAGGATGGATCTCCAGCTGGGCATTGCCATTTTCCCCGGGTTGCAGATTACAGACATAGAGAGGTATCCCGAACCAGGATTGATAAGTTTGAGAGACATAATTCATAACAAGGTCAAATAAGGACTGATAATTTCTTTCGATTCTCATCCTTTGCAGATCATCATTAAGAACAACAAAACATAAGGTACCCTTAAAATCTAAGAAAGGACCACTAACTACATACGCCGCAAGAGTAAGCTTGTTCTCCGGTCTATAGGGACCTGAGAACGCTAAAAAGTGATTTCCAGCCAACTGCAATCACCTTCCCGAAAATTTAACCATTCCCTTGAGTATTCGCTGTGATTTGGCGTTTTCCTACTTAGCAGAAAACTTTAAGCCGCTTGTGAGCTGCTCTGAAGATCTTGCCTTTCTATAGCAAATTATAAGGAGTTTGCACACTAATGAGTCTAAATTGATAGCCGGTCGTACGCCCCAAAACTGCCTCTGTAACTATTTTGTAACTATTGTTAAGATGTTTGTAAATAATAACCTGTTCATTTGCTGTATTGTATAAATATACCATTATAGGAAAGGAGGCTAACTTAAAGGGCTAAAGAAACGCCTTATGAAACAGACCGGAAAGGATTGAGGGAAATTGTTGGTTAAAAAAATTCGCCCCTTAAACATTATGATTGCCCTGATGCTTCTTTTGCAGGTGACGATTTATCCTGCCAGTGCCTTAGGAAGTGAAAAAGCTAACATAACCGTTGAAGAAGCTGTCAGGATTGTCAAAGACAACTTCACTATCCCCGCGGAATATTCACGCATGCATACCAGCTATAATGAGTACAACAAGCGGGCCACCTATTCTTTAAATTGGAACTCCGACCAGCCGCCGGGCGGCAGCTTTTATGCGGAGGTCGACGCCACGAATGGAGACATTTTAAACATGGGCCAATGGCAGGGAAAGACTCAGCCTTCTTTAAAACTGCCTCTCTTATCCGCCGCTGAAGCAGAAAAAACAGCCGCCAACCTGGTTTCTAAATTAGCCAAGCAACATCAGGCGGAATTGCAGCTGGTTAAAGATGAGCAACAAATTCTTTCCTTAAGCAGCAGCCAACCCTTTACTTATAATTTCCGCTGGAACCGTATGGTAAACGACATTCCGTTTCCCGGTAACGGGGTGACTGTGGCCATTAGCGGCGCGGATGGACAAATTATCAACTACAGCTATACTTGGAGCAAAGATCTGGACTTTCCCCAAGCGACAGATATCATATCCCCTGAGCAGGCAAAGCAAGTATTTACCGACACTCCAATGCTTGAATTACAGTATTATGTCCCCCCTATTATGGATCCTCAAACTTCGGAACCACAACAGGTCCTGCTCGTTTACCAGCCCTCCAATGACTTCTACGGAGGTGCCATTGATGCTCTTACCGGAAAACCTGTAACCCTTGGCGGACAGGAGGTTGCTGAGCGATCTTCCTCAACTGCGGCAACACAGCCGGCGAAAGCATCTGCTTCTTCAACAGTACAGCCTGCCTCCGATCAGGATACTACCCAAAATTCCGGACAAATCAGCCAAGCAGAAGCCATTAACATCATCAAAAAGGCCATTAAAATTCCCAGCAGTCTCGTTCTCCAGAGCAGCAATCACAGTCCGGACTGGCGAAACCCCGGCGAACAAGTCTGGAACATACAATGGAACACAGATCCGGCAAAGACGAACGAACATCTTTACTTCAGCGCACGGGTCAATGCCCGGACAGGCGATTTAATCGGCCTCAATCAGTCCTTGGAAGGAAATCTAACGGGGAATTCTAAACCAATCTCCCGCAAGGATGCCCAAAAAATAGCCGAAGATTTCCTCAAGCGCATCCAGCCTGAGCGCTTTCAGCTTGTCAGCTTGCGTCAAGAAAGCTATGCAGGCAAGATGCCCGACAATCTGCAAATGTTTTATTATGTCCGGCACGTAAACGGCATCCCGGTTGCCAGCGATGGAATAAGAATAGCAATTAACGCCCTATCCAAAGAAGTATTCGATTATGATTTGGCCTGGACCAACTCCCAATTCCCTAATTCTTCAGAAGTAATTCCTATTGACAAGGCCACCGAAAAATTCTTGCAATTACGTCCTTTAACTTTAAATTACACCTTAATTTACCCGCCCGGCGAAGAACAGCCTGAAGTACACCTGGCCTATCAGCCCAAGACAAATTCCATCCCCTATCTCCCTTCCATGCTCGATGCCCAAACCGGCAATCCTATGGATGTCTTCGGCAAGACCCAGTCCCAGTGGGCTGGTCCCCGTACTTTTACGGATATCCAGGGCAATTATGCGGAAAAAGAAATCGGCATCATTGGTTTGACCGGTGCTTTCGGAGAATACGGAGAATCCTTCCATCCAGCTGAAAAAATTACCGTCGGATCATTTCTGCAGGCCATGCTTACTGCGGAAGGAACCAATCTCAATCTTGTTTTAAGTGATGAGATTGTTTTAAAAACTGCCAAGGAACGCGGCTGGCTGCAGGAAGATATGAATCCGGGGTCAGAGTTAAGCCGCACAGACCTGAGCAAAATCATGATTCGCTATCTGGGTATGGATGCCTCGGCCAAAGCCAAAAACATCTATACCGTACCTTTTAAAGACTTAAGCACGATTCAACCCGACGCACTGGGCTATATCGCCTTAGCCTGGGGACTGGGCATCCTGCATGTTGACGGAGACAACCTGCAGCCAAACCAAACAGTAACCAGAGCCGACGCCGCCTACGCCTTAGTCCACGCTTATGCCGTCGATCGACCGGCGAATCCTTACCTGAGATAAATAATTCGGCCCCTCCCCATCACAGTATCTGATCCTAAGATATACTATGTTGCTCCATATTGCCCCGTAAAAGCAGGTCTTATCTTTAGACCTGCTTTTGCTTAAGCGGTTCTCTCAAAGAATACCCTGGACATAGCCCCTCTTTCCAGAGCTTCGGGATTACCCCATTTTAAGAGGAGGAATTGTGTCGAGCACGTTGGCTTAAGGCTGTACATTTCCACGAGCTTCAATAGCTGCCTAATTTGGTATGGCTTGGCCATCCCGTTAACATCCCATTTTCCCATCTTGAATTTTAATGATGCGGCCGGCTAAGTGTTTGTCGTGAGTAACAATGACAAAAGCAACACCATACTCTTTATTCACTTGTTTAAAAATATTATATACTTCTTCTGAACTCTGTAAGTCCAGGTTTCCCGTCGGTTCATCAGCCAAAACAATCTTAGGGTTATTAATCAGCGACCGGGCAATCGCTACTCTTTGCTGTTGACCTCCTGACAGATCAAGGACATTGTATAGGCGATACTTATATAATCCTAACCTATCTAGTAAACGATTCGCCCGTTCCTTCACCTCGGATCGGTTATTTCCCAGTATTTTGCTAGGTATCAGGACATTGTCCAAAACATTGAATTCCTGTAATAAAAAATGAAATTGAAAAATAAACCCCATCGTCTGATTCCGTAATTTAGCCAACTGGCCCTGAGACATAATTTTAGTATTAAAGCCATCGATGATGACTTCTCCACTGGTGGGTCTATCGAGAATACCCATAATATTCAAAAGCGTTGTTTTACCACTTCCGGAAGCACCAACAACCGAGTTAATGCTGTGTTCCTCAATTTCTAAATTAATATCGTGAAGAATCTGGGATTTTACCCGAGTCCCATAGCTCTTGTTGACATCTGTCAATTCAATGATATTAAGCATTTTTAATTACCTCAATTGGGTTTAATTTTCTGCACTTAAGCGCAGGGAAAATAGCAGTTGTCAGTGAAACTACCAGAAAAATAAGGATAGAAAGCCCGATAAACTTATAATCCACGGTAATATTAACCACAGGTGATCCTTGAGCAGTCACAATATACTTATTAAATCCCCTAACAAAGAAGACCAGGAAGCTAAGACTAAGCGCAATTCCTGAAAGGCTAAGGAATAACGCTTGATAGAAGAAAACAAGGCTCGCCGAAAAATTCGTAAGCCCCATAGCCTTTAAAATACCAATTTGTTTAGATTTTTGAAAGACGTTGATTGTCAATATATTGACAATACTTATAATGGTCGCCAGCATAATGAAGAATTCGATTACAAGAGTCACTATTTTTTGGCCTACGATAGCACTGACCATTAACTGATTCTCGTCTTTCCAATTAGAAAGGACTAACTCTTCCCCTGACAGGGCGCTGCTAATTTGGTCACTGACAACATCTGCTTGAAACGGGTCGGTAATCGCTAATTCAATCTCAGTCACTTTATCCCCAAAACCGATGAAGTTTTGCACGGTAGTCAAATTCGTAATCACCCAAGCTTTATTAATCTTAGTAACTCCGAAATCATATAGGCCAACAATTTTCATAGTCACCGTTTGTCTGCCAAGGGTTAAGCTACTGACCTCATCCCCAACCTTGACACCTAATCGCTCAGCTAATTCTTTGCCGAGTAAAATCTCATTATCATTAACCGGTGGACTTCCTTCGTAAATTGCCGCTGTAATGTTATATAGACGCTCAGTATCTGTGATATTGAACCCCCGTACAAGTATAGGAATCGTCATTTTCCCCAGTTTTATCCACGCCTGACTATTGACATTAGGAGCTACGGCTTCAACTTCAGGGAAATCACTTCTGATCCTGTCCGCTTCCTTCTGCCAGTCACCAAATCCTCCACTTTTGGAGTACATGGTAATATGGGGGCTATAAGCTAAAATCTTACTGACTAATGTCTTTTCAAGTCCTTGACTGACCAGGCCGATAAAAATCTGAACAGAGACTCCTATGGCTATGCCGAAAATAACTAAGACTGTTTGTAACTTTTTATCAAGCAGAAATCGCCACGCAATTTTTAAAGGTAACAGCACAACAATGTTAGCCCTCCCTTGCATAATCACCCGAGGCAATGCTTTCCAGCCACTCAGTATTCTCTATATACCAAGCAATCGTCTCTTTTATCCCTTGTTCAAATGTATAAGCTGGTTCCCAGCCTAGTTGAGTTGTAATTTTTGTATTATCGATAGCATATCTTCTATCGTGTCCAGGACGATCTTTAACGTTTTTAATTAAGTCTTCAGACTTCCCCAGAGTATTAACAATTAATTTTACAATTTCTATATTGGTTTTTTCATTATTTCCACCAATATTATAGACCTCTCCGTCTTTGCCTTTATGAAGAACTGCATCAATTGCAGTGCAGTGATCTGATACATGAAGCCAGTCTCTTACTTGCATGCCATCGCCATAAACAGGAAGTTCCTTTTCTTTAAGACAGTTATTGATCATAAGAGGAATCAGTTTTTCGGGGAACTGATATGGCCCATAATTATTACTACACCTTGTTATATTGACTGGTATTCCAAAGGTTTCATGATAAGCTCTTACAATCAAATCCGCACTTGCTTTGGATGCCGAATATGGGCTATTTGGCATTAGCGGCATCGTCTCAACAAACATACCTGTCTCACCTAAAGCTCCGTACACTTCATCTGTTGATACTTGGATGAATTTTACTCCAGGTTTGTATTCCTTACTATACTTATCACTAGGATTCATTTTCCAATGCTTCTTTGCTGCATCAAGCAAAACTTGTGTCCCAATAACATTAGTCGTTAGAAAAACTTCCGGTTCTTCGATACTTCTATCAACATGTGATTCTGCAGCAAAGTTTACAACTGTATCGATATTGCAGGTCAAAAATAGTTCATCCATCCTTTGTCTGTCCCTAATATCTGCTTTGATAAATGAATAGTTATGGTTATCAGATATAGCTTGTAAGTTCTCCGGATTTCCTGCGTAGGTCAATGCATCAACATTAATAATTTTATAGTTAGGGTGCTTGTACAACATTGTTTTTACAAAGTTGCTGCCAATGAAGCCAGCGCCTCCTGTGACTAAAATAAATTTCATTGTCAAAACCTTCCCCTTTAACACTGACTTTAATTCCTATTTTAATTCTTACTTCAGCTCTAACTTTAATTATTCATTTAATAAAGATAAAATGTACTGTCCGTAATCCGTCATCTTCAAGCTTTCGCCAATAACGTTTAATTCCTGATCATCAATGAATCCTCTCCGCCAGGCAATTTCCTCTAAACATGCTATATAGAATCCTTGCCTGGACTGGACCGCCTCAACATACTCAGCAGCTTTTTGCATGCCATCAGGGGTACCAGTATCCAGCCAAGCCATACCGCGGCCAAGCAAAATAACATTAAGCTCCCCTTGCTCAAGATAAGCATTATTAACAGCAGTAATTTCAATTTCCCCCCGTTCCGAAGGCTTAACACTTTGAGCTATCTCTACAACCTGGTTATCGTAAAAATATAACCCCGGAACAGCGTAATTTGATTTTGGCTTGCTTGGTTTTTCTTCAATAGAAACCACTTTTCTATTTTCATCAAACTCAACAACTCCAAACGATCGCGCATCTTTCACAGGATATCCAAAGATGTAGGCACCCTCTTTTAATTCACTGGCATTATGAAGAAGTCGCACAAAGTCTTGTCCATAGAAAATATTGTCGCCTAAAATTAAACAAACTCTATCCTCGGCAATAAACTCTTTACCAAGAATAAATGCATCGGCAAGCCCTCTGGGAGTTTCTTGTACCTTATAAGAAAGTTTAAGTCCTAACCTGGAACCATCTTCAAAAAGCTTTTCATAGATCGGTGTATCCTCTGGTGTTGATATGATAAGTATCTCCCGAATACCTGCCATCATTAAGACTGAAAGAGGATAATAGATCATCGGTTTATCGTATATAGGCAATAATTGTTTTGATACTGCCCGGGTCATAGGATACAATCGGGTTCCCTTGCCTCCTGCAAGAATTATACCTTTCATCTCTTTCCCTCCAATTCTAAAGTTAAGACAACCTGCTTAGCCATTACTGCAAAATGATCTTACAGATCATATCCACGTCTTCAACTGTCAAGTCAGCATATAATGGAAGGGTTAGTACATTATCAGCTATCCTCTTTGCCACAGGTGTTTGCTGAAGTTTAAACAACCCCTGGTATGCCCCAAAATCATTTGTAAGTGGATAAAAATATTTTCTGGCAAGGATATTATTTTTCTCAAGCAGAGCAGCAGCCTCATCCCTGTTCATGCCAAATTCCTTCTTATTAAATAGCACAGGAAAATAACTATAATTAGGACTAATATCCTTCTGTAGATCGCATAACGTCAATCCTTTGACTCGCGATAGCAATTCACGGTATCTGTTCACTGCCAGACCTCTCTTGGCAATATTCTCGTTGATATACCGAAGGTTACACAGACCCATTGCGGCATGAATTTCAGTCATTTTGGCATTGGTTCCGATGGTTGGTACTGATTCTTGCCCAACCATTCCAAACTGACGAAGCCTTGAAAGTACTTGCGAGTACTTCGAATTACTATATGTCAAACCACCGCCTTCAACAGTATGGAAAACCTTCGTAGCATGGAAACTAAACATTGACATGTCCCCGAAATTTCCAACAGCCTTATCCTTTATCTTCACACCAAAAGCATGGGCTGCATCGTAGATAACCTTGAGATTATATTTTTTTGCTAGCGCATCAATCCTATCAACATCACAAACATTGCCATACACATGAACCGGCATAATTGCGGAGGTTTTTTCAGTTATCAGCGCCTCAATCTTACTCACATCAATCGTATAATCATCCTCATTTATGTCGCAGAACACCGGAGTTAATCGATTACGCACGATAGCCTGGGTGGTAGATGCGAAAGTAAATGGGGTCGTTATTATTTCACCAGACAAACCAAGGGCATCAATGGCGAGTTCAAGGGCCAGATGCCCATTAGCAAACAAGGAGATATTATCCACGTCCAGATATTCACAGAGTTTCTTCTCTAAAGCTTGGTGTTTTGGCCCGGAATGAGTGAGCCACCGGCTATTCCAGATCTCTTTGATCTCACCGATATACTCCTCATAAGGTGGCATGGATGGTCTAACAACCGGTATGGATTTTAGATGATTCATAGTTGCCCCCTGCTTTTTTAGTTAGATTTAAAATGTCATCAATCTGTCTGCTTTGGGTCTCTATTTCACCGTATGTTTTCAGACGTACTGCGGTATCTAGAATACAATGATAGAAATGATCAATAGATCCCAGGAACTGATCGTTCTTGGCAATCTCATAGACTTTCCCTTCCTGCTTATTCAGTACTACTGTAGCTGTCAAATCTGCAGGTGCCGTAAAAATTCTTGGAGCATAAATACACCCTTCACTTCCCCATATTTCCAGCTCACATTTATAGGAATTATCCATCCCAAAGGAAACCTGAGCGGTAATGCCAACATCATTTTCTAAAGTGGCACTTCCAAATACATCCACATTGTGCTCTTTGGCAGTATGTAATGCGGCTGTCATTATTTGGGCTGTTTTACCAAGAAACAAGGTTGACAATTTAATAGGATAACCCCCACTATCCAACAAAGCTCCTCCACCTAGTTCTCTGTCATATCTAAAATCAGCAGCTCCCCGGTAAGGAAAACCAAAAGCGGTCCTTATCTGCCTTACTTCTCCGATCTCTCTATCCTTAATCAACTGGCGAATTTTACCGATTTGCTCATGATAACAAAAGGCATAGTTTTCGTGGACTGCCAATCTCTTTTGCTTTGCTATTTTAAGCAACTTCTTGGTATCGGCCAAATTCGTTGTAAAAGGTTTTTCCAGCAACACATGCTTCCCATATTCCAATGCCTTTTTTGCCCATATAAAGTGTAAAGCCGGAGGCAATGGAATATATATCGCATCAATGCTGGAAGACAACAGTTGTCCATAGCCGGTAAAAATAGCACCTTCATATTTGCTTATAAAATCCTCAGCCTTCGCCATGGATTTTCTGAACATGGCTTTTAGTTCATGGTCATGACAGGATTGATTTCGCTCATCCGGTTTGGCAACAGCCACTCCTGCATATTCAAAGTGTGCGCTTTTTTTAAGGGCTGGCAAAAACCGGCGAAGAGCAATCTCTGAAGGGCCTAATATCCCAATTCTTAATTTATGCATTTCACACCTCCAACAATGAGAGTAGATTTCGCAGTTGGATATTTAAGCAGTTATTAACCTGGGTAAGAGTGTTTAGGGTTTTATAATCACTCCAAAAATAACCTCGCGGCAAATCTGAGGGGATTTCATTTTTCTGAATTTCAATAATGACATTGCGGTTTTGTTCATGATAAAAGCGTCCGCCTTCTTCAGAAAGCAATACATTAACCCTGACATCCTTACCGGAAGAAAGTTTTTCATAAAATAAACGAGTAATCTTATCCTCATCTCTTTCCTGAGCAGGTTCATGTTGAACAGATGGTCCTAGTTCTATTCCATCAAGGCACCCGATTTCAGGCTTAGCCTTGACAAGAAATTTCTTTATGCCATTATCTTCACAACTTAAGAGTCCAAAAGTAGCAATTCCTTGAGCCTCAAAAAGAGGTTGTGTCCATTTAACCACTTCACGTCCTTCAATCGATATGTCACAAAAAATCAAACAAAAGGGAAAAGGATCCCCGCAAACGAATCTGTTGTTCTCCATATGCCAGTTCTTTAAACAATCCAGTCCCACCAATCTTGTATATATCTCGCTAAACATTTTATAATTGTTAAAAGTATGGTAAATATCTGTCAATAAAGGCTGGCTTGCAGCACCACTAATGGAACGTAACAAGGTTTTATCCTTACATCTATTTTCAATTTCTTCTAATCCTCTTTTTTCTCTTTCCAGCAGTGAAAAAGGAAGGCAGGAAAGTACTGTGCGTGTATCCATATTAACCAAGTTATCATAACCCATTAATTCTTTAATTTGACCTAATGTCATCCATTGATGAGTAGGCGGTACCGTAATATGCTTGTCCAAATTCAAAATAACATTTCTATTTCTTTTTTTAAAAAAACGAGAAGACTGTTCAGATTGAATCTGATCAACAAGGGTTTGATTGGGTTTTGCTTCTATAAAATAGTCAAGAAAAGCAGGTCTCTTTCCACCATGTTTTTGCGTAAAATTACTCTTTGTTGCTTGGATGGTGGGCGAAATCTGTACTTTATTGATGTTGCCCGGCTCTATTTTGGCTTGCATTAAGAAGTGCAGTACTCCATTGATCCTTTGGAAGATAATTCCTAAGAATCCTATTTCATTCTGGATAATAACGGGTTGTTCGATCAGCAGATCATCCTTTTGATATTGTTGAATTCCGGATATAGAGAAAAAGCTATTGCTTTTATTCCTGATCAAACCGGAATGCTTATCAAAGAACCAAAAATCGCTATCCTCTAAAGATATTCTCTCGATTTTAACTTCTAGTTTCCTGTTTTGTTCATGGATCCATTGGAGTAAGGCTTCGGTTGAATTAACACCTTCCTTAGTGAGCCATGAGTTCATTAAATCATAAAATAGATTATTCAAACTAATTTCTCCCTATAAGTTAAATGCTGTAATGACAAACCGATATAACATACCCACCAACAAACTCCGTATTAATAAACACATTATTATGATCTAATTGGAGAACATCAAATGACGTAAAGGGTATCATCATCCCTTTGCCTATCCATTTAACATAAGCCTCTTTCCTTGTCCATACTTTGGCAAATCTCTGATCTTGATTTCTCTTATCAGCAAAAATATAAGTTTGCTCATTTTGAGTAAAAAACCGCTCGGCAATACGTTTATTAAAGTTTGTTATTCTTTCAATATCCACCCCCACCGGTTCGTCTGACACAGCGCAAACGATAGCCCCTTTTTTGTGAGAAATATTATAGTGTATATTTGGATAGTCTCTTAAATAGGGTTTGCCAAACTCATTAATACTTATAGATAAACTACTTCCATCCACCTCTAACCATTTACCTAAAACGTTTCTGGCAAATAATTCTGAGTAAGTAGCAGCATTTTCTTTCTTTAAGAAATACAGTTTGGTCATCTTCAAATATCCTTTAACCTTCACCTTGTTTCTCTTGCAGGATTACCGAATACTTTCGTATTGTCTTCAACATTCTTTATGACCACACTGCCCGCACCAATATAGGCATTGTCACCAATAGAAATATGCGGAATAACTGTGGAACCTGCGCTGACAAAAACACCGCTGCCAATCCTTACATAACCCAGAATTGCCGATAAAATACTTACCGTAGAATAATCTCCTATCTGACAATCATGGGCAATTTTTGTGTTTATATGAACATGATCCCCTATAACGGCATTCGGCCCTATAACTGCGTCTCTGTAAAGAATGATTCCTTCTCCCAGTGAGCAGTAGTCATTTATCTCAACATTCGGGTGAATGATATTAGCAAATTTGGCGCCCTTAGCCCTTAATCGTTGTGTCACGATTCTCTTGGAATCAGGATCAGCTATGGCACATACATAGTCTTCCGCCGGTTTCGGAGTCCATTCGGCGATCGTACCAACAATATCGAATTCTCCATTTGTGAGTTTAGGAATATCTAAGCCACTATCGGCAATAAATCCTTTGATATTCCATGTCATCTCAATCTTATTTATTTCTTTCACGACCTGCAGTACATCCCTAGCTGCATTGGAAGCTCCTACAATAACCAGATCTTTCATATCATAGCTCCTTTTGTTTTTTTAAAGGATTTCGGAAAGGATATCCTGACATTTTTAAAACATAGCTCAAACATTCAAACTTTAATAATGCCGCTACGCCAAAATAAACCACAGTACCCACGAGCACTTGCAGGGTAAGGGTTATTCCCACCGGCAGCTCGAGAAGCATGATTGAGTCAACAACCATTCCCATCGCCAAGGAAAGAAAAAAGGAAGGCAGGATGTCAGCAATCTGTTCATGGATTGGGTAACCAAGTAACTTTATGTTTGGGTAGGAATTGATCACTAAGCTGATCAAACCAGTGACAACTCCGCCTATAGCTATCGAAACTATTCCCTGGGGTATGGTTATTAGGAGTATGATGATACCTACGGACTTTTTGATGATTTCTAATTTCAAATTAATGTCACTTCGACCAATTGCACTAATCGCCTGAAGGTTTGCTGTGTGGATCGGATAAAGTGCAAAATAGGCGCAATAGATCTGAAGGAAGGGAACACAATAAAGCCATTTGTCCGTTAAAATTAACTTCACCATAGGATTCGCCGCTGCGGCGAGTCCTGCCATTATCGGAAACACAATAAATGAACTTGTGACTATTGAGCGCCGCATCATATTCTTAAGCTTCAATTTGTCATCTTGAACCCGGGAAAAAGCCGGAAACATAACCGCTTGGATAGATCCGTTAAGACTTGTTACAATTATTCCCGGAAATTGTTTCCCTCTGTTGAAATAACCAAGCATCTGGGGACTAAATAGTTTTCCGATGACAATCGTGTAAATATCTATATATATTGCATCTATCAAAGAGGTAAGCAGCATTTTCCATCCAAAGGAAAAAAGGCCTGCGGCTTTTTGAGTGGAAAACAGCATTTTAGGCCGCCATTTCACAACCTTTGCCATAAAGAAACAGTTCAATATTACATAGGATATCTGTTGTGAAACCAGTGCCCATACGGCAAAATCCCCAAGAGCCATCACAATGCCTATGGTTCCGGAACAAACTATGGCACCCATGCTGCTGAAAAACAGCTTTTTGAACTGCATATTTCGGGATACAAAGGCTATTTGCACAGAATTTGCGGCACTAAAGGGAAGGGAAACCGCCAAAACTCGCAAGACAATGGAAAGCTCCATGATATTGTAAAAGCCGGCGATATAAGGGGCCGCGAAAAAAAGCAACAAATACAATAGGCAGGAACCGGCGACACTTATGAAAAATACAGTAGAAAAATCTGTCTCATCAACATCCTTGTTCTGTATAAGCGCCGAAGTAAATCCCCTTTGGAGAAGTATATTAGACAAATTTACAAAAATAGTAATCAAAGCAATGGTGCCAAAATCCTTAGGCATGAGTAAGCGCGCCAGAACAAGCTGAATTATTAATTGGATTCCCTGAACTCCCAAGCTCTCAAGCAACTTCCAAAACAAGGCTGAAACAACCATCTTTTTTGTGTCTTGCGGCATAGATTCAGGCTTTACCATACAATAGCCTATGACGCAAACCGCTGACTCTTGTCGTTAAGACAAGGAAAGGATACTTAATCAATGTCAGCATAATTTTGACGGTAATATATGGTTTACTGGGAAACACACTGCACATATATAAGAAGCTATCCCACTTGTCTTTATTAGGCTTCAATATCGTCTTGCCCAGGGCAATCGTAGTATATAAAATCAGAAGCTTTGAGTAATTCAGCTTAACCCCCAGCACTTCTCCGGCAAAGTCCTGCATAGCAAGGCATTCATCGAAAACAAATCTATTGACATTGATTTTAGAGAGCTGTGCACTCCAACTATCACCGCCCGCATAGATACGCCTATGATGACTCATGACTTCCTCGAAACAATGAGTATCCCCTCGTATAGAGATGAGCATTGCTTTCTTGACATCCCCCGTTGCTTTTAGCTTCCCATATTTATCGACCACCTCAGGATTATTGAGCTCGATGGCTTCTCTCCTATGCAAAAGAGTAGCAGTTTGTCCGTATAATAATCTCTTTTTTTGATGAGTTTCCAGCGTGTAAACACCACTTTTTCTGTATCCATAAAAGTACCGGCTTGACAACATTTTTCCATTTTCATCAACTTCCCAGCATTCATGGGTGGTCGCAATATATTCAGGATGCTCTTCCAGAAAATCCACTTGCTTTTGTAATTTATACGGATCAGTCCAATAATCATCTCCTTCACAATAGGCTATATATTTACCCCTGGCTGCGGGGAGAATAAACTTATGGGTAATAGATACATGCTTAGAATATTGATTCTCCCTTTGGAGTATTGGTTTAATGATATTAGGGTACTTCTCAGCGTATTCCCTGATAATAGCGGCTGTATTGTCCGTTGAGGCATCATCATGCACAATGATTTCATAGGCAAAGGTTGTCTTTTGCATCAACATGGAATCAAGAGCTTGCCTTAAGTACTTTTCATGTTTATAGGTCAAGCAGCTGATACTAACAATAATTTCATTAGTATCTTGAATTTCATCACCCATTAATCTGTTTCATCCTTTCCTTTTTGCTAATTTTTTGCTGTCTGTTCCAACTGTAGACCACCGCAATCCCAGCCCAAAACTCAGGCACATACCAATAGGAATCAGAGAGCAGCAGCTTTAAAGAGCAAGCCAAAAAGATTAAAAACAAATCCAGCCAATCATCGTCATGGCATTTTAGCAGTGTCCAGACACCATGGTATAACAGAAAGAAGATTAACAATCCCCCGCATAGGACACCAAAGGTTATCAAAATCTCCAGGAAAATATTATGGGGATACCCCCAAAAATAATAATTCCCGATTACATAACGATCCCCGTACAGCCCATAACCAAAAAAGCCCATGTTCTTGATCATCTCGATTGACATATCATAGATTGCTGCTCTGCCGTTATCATCACTTATGGAGCCAGATAACAGCATGTCTATACTTCTGGCTGATATACCTCGAGCTTGCAAGAAAAACACAAGAAACCCAGTTAAGTCTTCAAGTTTCAGATATATCAACAAAAAGACAGGTACAGTCAATCCCCAAATTACCTTAACCTTACTAGTTATAAAACCTTTTATCAGCATCACAGTAAAAAATACTATAATCCACAACAAAGGTGCTCGAGAACCAGCCACTAAAATCATAAATATACACATAATGCTAAGTGCCAAGTGTAAGGTTTTCTTATCTCTCATTGCATAATACAGAAATACCATTGAAGGTAACATCATGTCATAGCCAAAGCTCATACTATAGGGCAGTTCTTCATATCCATTTGCCGTCAATGTCAGCCAACTACCAACCTGCATTGCATTCGTAAATTTATAGAATCCATAAATCAGAAAAATGTAGGAGACAAATTTTAAATTTTTCAGTATTTGCTTCGGATCATTAATAATTCGCACCATAAAATAAGCATACAAAGCACGATCCGGTCTAAAGATGTAATCCCAGACACCATAAAGCGGATGTTTAAACCAAGTTTCATATTCGGGATGGACCATAATTGTAACTATAAATGCTAATAATACAGTCACCCAAAGAAGCAAGAAATCACGTGTACGTCTTCTTTCTCCGCTTACAAATGGCATCAACAGCAGAGGAAAGTAGATAATAATCGACGTCAAAATCCAGGCATAGTCCGCCAAGCCATAAAATCCGAAAAGCCGGGTCGTACAAAATGAAATCGTATCTGAGGCAAAAAACATCACAAAACACATATTAGCAAGGATTTGTTTTGATATCGCAAATTTAACGGCAGTTACATTTTGCTTCGGCTCCAGCTGTAGTTCCATACACACCCTCCGTTTTATCTAGCTCATCAAAACACCCCTGATTCAAATCACCCGCAAGGTCCGCTTTCTAACTAATGCCTCATACTGAACCTTACCTGACTCATTGCGCGGTATACTCTCAACAATAAACACAGCATAAGCAGACATAACTATCCCAGTTTTTTTACTAATAAACCGCTGTACTCCATCTTTGCAGCTATCCCCTGTGATATAAATATCCATTCGTTTATCTGTACCTGTACACACACAATCTATCTTGAACTCATCCTTTATTAACCTTTCACATCGATCGAGGCTGACGCGTAGTCCATAAAGCTTTAAAAACCTACTTTTTCTGCCGATGATATAATAGCATCCGTCACTATCTCGTTTAGCAATATCTCCCGTAAGATATTCTCCCTGCCATTCATCACCCAGCAGCAAATCATTACGACAAAAAGCATACCCCATAGTCACATTTGGCCCTCTATATCCCATCTCACCCTCAGCTTCCATTTGCTTTATTTCTTTACCGTTTTCATCCAGTAAAAACAATTCACCCCCAGGTATCGCTCGACCTATACTTCCAATCTTGGCTTTAGCAAGCTCCGGAGGTAAAAACGCCAGCCGGGCTGATGTCTCGGTAGTGCCAAAGGTAGCGAAAAATCTCTTTCCGGTACGGCCGGCGTAGTCTGCAAGATCAGCAAACATGCCAGTAGTCAGCTTTCCTCCTCCTTCGGCAAGTGTGGTCAAATATGGCAAATCCATTCGGGTAAAACGAAGTTTAAATAAAACCTCATAACTGAAAGGAACTCCTGTGAAATTAGTGGCACGCTGATCCTTAATATTACGCCAGAAATCAGGACTCATCAGATTATGCGCCGTAAGCAACACCGATGCTCCTGCGTACAGATGACTGTTAATCACATTAAGTCCCATGGTATATTGCATTGGCAAATCGGCAATAGCACGATCGTCCTTTGTCCAGCCAAAAAAAGCGGCCACATTTTTGGCGTTTGCTTCAAGATTGATGTATTTATGACGCACCAATTTCGGGCTGCCTGTTGAGCCGGAGGTTGTGAGCAGCATCGCCAAGTCGTCATTGATCGGATAAAGTTCATGTTCCGTACGAACAAGGACAAATCCATACCCTTTATATAATATGGGCAAGTTAAATTCGGATACCAGCCGCTCGGGCATCCACAGGTAAGCCGGGGTATATACCTCAATCAACCGGGCTAGCAACTTGCGGTCTATAGCAGCACCAATCAAAAGAGGAACAATCCGATTGGATAAACAGCCAATGTAGCCGGACAGGGCACCAATTGTATTCTCACACAGACAAAAAACCATAGACCGTCGTGGCATCATGGCTCCGAACACTTGGGCAAAATCACACAATCCGCCATAGCTTAATTCCAGGCCTGTATCATCAATGGCGGCAATGATTTCTCGGCTGTGCCTATCAATTCCTAAATGCATATAATATCCTCCTCACATTATCGTACAGCCATCGACCGCAAGAACTTGTCCCGAAACATACCCTGATAAATCCGAAGCAAAAAAAACGCAAGCCCGTGCTATATCTGAAGGTTCCGCAATGCGCCCTACACTAATGTTGGCGATCCTGCCTTTTAACTTCTCAATATCTGCGGCTTCCATCATCTCTGTTTTTGTGAGACCCGGAGCAATCGAATTAACCCTTATATTTTTCGAGGCAAGTTCTTTAGCGGCAGATTTTGTCAAGGCTATGACCGCACCCTTTGTTGCCGAATATACAAGTTGCCCAGGGTTGCCTCTGATTCCGACCAGCGACGATATATTAATAATGCTGCCGCCACTATCTTGTCTTGACATCAGGCGACTTGCCATTTGCAGCATTTCAATGGTTCCAAAGACATTAATCGAAAACATTCTTTCCAGGTTTTCCCGGGATATCATACCAATAAGCTCGTTATATTCAACCCCTGCATTATTCACAAGGACATCAAGCTGTTGTCTTTCCTTTTTTAGGTGTGTTAAAGCATTCTTAACCCCTGCCGAATCCGTTATGTTAAAATAAAGCGGCCTAATTTGATTGCGTAGTTTACTTTCAGTAAGCCAGGAATCTACAGAACCTTCTCTTGCGTCATTTGCATACACAAAAGCACCTTCAGCAGCAAAGCTTTCCACTATTGCACGACCGATGCCCCTTCCCGCACCGGTAACAATACATACTTTATCTCTTAATAAGCCTGTCATTCGAACCTCCTAAACATCATTAAAAGAAACCTCATACTTTTCCAGTATCTTCATACCGTTCTCGTAGGAACCAAAAGAGAGTATATCTTCGGTTTCAAACATTACATCAAAGGTATCTTCAAGCTCTGTTATCAACGACAAGTGAAGAATCGAATCCCAATCCTCGACATTTTTAAAGGTAAAGTCTTTGTTTAACTGATTGTCATCTATATTAAATAAGGTTGTAAAAACCTCATTGTATTTCTGCAGGTTACTCATATCTCTCATCTCCTTTATGCTTAATCATGTTTTTAACGTAGTCCTCTTGCCGGATTCCCAAAAACCTTCATATTGCTCTCTACATCATTAATCACAACACTACCCAGTCCCACATATACGTCATCCCCAATTCTTTTCTTCGGCACAATCGCTGCATGACTACCTAGAAAAACTCTCTTGCCCAATCTGACGTCTCCATTAACCCCACAGTGCGAAGATATTGTCGTGTAATCGCCAACCCAAGCATCATGACCAATTTTCGAAGACAATAATGTGACAAAATCGCCCACATAGGCGTCGGGCCCTATCCCCGAATTGGGGTAGGCAACAAATCCAAGACCATAGGTTGCGCTTTCGGCAATTCTGGCGGTGGGATGAATAACTGAAGCAAATTCTGCACCACGATCCCTAAGCAGCTTCGTTACCTTTTCTTTAATTACCGGAGAAGCAATGCCCAAAGCAAAGCATTGATTTTTCTCAATCTTCCAGTCCGCTATTCTTCCGATTATTTTATAGCTGCATTTTTTATCAGCCAATTGATTTAAATTGTCATCAATAAAACCCAGCACGTTCCAGGTTGGATTATCTTCATTGATGTCCCTCACCCACTCCAGAACTTCGCGCCCGTGCCCTCCGGCACCAACAATAATTAGATCTTTCACAGCATAACCTCATTTATGGTTTAGTTTTTAGCATCGAACTTCTCCCACTCATGCACAGCCAATTCCGGTTTGATTCTTTTACCTTTTGGTTTTAAGTCTTCCGGATAGGTATTTAAGTCTGATAATCTTTTTTTCACGTAGTCGTCAAACGTCCCTATAACCCTGGCTGGGTTCCCCCCAACAACAGTATTTTCCGGGACATCTTTTGTGACAACACTCCCTGCCGCTACAATTGCATCGGGGCCAATCCGAATATTATATAAGATCGTTGAGTTGGCCCCTATAAAGACATTGTCCATGATCTCAATACAGCCGATTTTTTCTGTAAACTTGTTATCAGGAAATGCTTTATTAAGCATATTGTGTGTTACATCATGGGTTAGAAACGTCACATTCGAGGCAACCATAATATTGTTATGGAAACGAATTAAGCGTGAATAGAGCGGAATTTTTCTGGATTGAATCATAACATTCTCACCGATAGCGTTATAGATTCCTTTCCTTCTTGCAAATTCCGCTCGTCGAAATCCGCTTCTGATAAATGCCATTCTCACCATAAGCCAATACCGCTTTATTTGCATGACATTGTCCTCTCAGCCGCACCAAACTCTTCCATCGTCTGATTCTTCGACTGATTAACCCCGCGCCTTAAAAACACAATCCCCAAAGTCTTAAAGAAAATCCTTAAATCCAGGCCAAAGGAAATATGATCTACATACCACACATCATATTTAAATCTTGTCTCCCAGCCTACCTGATTACGCCCATGGATCTGTGCCCATCCGGATATTCCCGGCGTCACATCATGCCGCCGCATTTGTTCAGGCGTATATCGCTCCAAATACTGAACCATCAAAGGACGGGGACCAATGAAACTCATCTCCCCTTTTAATATATTAAAAAGCTGAGGCAACTCGTCGACACTAAGCTTTCGTATAATCCCACCGACACGAGTCATCCGTTCCATATCGGATAAGGAATGACCATCTTTCTCCCTCTCCAGGCGCATTGTACGAAACTTATAAATCGTAAATATTACTCCATCTTTACCTGGCCGCTCTTGTTTAAAGAGCACGGGCCCCCGGGACCCTAACTTGATGGCAAGGGCTGCACAAAGCATAATCGGGGATACTGCAATCAACAAAATAATAGAAAATAATAAATCCATGACTCTCTTAACCTTAACGTAAGATAGCATGATCACTCTACACTCCTAGTTCATATCGTCTCTTTCAGTCGTGCTCCGGAATCAGGCAGAGAGGCATACCGAATAGCTCTCCTAATCTCAGCCACGACGTTATCGATTTGCTCCTCGGTGAGATTATTAAAAAATGGAATAGCCAAAGTACCACTCGCGACATGTTCTGTCACCGGAAAATCCCCTTCCTTATACCCAAATATCTCTCGATAGAAAGGCTGAAGGTGAATCGCAGTAAAGTATGGCCTGCATCCAACCCCCCGTTCTAAAAGTAGTTGCATAACAAGATTTCGATCGATCCATGCTTCAAACCTTATTACAAAAACAAACCAACTCATTTTCGCTCTCTGGTCTATGGTCGGAAGAATAACTCCATCCACATCCTTAAGTTTTTGCATATAGAAATCAGCAACTCGCTGGCGTTTAGCGAGGATCTCATCAATACGTTCCAATTGGGCAATACCAAGTGCGCAACTAATGTCACTCATCCGATAGTTGTAACCTAACCGAACATGATTGAGCCACTGAGTATCAATTCCACGTCCTTGATTCCGGAGGCTATAACATAACTTAGCAAGGTTTTCATTGTTCGTAACAACAACCCCACCCTCACCCGTTGTCATTTGCTTATTCGGATAAAAGGCGAAAACCCCGGCATTAGACATCGCTCCGGCTTTCTTACCATTCCACTCTGCCCCAATCGCCTCGCAAGAGTCTTCAATAATCGCTAAGCCATGCTTAAGAGCAATACGTCTGATGTCATTCATGTTGGCAGGCTGCCCGAAAACATGAACCGGTAAAATTGCTTTGGTTCTTTCGGTAATCTTCTCTTCAATTTGTGTTGTATCCAAGTTATAGGTCTTCTCATCAATATCCACAAACACAGGTTTGGCACGCTCAAATAACATACAGTTACTGGAGGAAATAAAACTAAAGGGCGTAGTAATTACTTCATCACCATCTTTTATTCCTAAAGCAGCGATAATCATATGCAAACCACTGGTTCCACTATTACAGGCTATTGCAAACTGTGTTCCGGCGTAATCTGCCATTTTTTTCTCAAACTCATTCAATTTGGGCCCTAAGCTTAGGATATTGGAATCCAAGACCTCTAGTACGGCTTGTTTTTCTTTCTCTGTGATATCTGGCCTTGCTAACGGAATCATCTATATAGCCCTCCTCATCTCTTTCTTCACCGAAAATTGTTTAAACCCCGGCACAACCCCACCCAACACAGTTACGATCTGTTCCCTCGTCAAGTAAGAACCTCGCTCCCTAATCATCTGCACCAAACTCTCAATCCCTTCAGCATTTATTCCATTTGGCTTTGCCACAAAAATTCTCTGATGCTTCGTACTCGCAGTCCCCTCATCTGCTGTGAGCAACTCCTCATACAGTTTCTCCCCGGGACGTATGCCTGTATATTCAATCTTAATATCCACATCCACTTTAAGGCCTGAGAGCCGAATCAAATCCCCTGCCAAATCAACAATTTTGACCGGTTTTCCCATATCCAGAATGAAAACCTCCCCACCTTGGGCCATGGCACCCGCTTGAATCACAAGTTGGGCCGCTTCCGGAATGGTCATAAAGTAACGTACCATCTCAGGATGAGTCACTGTCACGGGACCACCCTTAGCAATCTGTTTCTTGAACGTCGGAATCACACTTCCCCGGCTCCCCAGGACATTGCCAAAGCGAACGGTGACGAACCGCGTCTGGGATTGTCGATCGAGATTTTGAATGATCATCTCAGCCACTCGTTTTGTGGCCCCCATAATACTCGTCGGATTTATAGCCTTATCTGTGGAAATAAGGACAAAGGTTTTTACTTGGGTAATATCCGAGATCTCTGCCACATTATAAGTTCCTAAGATATTGTTCTTCAAAGCTTCTTCAGGATTTCGCTCCATGAGTGGAACGTGCTTATGAGCAGCGGCATGAAAGACAACTCCCGGTTTGTACCTGCTAAAAACCAATTCCACTTTTTCCCGGTCTTTGACGTCCAGGATTTCTGCAATAACGTTAATCCCGGGACATTCTGTACGCAGTTCTTGCTCGATATCAAAAATACTGTTCTCACCACGTCCAACCAGGATAAGTTTTTGCGGGTTAAATCTACATATTTGCCGACAGAGTTCCGAGCCGATTGACCCCCCAGCACCTGTAATTAAGACGGTTTCTCCCGCTAAGTAACCCGCTACCTCCTCAATATCGAGATCCACCTGATCCCTTCCCAGTAAATCTTCGATCTGTACTTCGCGGACGTTTAAGCTATCCACTTGTCCACTGAAATAGTTATAAATACCGGGAATAATCTTAATGACAAGCCCGCTTTTTTCGCAAATCTCAGTCATATCCCGAATCACATCCCCTGAGGCTGAAGGCATGGCAATAATAACCTCTTCAACTTTGTGGGATCTGACAACTCGCGGGATATCCTTCCTGGTTCCTAAGACGGGAATTCCCATCAATTTAAGTTTTTGCTTTTGCGGAGCGTCATCGATGATCCCCACCGGGTAACCATCACGATAATTGGAATTTTTCAGTTCACGAACCGCTAAGGCCCCGGCATCTCCTGCCCCAATGATCAGGACTCGCTTCGGGATTCCGGAGAAATGCAGGTTGAAAACACTGTCTTGTAATATCCGTCCCAGGAAACGAGAGCCTCCGATCAAAAACGTGGTGGTCAGCCATAATAACACGGCCACCGTGTTTGGATAGCGCATCGGGGCCAAAAAATAAATGACGAGTACTACACTACTCGTTCCAACCGTAACCGCATAAACAATCGAAAGAAGTTCACTGATACTGGCATACTGCCAAAGCCGGTTATATAGGCCAAATATTGAGAAGATGATTAAGTAAATCAGCGTTCCGGCCCAAGCTGTATGATAATAAGTTAAGAAATATTCCTGAGGAATATTTCCTTCAAAACGGAGGTAAAAACTTCCGAAGGCAGCTAAATTGACTAGTACTACATCAATTAATATTAATGTTAAGGATTTTCGGTTAAATTTCATGAATGGGCTCCTTTACAGTAGTACAAATACGGAATTATCGCCTCTTTACCCAAACCTTTCTGCTTCCTGCAACTTTGTATTGATATTATTGAGAAAGACGGCCAGATAATTCTTCAAACTTTATGTTTGAGTTCATTATAAGTGGCTTCCAATATTTGTACATCCGTAGAAGCTACGGGAAAAACAAATAAACTTTTCAGGTAGTTTCTACAGGTGCACTCAGGTCGGGCTGCTTCGTCCACATTCGTGCAAGATTAGTTAATTCGTGCAAAGACAGTGCCTTCATGTCCCTCAGCATTCCGAGGGTCGCCCACTCGCCGGTGCGGGAGCTACCTTCAGCGGATAAGTCTTCTTTGGAGATAGCCGCTTCGGCGAAACTGTCCACCGGACACTTTCGTGCCAAACCTCCGGGTAATACCTGATGTGAACCCGTGGCTCCGTCTCCCCGCACCGTCTTGTGGGCCTTTACCGCCTCTCCATGCAATGGGTTCGCTTCTGTGGACGAAGCTACCCTGCTTGCGGGTCTGGGGATTCTTTGGCATGTCTTTAGGGTCTTTTTGTCAGGGTAGACCCCCATGCCGCCGGCGCGGCACCATCTGATGATGAAAAATACAAAAAAATACGCTTTGACCCGTCTTAAAAAGACGTTCAAGCGTATTTTTTCGCTGTTAGACTCTATAACTGCTTATAAAAGATTACCTCATTCTTTAACTAATCTTATCCCCTAGGCCATTATCCTTTGTATAAATCAATACAGCCTCTAAACGGGATTTTGCGCCTAACTTTGACAAGATATTGCCGACATGGAAATCCACAGTGCGGTTTTTAATCTCCAAGGCGGCAGCGATTTCTCTATTGCGCAAGCCTTGGGCGATTAATTCTATTATTTCTAGTTCCTTTGGAGTCAGTGAGAATCTTTTTGACTCACTGGTATTCGTTCCGGTCTCTTCGCCAACAATTACAGATCTAAGATACGGGGCCATGTTTTGGGAAAAATAGTACTGACCGCTACTACTTGAGACCTGCAATATTGCCGCTGTCATTTCACTTTTTGAACAATCTTTAAGAAGAAAACCATTGGCACCTTTATTTAAGGAGGCATCAACATACCCCTCTGGGCTTTGTCCGGTCAGCATAATAATTTTAACATTTGAAGCCAGCACTTTTATTTTTTCTATCAAATCAGTTCCGCTGAAATCAGGAAGATTAATATCGAGTAATACCACGTCCGGATGTTCCGTCTTCACTAGTTTTAAACAATCTCTTCCATTCTTAGCCGTTCCCACAACGGAGATATAGCTCTCAGAGGATAGCAATGATACCGTCCCTTCCGCAAAGAGTGTATGATCATCTACTACTACAACTCTTATGGTCTTCTCCAAACCAGGGACCATCACACTTCCACCTCCTTCAATAATCCTTAGTTATCTGGTAATTGGTAAGCTCTAAATCGGAATAGACGCCTTAAGGGTCGCACCCTGACCAATCTTTGCAGTGATAGAAAACTCTCCACCCAAGCTTTCTATCCGTTCTTTCATGCCAATGATTCCGAAATGATTGCCCGTTAACGACCAATCAGCTATCTCCCGGGGGTCAAACCCTTTACCGGAATCCTTCATGATCATTTCAATTTTCTTATTGACCAAGGTAATGGTGACATTTACTCCGGAGGAACCAGAATGCTTTATAACGTTATTAATGCCTTCCTGCAAAAATCGAAACGCTACCAGTTCAATATCCTCATTAAACCGAGCCTCTCTAGTCACTCCTCTTACTTCCAGCACTATAACCAAAAGCTCTTTTTGCATAATTTGCTGAAACATGACCTCGACAGCAGGAATAAGACCCAAATCCCTCAAAGAAGATGGGCGCAAATTACTGCAAATTGAACGAAGTTCATAATTCAAATCCTCCATCATGTCCTGCATTTCCAAGATCGCTTGAATACAATTACTTTCAGTCGAAAAATTAGTAATTAATTCTTTCATTCTCCGATTTAGATCTAAGCCTATCTGTAATACTCCGTCATGTATTTCCCGCGCCAGAACTTTCTTTTCTTCCTCTAGGTTACTAAATAACAATCGATTGATTACTTCCAGCCCCTGGCTTCTTCGTTGTGTTTCCCAAGATTTTTTCTCTATAGCATTTATTTCCCTGGACAATTGCTTCATGTCACGGATCAACTTGAGACGTTGACCTAATTGATCACACACTTTAGTGAGTATCAGTACTTCATTTGATTTAAATTTGATATAAGAACGGCGATGGCTCAGGAAAATTCCGCATGCAAACTCTTCGGAAACAACAGGTATGTACAATTCCGCAGGAAAATTGCCGGTAAAATATTGGATGGTATGCCTTGTATTTTTAGCTATTCGATAATAATCCTCCATAATTGCTTGCTCTTTTGCATTGCCAAGATATCGTCCTACTGCAGTTTTAGTGTACCGCTCTTCCTGACCGTCTACTATAACAAAGGCACCTTCCAACCCGAGTTGGTTTATTAACTCTTCAACAATCAAGACTTCATTCATTGAGGACGAATTCCTGTGTAATTCAACGATTTTAGTTCCAATTCCACGATTTCTATGAGTAAAGATATACTTATCAGCGGCATAATGTACTAAAGCTTTAAAGAGGTTAAAGATGACAAGTGCCATAGCAGTTAAAGACAACCATAGTAGATATGTCTCGAGCTTCAAATCATTAATCATTCCTATTAGAAATAAAAAATAAGCACAAGCCAGGCAAGTTAAAATGCCAGAAACCATAGATATAATAAGGGACTCGAGAAACATACGGCCATTTGGCAAACTCTTATTTAGGACAACATAACTAAGGGTAAGCGGAACAATCACAATGAAAAGAGCACTAACCTTCGGATTAGCGATAAGTTCAACATCCAGAAGGATAGGAACCGCTGTAAGTATTACAAAGGGCAGCAAGCCTATCGCCAGACTCCAAAGCACAATGGCTGCCTGGTTTTTCGCGGGCTGCTCAGCGGGCAATCTAATCAGCCAGACTAAATTCCATAAAACTGTAACAGTCCCGATCACCCCATTAATGAGGGGGAGTTTTCTAATTTCCACAACCTCGATTGCAGCCCCTAACCCGTTTAAAACAAAGATCATAACTAAAAGGGCTGAAATAATGCCTAAAATCCAAATGATGAGTTGATTTAAACGATTAACCTTGTTATTAAAAACTGAAATAAAATTCACTAAGAGGACTGGTACGAGGGAGAAACCAATGGCCTCTATTTCTCTCGCCAAGATCAATCCACGACTGGAAACCGGGGCTAAGATTATGACCAATCCGACCAGCCAATTAAACCAGAACAGAGCATGAGCTTTGACAAGGAAGGGTCGCTTAAATACTGTAACAAGACCAACTAACCAGAAGATAACTCCTAAAGCGGCCACCGGGAGTTCACTTAACAAAGTATAAGCAAAAGGCGGATTCTCAATTTGGACAACTCTCAGCGGCGCTTCAGGACTCTTTACGGTAATCGTGGAGGCTCCTTCTGCCTCCCCCCACTTTTTAGTCGACGGATACGTCCCCGGGTCGCCGTTATTAATTTTTATAACCATATCCCCTATGCGAATTCCCGATCGATAGCCCTCGCCATGAGGGTCACTAAACGTTACGTTCCAGTTTCCTTCAATATTTTTAAGGCTCAGCCCTACGTAGGGTTGATTGAACAGAATAGTAAAATATACAAGACAAACTAAAATAAAGACGGCATTAGCAGTTCGAAGTGCTAGCCGCCTAAACATTTTATCCAACAAGCTGAATCAACTTCTCTTTACTTTTTTCCGAAATTAAAATACCGTTTAAAATCCCCAGCGCACATTGCTTATACATCTCGTGAATTACTGAACAATAATGAATAGTGCCCTCGTTTACAACCAATTCTCTTAACTGTCCTTTTTCAGTTATCCCGAATTCAGCTAATCCTTGGCTAGCCAAAGTACTCAGGTACTTTAACTTTTCAGCTTCTATCTCATTAAGAACATTCAGAAGATAAACAAACGGTAGTGTTTTCCTTCCTTTAATCAAATCACTTTTCGTCTCCAAATTCAGGAAGTCATCGAGATCATTTTTGATTTGACTCATCATACCTAAGCACATTCCGAATTGTTCGAACCGGCCGGCAAGTGTTTGATCGGCACCTCCTAAGATCGCCCCAATTTTACAAGCGCCGGCGGTCAATCCACCGGATTTTTTCTTAATAATCTCAAAATATTCTTCAAGCGTAATTCTATCTTTACTGTCATTCATAAGCTCCTGAAATTGTCCGTCACACGCTTGTAACCCCATCTGGTTAAGAATCTCACTTACTTTCTCGAAATGCCTGGAATTAGCTAACCTCGAAAGCGCTTTGTAGCTAAGAACCAGAATACAGGTAGCTAAATTAATCCCTTGGGCAGGAGGGACTTTACGCCAAGGGAGATCGTTGTTATCTTGGTCTTGAATATCGTCCAAAATATCAGCCGCCAGGGCATAGAGTTCCATAGCGATGGCTCCTTGAAGACCTTCATCTAAAACTCCCCCAGTGCTATCGCAAGTTATAAGGGTTAATTGGGCCCATCCATACCTTCCCTTGATTTCAAAGCTGGAATCGAGCCAACGATTAATGATGTTTACTACACCCTTGCTAAGCCCGGATTCAGTCATAAGCAGCTCTATTTCATTGGCAATAATTCCGTCCATATTCATGTATAACTTGGCCCCTTTATACCCAATAAAGAGTCGGTTTCATTACAGCCGCTAAAGAATTAGCCGATATTTTTTCTTGCGAGAACACCTTTGCTATGGCGTTCAATTCGCAGTTACTCATTTCGCGGTTAGATTTTAACAGCGGTATTTCTACAGAGCTGCGATTTGGGTTTTTAGCTAATTCGTGAACTAATTCAGCAATCTTGTCAAAGTTCATTAAATTACCTCCCTTCCTATTGAGATAGGTTTGACATCTTTTCCTAAATCCCTCCTATTTCGGGAAATATTACGAAAATCTTCACATTTGATGCCTTCTGCTCCACTCCATATCTACAGATAAGCCATCTTGCTTTGCTTCTTCTTCGTATCGTCTGCAGCGTTATAATAGTTATAACAATAATATCCTTTGGTATTCATGGCCACTTTATTGAGAACCGCGCCGAGGATCTTTATCCCCAACTTATCCAGCAGACCCTTGGCTTTTTGCGCATGCCCCTTGTCCACTTCCCCTGAGGCTAAGACTAAGATGACACCATCAACTTCCAGGGCAAGAATCGCGGCATCTGTAACTGCAATAACAGGAGGAGTATCCATGAGCACCATGTCAAATTCCCCACTGACTTCCTCGATCAAGCATTTCATCCGTTTGGACCCGACGAGCTCTGCAGGATTTGGAGGAACGGGACCTGCCGGGAGAACCCGGACACCAGGCACAACTGTTTCCCAGATATACTTTCGATAGTCCTGATCCTCAACCAGGTAAACCGATAACCCTGCTCTATTATCTAACCCGAATAGTTTATGTTGAGTGGGATTACGTAAATCAGCGTCAATAATCAGCACAGATTTTCCGGATTGAGCTATACTAACCGCGAGATTAGCGACGGTATGAGATTTCCCCTCCCTAGGGCCTGAGCTTGTGACGACTATTTTCTGAGTGTCTGAATCCACACTCGTAAACTGAACATTTGTTCTAAGCGACCGATAGGCCTCTGAGATTGGAGATTTTGTTTGCTCAAAGGTGATTAACGAATAGACCAATGAAATCGTCCCCCCTCGCTCTTATTTTCCCATTTCATAGTCTGGAATGATTCCCAGTACTGGAATCCCTAAAAGCTTCTCAACATCACTCGAAGTCTTTACCGTGTTATCCATATATTCCAACAAGAAGACCAAGCCAAGGGAAACCATAAGGCCGGCAATAAAGGCAATCAATATGTTCAGCAATTTATTAGGCTTAATGGGCTTATCCGGAATCACTGCAGTATCCACAATACTTACACTGTCAACTTTTTTAATTTCAATGACAGCCTTAGAAAACTCTTGCGCCATTGTGTTGGCTATCGAGGCTGCCAGCTCAGAGTTTGTATTGCTCACCTGGATTTCCAGGATTTCTGTCGTCTTCACCTGATTTATGGAGATCAGACGATCGAGTCCTTCAACCGTCAGCTCTAAATCCAGTTCTTCGATCACTTTTTCTTCGACGGTACGACTTTGGGCGATCAGGGCATAGGTTTTGGCAAGTTGTTGGTTCGCTTGAAGTACATTATTATCGAGCATTTTGACTGCCTCTTGGCCGGACTCTGCAGCTTTCTTTCCCACAATCAAGGTGGTTGAAGCTTGGTAAACCGGTTTTATGACAAAAAAGCTAATCACTCCACTGGTGAGTGCCGCGATGAGTGGCAAAGCCACCACGATGATCCATCGTTTTCGCAGCACACCCCAATACTGCCTTAAATCTACTTTCTCTTCCATGTCAACCTCCTAAATCAGTCCCGCAAAACCCCAAACATTGTTTCAAAATTCATTATAGAATTGCTCCGGTCTTTTTACATCCGTATAAACTACAGGCAAATAAAAAAGGAACCCGGTGGTTCCTACAGGTTCTGCGACAACCTCTGCCTAGAGCTTTATGGTCGTGGATAGACTTCCAAAGACACTACCATCTTTTAGAAATTTCCCTTGAATTTCAACACTCTTGCTGTAAAACCTTCTAAAGGTTCTTAAGCTAATTCCATCTCCGCCTTGGGTTCCCGGTATTAAGTCATCGAGGTTTACCCAGGTGGGCTGTCCTCCTGACAGAGGAATTGTTTTATCGGTCATATTCAATTTTAAGTCACATGACTCGTCAACGGTGATACTAAATCCAGTCACTTGAGTCGTATCCGGAGCACCACTGAGGTCAAAGGTTGAGTCATTACTCATCTCACTTAAGTTGTAAGAAGGAACCGTTAGCACTTGAATCTGAAGGACCTTAATAGGCGGAGTTGGAACCGACGTCTTGGCAGAGAAAATTTGTACTGCTAAGCCTAAAAGGCATGCCAGTCCAATAGCCAAGCTTATGTAGAATAACCGCGGCCATTTTTTACGCATGTTGTAAATTCCCCTTTACAATTCTCAGGATACTCTTTTATCCTCTGCAAACTCTCCCAGTAGCTCACTGTTAATGATTTCTATTCCCTCAAAGTCTTCCACCCTTAGTTTGTCCATGCAAAATCGGACACGAATCCGATTTTGCATGGGCAAACTTTCTTTAATACTCGGCTCACATTTCCATACTCTTCCACATATCTTATGATTGAAGTATGAAAGACAGGAGCCATCGCTATGACAGAATCCGCCGCAAAGGAGAGAACACCTCAAGTCATCGCCGCAGAAATCAACACCATCAAATATCAGGCCGGGAGAATCCTGCTTTACAGTCTCATTGAGATCGGACGACGCCTGAAAGAAGCTAAAACCAAAGTCCCTCATGGAGAATGGAGCACATGGCTGAAGGAATCCGTCAGCTTCTCACAAAGCCGAGCCGAAAAACTGATGCGCATCGCCACAACTTACGGCTCCGAGGATTCGGCGTCTCTTGGCACCGGCACCCGGACACAAACTCTTTCCAATCTGACCTACTCCCAGGCCCTCCTCCTCTTAGGCATCCCTGAAGAAGAACGGGCCGAGTTTGTCACCGAACTGGATATTGAAGGCCTGACGACTCTGGAACTGAAAAAAGCCGTAGAAGAAAAGAAAGCAGCCTTACAGGAAAGGGACCAAGCTAGAGAAGAACGAGATCAGGCCGTTGAAGCAGGCCGGCAGACTACTCAAAAATTAGAGCAACTTACACATGACCATAAAGATCTGAAAAAACAGGTGAACGAAAAAGACAGCGAACTCAGCCGGTTAACCACTGTGAACCAATCTCTGGATCAGCAGGTAAAAGATTGCCGGCCTCACTCCGGCAATGAACAGAAAAGCCTGCGCGAAAAAGAAGTTAGGCTCAAAGAAGATCGTGACAACAGTGAATATGCCGAAAAAATCACTCAACTGGAAAATCAGATCAAGACAACGGAAGGCCTAATCCCTATCATGACCGCAGAAGCGAAATACGTCTTTTATCGGGATCAATTGCTCAGAGCTTTTGAAAATGTCTTGATAGCCCTTAAAGTATTAAACGACAAAGACCCCGAGGTAAAGGAACAGCATCGCGAGGCGGCCTATGAGATGATGAAGAACCTGACCAAGCAGTTGGAGGTATATCCGCCTGTCCCCACCTTCACTGTCATGTAATAAAACCAGCTTGGCGCACGGTGCGATCCCTTTGGCCCTACCCTCATTTTGTCCCAAAACTCTCAGATGAATAAATACTATTTTACCCTTCCGCGATTAAATCCTTTTTCTTTAGCCGTATCTTCCCTAACTTGATGTCATTACCTTTATTAAGGTATAATTAGCTAAGAAATAGTATAGATTAAAACCGGGATGCGTCAACATCCCGGTTATACAACTGACCGTAGTGAGCGGCGATGATGAAAGAGCAAGGTGCCCGGCGGAATGGACTACTTGCTCTTTTGCGTTCCTTTAAGTATTAACACAGAGAAGTGCCAGTCCTCTTTGGGCGGAAAAGTTGACCCCGAAGACGTGAATTTGACAATATTAAGGATACCAAACGACATATCTTAAATCATTTTTATGAAAACACAGGACGTTTTTCCTATCCATTTTAAACACAGTGATACATAGATAAAGCTTATTTGTTTTGTTAGAATAATACTTGTCAATGTTTGATGGGGGGATTACTTTTGCTCTGGCATAAATTAAGCTACAAAAAACAAAATTGGATTATCATCGGCGGCACACTGATACTTGCCCTCGCCGCTATTCTAGCCGTCAGCTTCTTCGTCAAAGTCCTTTAAAAGGAGATTATAAAGGAGTGTTCCAAGCTATCTGGCTTTGGACACTCCTTTATAATCGAAAACTTGAGCTGCTTGATGAGTTGCCCTGAAATAATGAGTATGTCCACATATTCTGTGACTAAAGCAACGGAAAGGGCTGGACAAGTGGATGGTAACACATTACACCCTTCCAAAAGGTCACAGATATTAAGAGTAAGTCTTTAGTCAAACTTTTGCCCTATTATACCATTATTACCGTAGCAGGTTAACTGAATTCTTTCTATACAAATGTAAACGGCTTAATGTCACTAATCGGTGGAGAATAGCTGGTAAGCCATTGATATCTGTGTCCTATAATGTGAGTTATGATCAATCGAAAAATGAAAGGTTCCAGTACACTTTTCGTTGCTTTTCGTTGTTCGACAAATTCCGGGAAGTACCAGTCCCCTTTGGGAGGAAAAGTTGACCCTCGAAGACGATCTTCGAAGGCCTTTTCCGACCCGAGCACGGGAACCTCAAATTAGATCATCCATACAGGAACATACCAGTTCTTTGCATTGATGGGAAGCAGATCATTTGCCATGCAGACGACTGCGCCGTTCCCGATTTTCAGTTTCGTCTGAGAAAGTTCACCGAACTTTTCTGGCTCTGTAACGGATTCTAACACACCAAAATGCTTAATGGCATCCTTGCCAGGGGAAGCTGATTTTTTAATTTCGATAGGATAAAGCGCTCCGTTCTCGTAGATTATCAGATCAATTTCCTTCTTATCCTTGTCACGGTAATAATATATGGGTGGTTCCTTTCCTGCGTTCAGGTAACTCTTGTAAATCTCCGAAAAAACATAACTCTCGAAAAATGCTCCAGACATAGCCCCTCTTTCCAGAGCTTCGGGATTACCCCATTTCAACAGATGGGCGCAAAGCCCTGTATCAAGGAAGTGAAGCATCGGCGTCTTTGTGACTCGCTTTAAGAGGTTGTTGTAATACGGCTGGACTAGTGCAATGATATGGGATGACATGAGGATGGAAAGCCACTTTTTTGCTGTAGGAGATGATATGCCACATTCGCGGGCAATTTCGTCATAAACAACAGGCTTTGCTGTTCTTGCCGCAACGACAGTCATGAAATTGTAGAAAGCCATTTCATCTGCAACCTGTGTCAAATCCTTTATGTCACGTTTAAGGTAACTATCGATATAGGAGCGATAATACATTTCAATGTCTACATTATTATCTGCATAGAGCTTCGGCATGGAGCCTTTAAAGATGCGGAAATACAGGCTATTAAGATCAAACTTCTTAACCTTTTCGATGCGTTTCATCAACCTATCCGAGTCTGTCGTAAATACTTCGGATGAGACTGCATTAATTTCATTAGTCGATAAACCCAATAAGTTAATAATCCCGACGCGACCTGCAAGAGATTCGCTGACATTCTGCATCATGACAAATGCCTGTGATCCGGTGATCCAAAAATCCCCATTACGCTTTGATTTATCAACCGCCATTTTGATATGCGGAAATAATTCGGCAGCAGCATATTGGATTTCATCAATCAAAACAGGCGGTGTGTATCTTTGCAAAAATAATGCAGGATCACTCTTTGCTAAATATCGGATATCCGGATCGTCCAAGGTCACAATTTTGCGGTTAGGCTCTGCTAATCTTTCTAGCATCGTTGATTTTCCTACCTGGCGCGGGCCGGTTACAAGCATCACGGGAAATGATGCTGATGCTTTTCGGACAGTATCTTCTAGCGCTCTTTGTATATACACAAGCAAACACCTCGTCTAAAGTAAAATATAATTTTATATTAGACGAATTTACTTATTTTGTCAACTGTAATGCTCAGCTTTTCGTAAGAGTAAAAGCTAGCTTTAAATTTAGCTCATATCCGAGTCCTATAATGAGTTTATGATCACTCGAAAAATGAACGGTTCCAGTACACTTTTCGTTGTTCGACAAATTTCGGGAAGTACCAGTGGATTGCGCCCATGCCGGGCGCACAAGAAAGGTTCCGGCGAGTAGAGCGAGCTAGCATCATCCCCTTGGGTGAAAAATCCCCCCTAAAGATGAATCTTGACGGACTTTGCCTACCCCAAACATTTGCCAGTTTTAGGCGCTTAAGTTATAATAAAAACATCATAAACACGCGGATCATTGACATAGTACAAGCTGCCTAACATACTATATTAGTGTATAACGGTACATAATTTTTCAAGACAATAGACATTACAATTACCGTAATCATCTGGCAAAGTGTTCGCGGTTTTGGAGGTCTATTCTATTTTATTGGGAATGAGGTTGGTTTTTTATGTGCAGATTTATTGGAATTGAGGACTTGGTGGCAAATGCCTTGATAGAGCTTTTAGAAAAAGGTGCTTGCCGAAGAGTAAGTTTTGAAACACTTGTTAAATATGGAACTGTTGTTATGAGTGTTTTGCGTGAAAATGGTAGTGAAGCGGTTATTTTGATTTCTAAAGAACATACCAATGAATTAATCCGAAATTATTCAGATTTCTTTGAGATTGATCAGAGTGAGCTAAACAATGATGCTATAGTTTTAAAAGCAGAAAAAACTGTTGATGATTTGCGCAATCGTTTTAGGGCTTTCTTGACTATTGATAGCTTGTTGGCCTTTACAGATACTAAATCTCTCGCTGAATTGGGGGTCGCAGTTTGAGTTTCAAGCTTTTTAAGGATCCGATATATGGATATGTAGAAATTGATTCCAAACTTGTAAGTAGTATTATTGATACTGCTTGTTTTCAAAGACTTAGAAATATTAGGCAAACAAGTTATGCCCCCTTGTACCCTGCCTCATTTCACAATAGATTCTTGCATTCTATCGGCGTTTATTATTTAGGAAAAAAGGCGTTTAACGTAGCTTATAAATCACTTCAAGATGATGATAAAACATTCGAAGAAGATGAATTAGGCAACATTAAACGCCTTTTTGAATTAGCCTGTTTACTTCATGATGTAGGACATGCACCCTTTTCACATACGGGAGAGTTGCTTTTTTTAGCGGATTCATCGAATCCTCCGGCCATATATACGAAATTAATCTCCTTAGTGGAAGATGCTACCTTTACTGCTGATGTCGAACACTATTATAAAAATGGAAAAGCTGCCGCGCCCCATGAAATGATGAGTTGTATTGTTTCCTTAGTAACTTTTAAAGAGCATTTTCAAACGCCTGACGAACGCGACTTCTTTTCTCGCTGTATAACCGGATTTAAATTCCGTAATACAGACAAAAAGAATTATGATGTTTTGAATTGTTTTATCGAACTGCTGAATTCCCCAATAATTGATGTTGACAGGCTGGATTACATAATTAGAGACTCACAAACAACAGGATTTCAAAGTGTTTCCATTGATTATGAAAGGATCTTAAATGGTATCCGGATTATTAAAAAGGATGGTTTAAGCCTTTTAGGTTTCCATAAGAGTGCTTTAAGTGTAGTTGAGAATGTAATATATGCTCATGATTCGGAAAGGAAATGGATTCAAAACCATCCAACTATTTTGTACGAGCATTTCTTATTACAACATGCCATGCGAAGTATAGATAAACTTTTTTCATTTTCAGAGACCGGTACGAGGTTTTTTGCTTTAGAGTCTTTAACTATAGAAGGGGCGAACTTTGGAGATAAGGGTAAAATCTCCTTATTAGCAGATGAGGATATTTTTTCGAAGAAAAGAAAGGTTCCAGGAACCTGTCCGGAACGCTGACCAACGGGAAGCAGTTCCCGAGCAAGGGGCTTCCCTCTAGCTGAGGTCTTTTTCACCCTTACTTATCATAGGCTTCCTTACTGTGAAGAACTCTAAAGGTATATACTGTTACAGTTTGTTTCGAAATATCTATAATAACTCTACACTCCCCAACCCTAATTCTGTAATTTTCGGATCCTCTTAGCTTTTTTATATCAACACGTTGACCAGCAACAAAATGTTCTAGAGCTAAATATACACGGTTTCGAGTAGCTTTATCTAGTTTCTCCAGATCTTTTTTTGCACGAGTAGTAATGACTATATTCATAAGTCACCCAGCTGTTTTTTAATTTCGTCTAGGCTATGGATCCTACCCGCTATCACATCTTCTTCACCCTGGACAATGGAAATCTCATCTTCTTCTGTCAAATCTTCTTCATCATATAAAGGGTAACTCAATGCTTCCTCCATTGTTTGTCCAAAAAGTGATTTTAAATATTTTATTGCCTTCTCTAATTCCTTAGCAGTCATACTTTGTGTTAGGTATCTAACTTCTTCCCTCAATTTGTCTTCTGGTAACACATTATACCCTCCCAAAAGGTCACAGATATTAAGAGTAAGCCTTTAGTCAAACTTTTCCCCTATTATACCATTATTACCGTAGCAGGTTAACTGAATTCTTTCTATATAAATGTAAACGGCTTAATGTCACAATCGGTGGAGAATAGTTGGTAAGCCATTGATATCTGTGTCCTATAATGGAGATTATGATCACTCGAAAAATGAAAGGTTCCAGTACACTTTTCGTTGCTTTTCGTTGTTCGACAAATTACAGGAAGTACCAGTCCCCTTCGGGAGGAAAAGTTGACCCTCGAAGACGATCTTCGAAGGCCTTTTCCGACCCGAGCACCGGCTCGAAGGTCAATATTATTGTACTCTCTTCACCATCTGCCCTATTACAACAACCTTACCCTCAAGCTCCATCTTGCAAAGAAGTTCTATTAAGCTACTAAGATTTCCGCTACACACGTCGGTAAGACTGTTTATACTCTGAGCCTGGTCTAATCGATTGAGAATCATCTTCTCCTGAAGATTCTCAGGGAAACTCTTAATTTGCTTTTGCTTCTTAACCTCTATCGGCACTTTAGTCAAGGAGTCGTTTATCTCCATTATATTACTGTTTATTAATTGATCGGGGCTAAGATAAATTTCCGCTCCATTCAAAATCAAATGATTCGTTCCAGCACTTTCAGGACTATGAATGTTATTTGGAACTGCAAACACCTTTCGTTTATATTTTTTAGCGTATTCAGCAGTAATTAATGCTCCGCTCCTTTTTGCTGCCTCCACAACCAAAAGCTTTTCCACCCAAGCGGCCAAGAGCTTATTCCTATCTGGAAAGTATTCTTGCCTAGGTCGTATCCCCGGAGGATAAGGCGAAACAATCGCTCCTCTTTTAATTATTTCTTCCATTAGCGTTTGATGTTCCGGAGGATAGCAGAAATCCACACCATTAGCCAGAAAAGCTATGGTATATCCCCCCGCCTTAAGGCAAGCTGTGTGAGCATAACTATCGATTCCCTTCGCCATACCGCTAACTACCGTTATACCTGCGTGAGCTAGGAAAGCTGCAGCATCAGCAGTAACACCTTTTCCATAGGAGGTACAGCGACGGCTTCCAACTATTCCAACACACGAGGTCAGTTTTTGTAAATTCCCGCGGTAATAAAGTATCGCTGGAAGGATTGGAAACTTATTTACATAACAAGGAAAACGCGAATCATCGTAGGTCAAAAGTTTAATTTCAAATTTTTGCATGTAATCTTCAAGTTGTTTAGCTGCTTCTAATGAACGCTGACTTAATATTAGCTCAATCAGCCCGGACCTCAGCCCCTTAACACTGAGCAAATCTTCGCGCGTCGCTTCATATACCTCCATGGGTGAACCCAATCCGTCCACAAGTTTCCTTAAAGTTGCCGGCCCTATTCCTTTTAAATGACTAAGCCATAGCCAATATGTAACCACAAAAGCCTCCTTAAAGAAGTTTAAACCACTAGCATCCCACTTCGATCTTTATCTAAATCCCTACTCATCAAGGCGGCACTCACATCTTTTTTACGAATAACGTCCGATTCCTCAAGGTCGGCAAACGTTCTTGCTGTCTTAAGGAATTTGTTGTAGGTTCTAGCACTATATTGAAACTTATCGAAGGCAAGACTTAGCAGCTGAGTACTCTCTAAATCGAGTCGACAAAATTCTTTGATCATCGCTTCAGTCATCTGGGCATTTGAATTAACACTAGGAATTCCACTGAACCGTTCTTGTTGGATACGCCTTGCCTTTTGAACCTGTTCCTTAAGTTCATTCGAACTTCGTCCTTTCACCTGAGCTGATAGGTTCAGGAAATTAACAGGCTGAACGTATTTATGGACTTCAATTCGATCCAATATGGGACCGGATATCTTTTGTCTGTATTTAAGGACCTCGTAATCCGTACAGCGGCAGCGAGGTTGCCCGTAATACCCACACGGACAAGGATTCATCGCAGCAACAAGCATAAAGTTCGAAGGAAAAACTCCGGTGCTCTTCACCCTTGAAACCGTAACAACTTTATCCTCCATTGGCTGTCGAAGGGCATCCAGACTCTTTTTATCAAATTCCGCAATCTCATCAAGAAAAAGGATTCCATTATGAGCCAACGAAATTTCACCAGGAACAACTGGGCTCCCACCACCAACCAGTGAATTCATCGAAGCATTATGATGTGGCGAGCGGAAAGGGCGTTCAGTAACTAAACTCCTTCGTTCACGCAAATGACCAGTTATACTATAAATTCTCGTAATCTCAAGGGCTTCCTCCTCACTGAGCTCCGGCATAATGGTCGATATACGTTTCGCGATCATGGATTTCCCACATCCCGGAGAACCAATCATGAGGATATTATGCCCCCCGGCCACTGCCGCGACGATATATTCTATGAGTACATCCTGTCCTCTAACATCAGCAAAGTCAAGGTCTTCATGGGAATCACGGAATTTCTCACCTTCTTCAAAGTTCGGAGGACAGTACTCTTGTTTTCCTTGCAAAAATCCGATGACGTCACCAAGAGATTTAAAAGCATAGATCTCCAGCCCTTTAACAAGGCTCGCCTCACGATAATTTTCAAAAGGGACAAAAATGCGCTTCATACCACTTTCTCTGGCTGCAATGACCATGGGAAGCACTCCACTGACGGAGCGCAATTCTGCATTCAGAGAAAGCTCTCCGATGAATGCAGAATCCGAAAGTTCTTCCCTATCGAGTAAAACTTGTCCTGCTTCAAGTAATAACGAAATCGCCATCGCTAGGTCGAAGTGTGAACCACTCTTTTTAATTCCACTAGGAGCTAAATTAATCACTACTTTGAGCTTTGGGAATTCGAAACTACCATAGGTCAAAGAGGCCTCTAAACGATGAGCTGCCTCCTTCACTGCTGTGTCGCCCATTCCAACGATATTCACCGAGGGTTGGCCATGTAGGGTTACTGTTTCGACAGTTACCGAGTAGGCATTAACACCCGACAAGGCAAAGGAACGGATAACTGTTGCCATTCTACTTACCCCCCTCTACAAACATCCGGTAACGTTCAGCCCTTGGCTCAGAAAAATAGCCCAAGGTTTTCTCCTTATTTACAATTGAGTTTACTCGAATACCCATATAATCACGGAAACTACTCCATTCATAATCAATCGATAGCTCTGTCATATTCGCCCGAACAGGATTTAAATGTATGTATCTGCTGATCTCCAGGTGATACTGATCTGACTCAATAAGTTCAGACTTAAATCGGTCTTGGAATAAATGACCTACAAAGTTATACTTATTATTAAAAAACTGTGTATAAAGCAAGCTGATTCTTTTCATGATTGTGCTTATATCTATATCTACCGTCTCAATCTGTAAATGTACGTGGTTCGACATGAGGCAATATGAATGCAAGTAGAAACCATGAACTCTCTTAGTCTCTCTCAGAATTGTTAAATAGACTTGCCTATCCTCATCATCTCTATATATGTCATGCCTATGATTCCCGCGACACATAATATGATAACTAGCTCCCGGAAACCAAATTCTTGCTTTCCTCGCCACAGTATATCATCCACTCCTCCACTACTTCTCTAAGTTTAACATTCATAGCATGCATAGTCCTTTGTAATCTGTCGAAGGAAAGAATAATTTAGATAAGGATTTTCAGACACGAACAAAGTTGGACATCCCGGTTGTACAACTGGCCGCAGTGAGCGGCTACCAGTGGTAAAGAGCAAGAAGCTCCCTAGGGGAAGGGGTGGGCTACTTGCTCTTTTGCTTTCTGTTAATTATTAGAACGACTAAAGTCGCAAACGCCACGGCAAACATCAATGCCTGGTACATACTCATAAGCCTCCCCCCCTTTCCGGGGTTCGGCCGCCCACCCGCCCTATTCAGTTGTATGCGTAGGATCTCTATGGGCCGATCAGTTATTCGACATTCGACAAATTGCGGGAAATACCAGTCCCCTTTGGGAGGAAAAGTTGACCCCCGAAGACGATTGAGGTCCTCGTACCTCAACACGCTCTTAATCTACCAACATTTCCTTGATAGTACATTTCACATCAAGTATCGAAGCAGCATCCATAGTTCCGATTTTTTCGCAAAGCCTTGCTTTGTCAACCGTCCGAATCTGGTCTAATACAATCCACCCATCCACATCGCCAACGGTAAGCCTAATACGGGTAGGATATCCTTCCCTACCCTTGCTGGTAACTGGTGCAATCATAACCGTACGCAAATGCTGATTCATTTCTGGAGGAGAAATAACCACACATGGCCTGGTTTTATTAATTTCTGCTCCTTTTGTTGGATTCAGATCAACCCAATACAAGGAATACTGCTCAATAGTTTGGTTCATCCCATACCTCCAGCGTTTCATTGTCAATCTCCTCAGAAATCAACAGAATGTCATCGTTATTTTTGTGCATAAGTTCCAATGCCTCTGCCCAACCTTGTCGGGGTGTTCTCACCGGTTTAATGATGATAAAATTGTCTTCAACTACCAATTCCACTTTTGAATCTATACCACATTGCCTTAAAACTGCATGAGGAATCCGGATTCCTTTAGAATTACCAATTTTAATAATGTCCATTTCCATTACAATCCCTCCTTATCCTTATCAAGTAACTACATTGTAGTTACATTTTATCAGTTATGCATTGCTAATACAAGGTAAGTGCTTAATAATCAGGTGCCGCTGGTAAGCAAAAACCTCGGAATGATTACCATTCTGGGGTGTCATCAATTATTAAGCTTCAGTCCTAGTGTTGCGACAGTGGTCAGGCAAGCTCTGAGACCAAGGCATGAATTCCTCCTGCATTCTACTGCGAGATCAGCCTGCTGTTCTCGCTTGGTCACTTAAAATACGTAAGCGGTAAATAGGTTCTTTTCCACTTTAGTTGATTAATGCAGTGCTTCAAGCAATAGAGTCTCACTGTTAACGATTTCTATTCCCTCAAAGTCTTCCACCCTTGGTTTGCCTATGCAAAATCGGATACGAATCCGATTTGCATAGGCAAACCTTTCTTTAATACCCGGCTCGTATTTCCATAATTTCCCATTACCCAAAAATTGGAGCAACTTACACAGGACCATAAAGATCTCAAAAAACAGGTGAACGAAAAAGACAGCGAACTCAGCCGGTTAACCACTGTAAACCAATCTCTGGATCAGCAGGTAAAAGATTGCCGGCCTCAATCCGGCAATGAGCAGAAAAGCCTGCGCGAAAAAGAAGTTATGCCCAAAGAAGATCGTGACAACAGTGAATATGCCGAAAAAATCACCCAACTGGAAAATCAGATTAAAACAACGGAAGGCCTAATCCCTATCATGACCGCAGAAGCGAAATACATCTTTTATCGGGATCAATTGCTCAGAGCTTTTGAAAATGTCTTGATGGCCCTTAAAGTATTAAACGACAAAGACCCCGAGGTAAAGGAACAACGTCGCGAGGCGGCCTATGAGATGATGAAGAACCTGACCAAGCAGTTGGAGGTATATCCACCTGTCCCCACCTTCACTGTCATGTAACGAAACCAGCTCGGCGCACGGTACGATCCCTTTAGTCAAACTTTTCCCCTATTATGCCATTATTACCGTGGCAGGCTAACTGAATTCTTTCCATACAAATGTAAACAACTTAATGTCACTAATCAGTGGAGAATAGTTGGTAAGCCATTGATATCTGTGTCCTATAATGATTGTTATGATCAATCGAAAAATGAAAGGGTCCAGTACACTTTTCGTTGCTTTTCGTTGTTCGACAAATTCCGGGAAGTACCAGTCCCCTTTGGGAGGAAAAGTTGACCCTCGAAGACGATCTTCGAAGGCCTTTTCCGACCCGTAAATAAAGGACCTCATTTAATGAGATCCTCAATTTTTACTGACAAACAAATTATTCCAATCTACTGATTTCATTTTAGCATGAACATTATTCCTCAAATTTACGTCTAACTTTCTTTTTCTTTCTTCAACTAAATAGCTATTTAATATCTTTGAATAACCATTAAACTCCCAATCCTCCATATGCCCATCCAGAGGTTGTAAATTCCTTATCACAGTTTTATTTAAATAACTCACAAGCTTTTTCATATCTTGGTTGTCGTACAATTCACCATTGTTTAATCGCTTCAGCGTCTGTTTTGAGTCTGTAACCATCTTTTTGGCAAAACGATTACGGTGACTTAACTCTACCATTCGATTAAACGTGCCCTTGTCTTTCAACATATATAGAAATAGTAAGTTCTTAAAACGATGGCTTTTTTGAGCATATTCAAGCAACTCTTCAAGAGAAGATACATTAACTCCTAATTCATTTTTATATCGTTCGACAAATTCTTGAAAAGTCATAATACCACCTACTTCTCTACTCTTAGACTTTTGATATAACGAAAATCATTCCAAATTCTCTCTTCGTTTACAGGTGTACTAAGTTTTGTTGCTAATAGTATTTCCAAATAATCAAAGTCAATTACATTGATAAGCCCAGATTCTTTAATATCTTCAATGTCTTGAGGTCTGTTTGTTCCAATTTTTGATATGATCAAGTCATAATTCCCAAGAACATATACATCCAAACTGCTAAGATCAATATTCAATCGTTCTAAGCGGTCCTCAAAGTCTTCACAAAGATTGACGATATTTGAACCTCTATCATTAAAATCGTAATTTTCAAGAATCATTCTTACTCTATTATTTTTAATAGTATACGTATCTATATCTGCAGTGTGTCGTGTAATAAATCCTTTCAGAGAGAAGGCACTGGACCCAAAAACAATTAATTCAACCCGTTCTCCTATGCTCAATACTTCAAGCAGTAAAGCGTCTACAATAAACAACTTTTCAATTATGGCCGCTCTGTCTAATGTACGCTTCCAGCTCATACACAACAACCTTTTTTCTTTAATTTCAAGGGACAAAAACATCGATAAGACACAGACACGCACTTTAGCCTTATTATACCATTATTACCTTGACAAATGAACTGTAATTCTTGACTACGAATGTAACTTACTAGAGTCAAGTAACATCCATGGAATTCCTGTATTAAAGGTCATCATTAAGGATTTCTTTGTAATTGCGATAAGTAACCCGAGCCCGGATATTGAGTTGGGTCCTATAATGTGAGTTATGATCACTCGAAAAATGAAAGGTTCCAGTACACTTTTCGTTGTTCGACAAATTCCGGGAAGTACCAGTCCCCTTCGGGAGGAAAAGTTGACCCTCGAAGACGATCTTCGAAGGCCTTTTCCGACCCGAGCATTAGTTCCCATTGGCTATTGCTATGTGCAGACTTTTTGACAATTACGAAAGAACCACTATGTTAGCAGTACAGGTCTCTATAACCATCATGATAATTACCTAAAAAATTCATTCGACAAATTCTGAGAAGTACCAGTCCCCTTTGGGAGGAAAAGTTGACCCTCGAAGACGATCTTCGATGGCCTTTTCGGCCTTTTCCGACCCGAGCAAGCAATTCCATCGCTGTGTGGGAACCAATGTATCCGGCCCCACCAGTCAGTAAAACAACCCTGTTTAAAATTCTCCTAATCGTAACACTTTTGAAGCCAGGGCTAAGGCTGATTTAATAGTAACATCCATATCATAATACTTATACTCACCAAGACGTCCGCCGAAAAATACTTTTGACACTTGAGCCGCCAACTTGCGATACTCTTCATATAAAGCGTTATTCTTCTCATCATTTACCGGATAATAAGGTTCGTCACCGCACTTCCAAGAGGCACTGTATTCGCGGCTGATTACCGTCTTTGGCTGCGTGCCAAACTCAAAGTGCTTGTGTTCAATAATCCTTGTAAAGGGTGTTTCCCTGTCCGTGTAATTGACCACAGCGTTGCCCTGGTAGTTATCCGTATCCAGCACTTCCGTTTCAAAGCGAACACTACGGTATTCCAGCTCACCCAGTTTATATCCAAAATAGGCATCGATCTGTCCGGTGTAAACCACCTTTTCCGCTAACGCATCTATCTCAACTTTCTTCCCAAGATAGTCGGTATTAAGCCTGATTTCCGCGCCTTTAAGCATTCTCTCAATGATTGCGGTATATCCTCCAAGGGGAATACCCTGATAACGATCATTAAAGTAATTGTTATCGTAAGTGAACCGTACTGGCAAACGACGGATGATAAAGGCCGGGAGCTCTGTGCAGGAACGCCCCCATTGTTTTTCTGTATAGCCCTTAATCAGCTTCTCGTAGATGTCCCAACCAACAAGTGAAATAGCCTGCTCTTCGAGATTTTGCGGCTCACCGGTGATTTCCGCCCTTTGCTTTTCTATTATTGCTTTCGCTTCGTCCGGGGTCTTTATCCCCCACATTTTGCTGAAAGTATTCATGTTAAACGGCAGATTGTAAATCTCACCATGGTAATCGGCTATCGGGCTGTTTACATAGTTGTTGAACTCGGCAAAGCTGTTTATGTAATCCCAGATGGATTTGTCCGAGGTGTGGAAAATATGTGCGCCATATTGGTGGACGTTGATGCCTTCAACAGCGTGGGTATAGATGTTTCCGCCGATATGGTCTCGCTTGTCTACGACAAGGACCGACTTACCGCGCTTTATTGCTTCATGCGCTATTACCGCGCCGTACAGACCAGCACCAATGATTAAGAAGTTATACATATTTTCACAACCCTTTCAGATCACAATTGTTATATTTTGAGTACCTTTCCGTTCAGTCCATTCGTTTTTAAACTTCCAACAAATGCCTCCATAGTCTCCACCAAGGGCTTTTTGTATTCCGGAGGTTGTTGGCCCAATTTCTCGTACTTTGCTTTCCCTAGGTTATGTGCTTCTAATATCTCTACTGTGCCTGGTTTGTATATAGCCATCAATGACGTAATTTCACCCAAATTGTCTTCGTCGTCTGTAAACCCAGGAATGAACGGAATGCGTATTGTGACATGCGCTGGATCAATTTGTGTGAAAAGAGTTTTCAAGTTATCGAAATATCGTTGCAGATTTCCACCCAAAACCGCCTTGCATTTTTCGGCATCAGAAATAATTTTGCAATCTACCATCCACTCGTCGACATATCTCATGGCGATTTCCAACAATGCAGGGGGAACGAAAAGAGAAGTCTCCACACATTGATTAATACCTTTAACCTTCAAACTTGATAATAATGGCTCAATTTCTTTAGTGCGAAGAAGCGGCTCCCCGCCGGAATATGTTACGCCACCTCCGCATTCATAATATGGTGAATCTTTGAGGATTGTCTTCTCAATTTCACCAAGTCCCTTATATTCCCCAAAAGCCATGATATTACCATTGTCAACCGTGGCTTCCTGAATCGCGGACGAAATTGTCTCAGGATTCGCACACCAGGGGCAATGCAACGAACAACCTTTCAAAAATACGGTTGTGCGTATACCGGGGCCGTCATGAAGGCAGAACCTCTGAATATCTGTAACCAATACTCTATCACTCACGTGTGTCTCCTCGCTTTTCGCAGCATTTGCTTACAAATCTCTAAAAAGAATGAATCCCGTAATATCAAAAGACTTACTGCGTATACTGCGCTTCCAGCGACAAAGAGAACACCCGTCGCCAATATTGTCGATGAGAAAAACCCCCTTGCCCACCATAACAGCGCCGTCATCAAGACAGCACCAGCAAGGTACTTTGGCATAGGCGCAACAACATCCTTGACGGGGAATGTTTTTCTCACATAAATCAATTGTATAACCGCAATCGCTATCTCAGCGACCACGGAGGCAAGTGCCGCGCCCAAAGCAGCCATATGCGGAATCAGCAATAGGTTCAAAACAACGTTGATTACGGCTCCCGCAATGACTGTGGCGGTAAAAACATTTTGCAAGCCCACAGGTATTAGATACTGGACGCCTGTAACATTGTTGATTCCGATGCCAATCAGCAAAAAGGAAAAGACGGATATCAAGACCGGGATCTCGTCCCACCCCGGGCCATAAAACCATCCGGAAAACTGGCTCGCCAGCGCAATTATCCCACCAATCAAAGGCAACGCAAGCAGCCAAACAAAGCGGTAACTTCGAAATATGATTCTTTTAATAGTGTCAATATCTTTTGCCGCATGAGCGGCCGCAATACGTGGGATACAGACCACTCCAAGGGATGTAACTAAGGTAAGCGCTGTTTTTACAATTTTTTCAGACTGCTCGTAATATCCATTTTGAACTGCTGATTCAGTAAAGACACCAATCATTGTTTTGTCAAGAACGGTATAAATGCTGACGGCAATAGTTGGGAAAAACAAGGTGGCGATTGTCTTTGTGTCCCTAAAAGGGTTGATCTTTCCTATTCCTGAAAAGCTAATTAATCCGCGCAGATATGGAAACAAGGATATGTTGCCGACAAGCTGGGACCCCGCTAGTATTCCTGCGTATAAAGCCATATCTCTCGGAGATTTTACAAGTATAAAAATGAGTACCATTCCCACCAGCTTTACGGCGACATTTCTTAAGACGGTTCTCTTGAACTGCTCCAATCCCATAAAGAACCACGAAATGTCAAACGCCACGGCAATCAGCAAAATACCTTGCATACAATATACCATCATATTTTGAGGGGTAAAAATAATGAGAAAACCAAAATAGACTATTGTACAGACTGATGTAAAAATCACCCGGAATAACAGAACTTCAAAGAAAACCTGGCTTCGCTGTGTTTTATCTTCTCGCACGTATGCAATTTGACGCTGGCCATACAAGGCCGTGCCAAATGCAGCAAATAATGCGAAATAGGTGACAATGGAGTTGGTAAAGCTATAAACCCCAACACTTTCGGCTCCAAGGACGCGGGATACGTATGGGGTCGTTACAAGCGGAACCAGTATTGCAACAACCTGATATGTCAGATTATAAAGATAATTTTTTTTTATGGAGGGCAAAATTCTTTACCTGCTTTCCGCTGCAAGAGCACGTTCTATCAAGACATCTTTATAGCTATCCGGCAAATCCTTGAAATATGCGGAAAAGCCCCATACACGGACAACCAAATCCGGGAAAGCTTTTGGATTCTTCCTGGCTTCAGTAAGTGTCTTTGCTGATACGACATTCATTTGCATTTGGAAATAACCTCGCTTTTGACTGAGCATTAGAAAATCCACAAATTTATCGTAGTTATTTTTTATGAAATCCGGAGAAACAAAGAAGTCTACCACATTGCCGTTAAATTTATTACCGCTGTAATCCAGCCCGGAGGCGAAAGAAACAAGTTCAGTAGGCGCCAACCCCGATGCGCCGGAAATATGGACAGCCAGCGGCTCTCCAACATCTCGCCCGTCGAAGGATGCGCCCGTTGTTTTTCCTGAATCAATATAAGAAGGCGAAGAAAGACCAAATTTTACTTTACCACCCAAGTTCGTGTGAAAATCAGTGATTTCAGTACTTACAACCGCTTTGATTTTTTCCGTAAGTTCAGTTGCCCTTTCTAGATCATGTCCGAAAATAGCATTTTCTTTTAACCCCTTAGCCCATTCAGCAGAAAAGCCTTCTACCCTTTTTGAATTTAATTCAGACAAGCTTAATTCTTTACTGTCAAACACAAGATTTTTGATGTTTTGCAATGAATTAACCGCATTCGCCATACCAACAGTCGTAATACCCATCCCGTTGTACTTACATCCCCCTTCAGAGATGTCTTTGGACGGATCGTCTAAATCCATGAACAATGACAACAGCGGTGCTTCCACAAAGGGTTTGGCCTGAGAAAGCGCAAATACATTCTGAACTTCGTTGCTTAAGCTTTTAGCATAGGCGGAAAACAAATCATTAAACGATGTCATATCGCTCAGTTTTTCCTTATCGAAAACAACAAGTAGTGGCTTAAGCAAATTCAGTGAGGCCGCGTTGTTCGCATCAGAACTTTTACCAACTATCAGCGGCTCCCAACAAGCGCTTGTCCCATATTTATAGGCGTCTTCTTTGTCGTATCCAAACGCAATAAGCTGGGGAATAACCACATCGTCATTGGTAAAAAGTGGCGCGCCGCAACCGGTAGCTATGCTATCCAGCGAAAGTTCATATAATCGCCGCGGCGTATTTTTGTTCACCCGCAGTAGAATTTTGGGGTCAGGCAACACAAGTTCTTTGGAAAGTTCTAAGAAAAGCTCTGTTAGATCATTATGGACATAGCCGCCCTTACCATCATCTCCTCCGAGAATGATAATCTGCCCTGTATCCCCCATTAACACCTGGCTTTTGTACAAATAATATTCATGCAACGCTTTAAGGAAATCCCGCAGCAAATCCTTTGCTGCCGCTCGAGTCAGTGTCCCATCTGAAACGCCCTCCGTGTAATACGGTTCAAGTATACTATCCAGATGACCAAGTCCGTTAAGCCGGTGTCCAGCTTGCCAAATAAGGCTATTGGCAAAAAGAATCCGTTGCAGAGCCTCACGGAAATCCGAAGCCGGCTTTGTTTGCATATTGGCCAATTGCGCAGCAATAATTTCTTTGTCCGAGTGGTTACTATGCTCAACAGCTTTTTGCAGTTTCGTTGCGTAAGCTATCACCCCATCGAGTACCCGGCGGCGTTTTTCTACTGATGAGTTGATATCGCTTGGACGCAGTTCTTCCAGCCCATATTTCAGAATTCTCTCATAGGCCGGTGTATTGTTGCTTACTGTCTTTTTCCCTCGCGCCCATACAATTTTCCATGGATCAATAGAGTAAACAAACCTACTATCTTGATTAATATAAATTCGGGAGGCACGGAGAATTTTGCATATGTTCCCCGTTATATCGGAGCTAGTATAAATCCGTATGCCGATTAACGCACGGAGATACTCGGAAGCAGGAATGCGCCTTGACATTCTTAACAATTTGCTTAACTTGCTTAAGTATTTATTTAACATTGTTAAATAACCCTTCCTTGCTTATTGCCTAATTTTTAAAAGACGAACGATAATTCCGGATATCATCAAGTCTAAATCCAAGGATAAAAATAATATTAGTAGATAATACAACCGTAAAAGGTGGCTCAGTTATGCTTGCCACAGCTAGTGCAATAAATATGGCAATCAAACAGGCAGAATAAGAATCTTTGACAGCGTCAACTCGAATCGCGAAAATAATCATTAATATTGAAAATAGTAGTAGCAAAACCATTCCACCAGTAAACAAGTACACTAACATCTGATTATGTGCGTGAATTGCTTCCTTGATGCCAATTAAGTCCGAAAACCCCTCGGAATTCCACATGCCATAACCCATAATCGGTTTTTTCTCGACGTATTCGAAAACAATCGACCATATTAATGTGCGATTTGACAACGTAACATCGCGATTTAAAATGTCAGAAATTAGCCACTTCAACCTTTCACTTAATTCCCAGAAAACAAATGAAAATGAGAGTAAGAAAAATAATATGACTCCCGTTTTTGCACAAACAATTTTGTATAACCAATTATGTTGGATGTAAGGATAAATTAGAATAACTGTCAGTGCAAATACACTTACAATCAAACCAGTGGCAGACCATAAATAAAAAGTTTGAAATATGCTGATGAAACAATACAACAACAACTTTACTTTGTTAACAAGTCTTTTTGAAAGCTGATAACGAATATAAACAAAAGGTAACCCTGAAAGAAAATAATATACAATAGAATTTTGGTGCCCCAATAGAAAATTTTTTCTTACACCGTCAACCATAGCAACAGCAGTATCATACATACCAGATGGAAACAAAAATATACTAACAAGGTTTGCAATCAACAGTATTTCAAATGTTTTTGCTAACACATTAATCCCGGTATCCGGATTCTTTGCTAGTAAAAAATCCACCAATAATAACATGCAAAAGAGCGAAGCCATACTGATTACTGGAGCTTTGATATCAATTCCATTCAATAAAGTTGAAAAAATCATTATAGTAAAGCTTAGACCCAAAACAACTAAAGGAAACTTTGGTTTTGAACCGTGCCCTATATACAAAAATAAGATTACTAATCCAGATATGATTCTGGCGACGTTGAAAATCGTATCTAAAGTTTCCACCTGATTAAAAAAAGCCGGCTTGAGCTGCACTATAAGCAAAAGTACATAGAACAACTCCTTAAGTGAGGATTTCCTTATTTTGAATAATCCTTTGGGATTACCAAACTTTATTTTTTCTTTGCTTCTATTCATAGCTCCAACCACTTCCAGATTACTCAAAATATTGTGTTCGTCTTTTCTTCGCACGAATCGCTTTGACTGCCGCTATCGTTTCAAATACCACCCACACCACAAAAGCGGACTGCGTTTTACCGGCATAATAAATCGCCTGATGGTAAGGTGTTAACATACGACTATCGACATCTCGTACACCCTTTACCCTGGATTCAAAACAAATGGCGCGGTTAACCAACAGCTCCCTGCCCACTAATTTCTGCCACGGCGCACCAAGCCCTATTAGGGTACTATTATCAGGTTTAGCGGGGTTATATGTACGGTACATTATCATTCTCACAATATCGTCGATGAAGCGGCGCTCTTCCGTTACAAATGGCGATTTGAAAGTTCTATGCCTATGTTCCGTACCTGCAAACATATACGTGCAATCCCCCAATACCACATCTGCGGATGTTTGTATAGCTTCCTTATATAAAGCTTCGCACGCTTCCTTCGGCACAATATCGTCAGAATCAAAGAAGATTACATAGTCTCCCCTCGCTTTCACAAGTCCTTTGTTCCTGGCGGCAGACACCCCGCTGTTCGGCTGATGTATAACAATAATCCGGCTGTCTCTTTCAGCATATTCATCGCAGATTATTCCGCACTTGTCAGGAGTTCCATCATCTACAAGTATAATCTCCATGTTTTTCAATGTCTGGTTGACAATGCTATCCAGACATTCCGGCAGATACTTTTCAACATTGTAAATAGGCACAATTACGCTAACCCAAGGAAATCCGGATACTTCAAAAACCCTTTGCATTACCAATCCTCCATCAAGGTTTTTCTCTCAATCAGATCTAATGCTGCAATTCTTTCGTCCTCGTAGTAGGAATCGTTCTTGACATGTGTCGTAGAGATTTCTTCGAAAATGCAGCCGTCATCCGCTCTGAATGAATGTGCGGTTCCACGCTCTACCGTGAATATCTCACCGGCTTTTAGCTGGATTTCCTTTCTGTCCGCTATGAGAGAAAGGTTTCCGTAAACACTTGGAAGGTTTCCTCCTTGACCTTATGGAAGTGCATAGGGTGCACCTGTCCGGGCAATATCACAATTATCTTCTTGCATATTCTCTGTTGGCTATATTAATGATGGTCGCACCGTAATGGCGAAAATGCTGCAATCCATAATGATGGGAAAGCTCCAACTCAAATTGGTTCCCAATCACAATTTTAGCTTCATACAGCAAGCCCTTCACATCATGAAGAATGGTTCTTGTATCCATCACGGTGGATATTGTAGGTTGCTCTTATAGCGCTTCCTTAGCCGCATAATCCTTTGATGCCGTCATACCAGCGCGGAACTCCCCGCTTGTGGTTTGCCCTTTGGCTGCCGGCATAGCAAAAAACACTTCCAGTCATGATGATAATCAAAAAAAGAAGCAGATATTCTAAAAAATCTATTAATCCAAAGCCGTAGTTCGTTTTTTCAAGCGTATTGTTAACATATTTTTATATTACCCTTTCTTATTCCTGCATGCATCTCTAGAAGCTAAAAAAATTATAGCCTTGCCTAAGCTTGACTCTAATATTAGCCTTTTAAAAAATGCATGGTCCTCATCCGTTTTCCCTCTACAGCCATATTAATGATTTAACGTTTTAATAAACTCTTGACCATTCTTCTCACCCTGAATGTCAGCCATATTCCAAGCGGCCAGTTAAGCCTTGCCGGCCAGTATGTAAGCAAATGAGGCGCCATTAGCTTGCTACTTTCGACATTTTTGATTGCAGACCAGTACGGATCTGTGTGAATCATCTTTTTCAATTCTTTTAGACTTTCCCTAAATGATTTATCACTATTCTTTGAGAAGTAATAAGCACTTAACTCCGCACTCAATCTACGAATAACATACAAATAAAAAGGCTTCTCAAACTTCTTTTTGTCGTCCTGCTGAGCAATAAAACCACTAATGCGTTCAAAAATCCTCCTGCTGATATCCAACGTGTTAGACTTATATGACTGAGTAAGTGATTGCTCCAATATCCGGTAATTATAAACTGGCTTGGCAATATAACTGATTTTCTTTACTTTATCAAGATAGTATAATGTGAAAAGATTATCATCATAGATTCCCTTCACATATGAATCGTACCGCAAGTTATTCTCTACGATAATCTTTCTGCTATAGAGCTTATTCCACGGGCTGCCCAATCCTGACACATTTGATCTTACGGCTGGTGCCGGATTGTAGCCGTAGCCGATACACGCTGCCTGATATTGCTGGATAAAATTCCTTTCCTCAGTAACAAAATCCTCTTTGAAGATTCGATTTGTTCTCTTATTTCCGTTTGTAATTGAGTAGGCATCAGCCACGATCATATCAGCGCCGCTTCTCAGATATTCATTGTATAATATCTCACAACCATTCAGCTCCATCCAATCATCCGAATCAACAAACATGAGGAAGTCGCCGATGGCATTATCGATTCCAGTATTTCGTGCTTCGGAAACACCAGCATTTTTCTTCTCGATTACTTTGACGCGGCTATCGAGGGCAGCATACTCTTTATAAATTTTGGCACTGTTATCAGGAGAGCCATCATCAACGATGATAATCTCAATGTCCTTGAAAGTCTGGTTCACCAGACTTTCCAAGCATTCAGCGATATATTTCTCAACATTATATACAGGTACAACAACGCTAATCTTTGGCATAACAATCTCCTTCTATTTTTGCTCGGCCATTTGGCTGTTCTCAAGGCAGTTTTACGATAAATTATCCTTATTTTACACTACTTATTTCATACTTAATGCAATCTTCTATAGTATTCCGGAATGAGTGTCCGGGCTTCCAGTTTAAATCTTGATAAATCATCGCACAGTTCATCCCAGCATTGAGTTGAATGTCGGAAGGTTCTATTATGATGTCGACTTCTGGCTTGTTCATTGCAGCCATACAGCTATTAATTTCCCTTGCCATATCTACAATGTTCATCTGATAATTGTTGCCAAGATTATATTCTTTCTTCCAACTAAAAACATCCACATCAATCAGGCGACATATTGCAGAAGCAGCATCTCTCACATCTAAGAAGGAAAACTTTTGCTCACCACCCACTATCCGGATACTCTTACCCTCTAGTGCATTGTCAACGAATTTCTTCAATACATTATCCGGTATAGTATTACTAGGTCCTATGAGAGAAGCCAACCGGATATTAGTGCAACGACACATCATACTGGGACTGTCTTCTTCAGATTCCATAATCGTCTCTAACAGAATTTCGGACGCGGATTTTGCCAAGGCATATAAATACCCCGGGTTCATCGAAATTGTTTCATCAGGCAGTACACCTTCATCCTGCCCATAAACAGCTTGTGTTGAAATATTAATGATACCTTTTACACCAAGCTTTCGAGCTAATACAAATATTTCTTTTGAGAAGTACAAACTTTCCACTAAGTGGTTTCCTCTTGATTTTCTGCAGAAAGCTGCATGTACTATGATATCAGTTGCTTCTAAGTATTCCGTCTTATTGAATACATCATCATTCGAAACACAAGTAACATCCAAGTCAGCATAATTCTCTTTTGCTTTTGCCGAATCAGAAGTCATAGCAATAATGTTGTACTCTCCGCACTTACAAAGCTGGTGCAGTAATTCCCATGCCAAAAAACCATTGGCACCGGTAACTAGAATCGTTTTCTTTCCTTCCATCATGCCACACTCCCTTCAATACATGCACTCGATAGTTTCATAAACTTTCTGCCGTGGAAACCACCTACCTCGGTTACTATTATCTTCAAATGAGTAATTCATTCAATTTTTCAAATAAATACTACTACCAAAAGTAACCGACCTTACATCCTTATCCTGACAACCTCATACTTCCAACCGATTCAACTGTCACAGCTGCAATTGCTTCAAGCGCATAAGCTCTATTTGTAATTTTTTCATAATTGATGCCTTCTTTAGTCAACTCAACAAGATTTATGGCTCTTCCGTCCCATGAGTACCCCATGAAAGTGCCCCTTCCAATTGAACGCACCTTTGCATTTTTTCTGTTGAATACATACTTTACCAGTTGAATCATCATATAAATATCTGTCTTTGCTCCTACATTCTCCACATACCATACATCATTCTCAAACTGCTCCTGCCAGGTCACCGGATGATCCGAAACTTTTCTCGGAGGACATTCTAACCCCGGTCTAACAGCCAGGCGCATTTTATGCCTTTTGTTATACCTGTGTGTATATTCAGGAACTAGCGGTCTTGGGCCTAATAGGCTCATATCACCTTTAAAAATGCTCCAAAAGTTCAACAACTCATCTAGTGATGTTTTTCTGACGAACTTACCAAATTCCGTAACTCTTTGATCTGGTGGCAATAACTCTCCACGCTCATCGACTGTGTTTCGCATATTCCGAAATTTTATGAGCACAAATATCTTTCCTTCTTTTCCAACTCGCTCTTGTTTAAAAAAGATGGGCCGCCCCACATCAAAATATGTAACAATCCCTATTACAAGGTTAATAGGTAACGTCACAATCAGCGCTAACCCGGAAACAATAATATCTATAATTCGCTTCACATATTTTGAATATATGTTTTCATGGGGTATTACTTCCTCGCAAAGCATATTCACAGCCTCTAGACGTTCTTCCGCCAACTGATCTGCGAGTTTCCACCGCATTTCTTTTGTTAATTCCTCCGCAATCATCTCACATCTCCAGTTTCAAAACATTTTTTTTTCGTTTTTTAGTTAGAATTTCTACAATACTTCAAATAGTCTATTCGGCTCAAACCGCAGGCACATATTTTCACCCTTATCATTTAATACCGTAATTGTTTCATTGAGATATTGCACATCCTTCGCCATCTGTTCTCGGCTTTCGCAAATCATAACGAAGCGAATATGTAGTTGTCTAAGAGTATTGCCATAAGGGGTGTCTGCGCCCTCTGGATAACGACACTCATATTCAATAACACTAGGCGTGCTCACCACGGCTTCTTTTAGTCCACGAATTGCGCCAACCTTGCCACCTTTCGTAGCAAAAGATACTATACCACAGCACTTTCCTTTAAGTAAGGGATCTTCTTTCGCAGAGTCATAGGATTCCACTTTCCCCAACAACGCTTGATCAACTAGTATATCCATAAAATTAATACCATTTAATTTCTCTATAAAACGATAGGGGGCCTCTCCCGCGCAACGCAAACCTGCCTCAAAAATCGAGAATCCATCATTACCGTGCAACCCCTGAATGAACAACACTCCATTCTGGATACCAATCTCTCTGCATAGGTTAAGCATGGACTCATTAACCTGTATCATATATTTTTCAAGAAAAAGTGATGGATAAATTCTCGCAATAGGAATCGTTGTTACCAAACCTTTATTTATAGCTACTGGATATCTATTGTCGATACACGCCAAATATGGTATGCCATTGCAAATAGTATAATGAGCTGTAAACTCATGCCCTTTTATATACTCCTCTAAAATCAATTTCCCAGCAATAGAGTTCTTTATGGCTACTGGCTCTGCATCGCGAAGTTCTTTCTCGGTCTGGCAAATAGAAACACCTGCCGATGTACTACCATCTACCGGCTTTATCACCACCGGATAATGTAGCCTGGCCCAAATATCATCTGGTATCCTCTCTCCAGTATAATAGGTGCGTGGACTTGGAACCCCACATCTATCGCATAAAGCACGAAATTGATCTTTGCTCTCGACCATATCCCATTGTTCTTTTGTGCAGTAAAAAGAAAGTCCGAATTTATCGCTAAGTGTCATAGCGTTGAGAAGATTAAATTCACTGATACCTGCAAGAACTCCATCCACTTTACGTTCTTGAATCAGCGTGCTCAGTGCCCCCAAATCTCCGGTGCTGATTAAAATATGCTCGTCCGCCACCCGCTTTGCGGCAGAATTCTCTGGTGAATAATAATCCGCTACGATAGTGTAGGCTCCATTCGCACGGGCATATGTTACTATGTCTGTAGCACCTACGTTAGAACCTAAAATCAACAACTTCTTACCAGAAAATCTATTACTTTTCATACCTTATTTTGTGTGGCGCAAATTCTTAGCACCACATACTCCTTCTCATATTATACTTTTAGTAACTTCTCTGATGAATGATTAATAGTAATTACTCCTGATCGATGCTGTTTTATCTAACAGTACCTGAGGTTTTATCGGAACTTATAGAGTCATAGGGCCATGTCCTTTTGGATTGTATATTTCATCATATTTACTCTATTTCCATCCATTTTAATGCACAATGACCTTTAACCAGCTATCAGGATTGCTTAGCATCTCTTCTGTTTGTTCCTGTGTGTCAAACTTCAAAACAAGGGTACCTATAGTTTCGTTTGCCCCAGTGAACGCCTTAACCTTCTCACCTTTTTTGACCCAGACATCACATTCTACTACAAATTTCTTACGAAATTCCGGTTCAATCTCAACTATTTCAAAAACACCCTCCTTATTACTATGTAAGATGTACTCAGCACAACAACCTTTATATACAGCTGGAGCTATGCCAGAGATAGGCTCACCAACAGCAGCTCTAACCGCATTTTTTATCAAATCAATACCTGTAGAAAACCTTATCATCTCTGCCAGTCTATTGCCACCACCCCTAGGTGACACTTCCATGATGTATACTTTACCATCTTCACCAACTCTAGTTTCTATGTTATAGATGGTTGTACCCATATTTAACAATTTAGTAAGCCTTTGTAATTCACAGGTTAATTCTCCCTGATGCTCCATCGGCATTGATGACGGCCAGCTATATGCAGCAGGGGTATATGGATTGCTGGCATCTGCATCAAATCGCTGGCTATTAAAAGAAGTAAATACGAGTTCTCCCTCAACAGAAAAGCAATCGGAATCAGATGAATAGCCGCTCTGTTTAATGAATTGCTCAATGATAAATCTACCTGAATGCGAATATTTCAATGCATTCATAATACTCTCTCTTAAATCTACACGATCCTCCACCTTTGTAACTCCTTTACTCCCTGCAGAATCAACAGGTTTGACAATGACTGGCCCGGTAAAAAGTTCACTATCTACACACGCCTCATCTACATCTGTATACTCCTTAAAAAAGGGAACGTTAAAACCATTGTCTCGTAAAAAAGAACGAAACAGGAACTTATCCTGCAAGATGGAAACTGAGTTATATGGACTTGTCGGTAATCCTAACTGTTCTGCAACATACGCAGCGACAACCACACCGGGGTCGGTGGCAAAAGACATTACGCCATTAACTCGCAAATTTCTTGCCAATTCTAGTACAGCTTCTTTATCAATAATGCTGACATAATGATATTCGTCCGCATACTGATGTCCAATATTGTCCGGCAGATAGTCACACGTTATGACATAGTAACCCAATTCATGGGCAGCTTTAATAACTGGAATTACATATCTTGATCCGCCTAGCATTAGAACTTTTTTCATCTCTTATTTCCTTTCATGTTAAAATAAAAATTGAAATATATATCCGACAAGATCCAGAATCGTGACCGCCATTTCTCTGTCCAACCTAAATGAGATGATGGTCATTCTTATCCACCACCTGTTCCACATTCAATGAGTTACTATTAATGCATAGCTTATCAACCATTCTACAAAGTGAATTTGTCATGTTGTACAAACGGCATAATTCCAGCGAATAGTTTTTCTCAACTGAAACAGGGGGTTAATTTTTCCATCTCTGTGGCAATTCATCAAACCCCACAAGGTAACATTAACGCCTGACGGAAAGTTCTCACCACCGACCCAATAAGGTTACTTATTTTCAATGAACTCCTTGATAACTAATATCATCAGTGCATTATGTAATGAAAAATTGTATTATCTACAACAGTCCTTTTCACCGTAAAATAATATCGCAGATTCTATCCACGTCTTCCACAGCCAAATCCGCATACATCGGAAGTGTCAGTACACATTCCGCCGCATGTGATGCTACAAGTACATTAGCATCACCATATGTATCTGCATAGCAGGCGGCTTTATTAACAATGGGGTAAAAGTATTTTCTCGCAAAAATATTGTCCGCTTCCAATTTCGCTTTGATTTCATCTCTTGTCTCTTTATAGCCATCGAAGACGACGGGAAAATATGCATAATTCCACTTGAGATTTGCATCAGGCTTAATCAATTTAATGCCCTTAACCCCATCCAGTCGTTCCATATACCTATCACCAGCGGCTTTGCGTTTTGCAGTTTCCTCATCGAAGTGTCGCAAGTTGCAAATGCCCATCACTGCCTCAAATTCGTTCATCCTGGCATTCGTGCCGATGTAATCAATATCCTCATGACTAGTAAATCCAAAGTTGACCAAGTAGCTCATTGCCTTAAATAAAACTGAATCTTTGTAAGCAACAATTCCACCCTCAATTGTGTGGAATGCCTTTGTTGCATGTGTACTGAACATTGCTGCATCGCCAAAGTTAGCAATCCCAACACCTTTATAAGTAACACCAAAGGCATGTGCAGCATCATAGATAACCTTAATATTATGTTTTCTTGCAATTCTTTCAATTTTCTCTACATCGCATACGAATCCATAAACATGAGTTGCCACGATGGCAACCGTCTTTTCAGTGATAGCCTGCTCAATCAGTTCTGGATTAATTGTGTAGGTATACTCTTCCACATCCACGAAAACTGGTGTCAATCCGTTACGAACAATAGCGTGAGTAGTAGAACAATGTGTATACGGAGTCGTAATGACTTCGCCCTCGAGATATAGTGCATTAAGTGCAACTTCAAGTGCAACATGACCATTTGCAAACAGATAAAGATGCTCCGTCCCTAAATATTCCTTAAGTTTATTTTCAAGCTCAACTGATGCAGCCCCGCGGTTAGACAACCATCTGCTATCCCAAACAGGCTTCAACGCCTGAATGTACTCCTCAAACTCGGGCATGGATGATTTTGTAACATTAATTCTATGTGCATTCATGATTTTTCACCCTTTTGTAATTAAAAATTACAGTCGCTTTCCTTATATAAAGGTGCGCTCTGATCTTTAGCGGACAATATAGGCGTTTCAATGTCCCACTTGACACCTATCAACGGGTCATCAAACCTAACCGTCCGATCAGCTCTCGGGCAATATGTCTCATCAACGTAATACTGTATTTCACTGTATGGCTCACGTGAAATTACACCATGCGCAAATCCCTTGGGTATATATAGTTGCTTTCGGTTTCGTGCGGAAAGCTCCACCATAACCCATTTAAGGTATGTAGGGGAATCTTTCCGAAGATCCACAGCTACATCAGCCACGTGACCTTTCGTACAGCGAACAATTTTAGCCTGTGCATATGGCGCATTTTGAAAATGTAGACCGCGGATCACCCCTACATACTCATTCCTGATGTGGTTTTCCTGTTTTGCTATGAATTCTATCCCTACTTCATGTAAAGCCTTCTCACTGTAGGCTTCATAAAAAAAACCTCGCTGATCTTCAAAGACCTTTGGCGCTAAAATCAAAACCCCAGGTATTTCTGTTTTCTCAACTTCATACATTTCTATTTCTCCTTTAGTGGATTGTCAACAACAAACTGGACAATTATTTTTAGAAACTGCGCCAGTAATTTGCTCTGTGTCCCTTTCCCGCTTCCGTCCAATCCCTCCATCACGATCAGTTTTCCCATAATTTCTGCCTCACTCAGTATTTCTTCAGTCGGCTTTCATACAACTGTTCAAAATAATTCCTGTAGTCACCGGACAGGATATCCTCCCACCACTTCCGATGTTCCAGGTACCAGCTGATTGTCCGCCGGATGCCGTCCTCGAACTTCGTTTCCGGCAGCCAGCCCAGTTCGTCATAGATTTTTGAGGGATTGATGGCATAGCGCATATCATGACCCGGCCGGTCTTCTACATAAATAATCAAACTTTCCGGCTTCCCCAGCTCATGCAGAATGGTTTTGACAACCTCAAGATTGCTGCACTCGTTATGCCCCCCAATATTGTAGACTTCCCCTTTGCGCCCCTTGCGCATCACGAGATCGATTGCCCGGCAGTGATCTTCCACATAAATCCAATCTCGTACATTAACCCCGTTCCCGTAGACCGGAATGGGTTGGTCCGCCAAAGCCCGAATAATCGTTAACGGGATAAGCTTTTCTGGGAAATGGTTCGGTCCGTAGTTGTTACTACATCGGGAAATGCTCACCGGCAACCCATATGTTCTGTGGTAGGCCTGCACTAGTAAGTCAGCCGAGGCTTTAGAAGCTGAATAAGGACTAGATGTATGCAAAGGCGTCTCTTCTGTGAAAAGCAAATCCGGCCGGTCTAACGGCAAATCTCCATAGACTTCATCCGTAGAAATCTGGTGATACCGTCTAATACCATATTTACGACAGGCATCCAACAGCACCCCTGTGCCTATTACATTTGTCCGTAGGAAAACCTCCGGATCTTCAATACTGCGATCCACATGGCTTTCTGCCGCAAAGTTAACCACGATGTCCGGTTTTTCTTCCTCAAATACTCTATAAACCGCATCTCTGTCAGCAATATCTACTTTCACAAAGTGAATATTAGGACTTTTCATTGCTTCTTCCAAAGTTGATAAATTTCCCGCATAGGTCAGCTTATCCATACAAATGATCCGGTCATTCGGATACTCAGCAAGTTGCAGATTAATAAAATTACTTCCGATAAACCCTGCCCCGCCTGTAACAATAATCGTCTGTCCATTATTTACGTCCACTATGCTCTCTCTCCCATTGCTATAGAGCTCAGATACTGGCCGTAAGAAGATTTTCCAAAACGTGCAGCCAATTGGAGTAATTGCTTTCTATCAATCCAGCCCATCCGGTATGCTATCTCCTCAGGTGCCGAAATCTCCACATTCTGTCGTTTCTGCATCATATGCACAAAAGACGATGCTTCTATAAGACTGTCCATCGTTCCCATATCAATCCATGAAAACCCTCTGCCCAGTAGGTGAACATTCAAAGCATTCGCTTTCAGATAGAGATTGTTCAAATCAGTGATTTCAACCTCCCCTCTTTCTGAAGGTTTTACCTGTTTGGCAAACTCCACTACCTGGTTATCATAAAAATATAATCCCGTAACGCAGTAATTGCTTTTCGGTTTCTTTGGCTTTTCCTCAATAGAAATCACTTTATGATTCTCGTCAAATTCCACAACACCAAATCTTTCCGGATCATTTACATAATATCCGAAAATTGAGGCGACTCCATTTTCCGCATCCCTGACGGCTTTCCCCAAAAGGTCGCTGAACCGGGTACCATAAAAAATGTTATCGCCTAGAATAAGAGAGCAGCAGTCACCCTCTAGAAAGTCCTCCCCCAATATAAATGCTTGGGTAATCCCGTCCGGAGAGGGTTGCTCTTTGTACGATATATGTATTCCATACTGATGACCATCGCTCAGCAATTTCTTGAAATTGGGTATATCTTCCTTTGTTGAAATCAGAAGAATATCTTTAATTCCTGCAAGCATCAGCGTTGACAGTGGGTAAAAGATCATCGGTTTGTCATAGATTGGCAATAGCTGTTTGCTTATAACTGTTGTCAACGGATATAATCTTGTTCCTGAACCCCCAGCTAGAATAATTCCTTTCATTTTGAACAACTCCTAAAGTGAATATCTTTTCTCTTCCTGACAGTTGATTAAACATAAATTCATCCATCAAAAGTGAAGAAGAAACCCATGATTGCTTCACATTAACATTACATTCATTAACAATCCTCTTATCCCTATCCAATTTGTTAACAGGACTTTTGTCCTGAGACAAACACACTTAATAGAATTCGTCATAAAATAGTAATGTCCTCCATACAACAACACAAAGAATTTTTACATTATTGCTCTATTTATTTAAATCTTCTCTATGTTTTGGGTAAAACCGACATTTTTCTTCAGGCATTTATCTTCGTAAAAATCCTAGAAGCCCATTTTTTCTCTTATTCCTTACTCTCCGATGAAGAGTATATTCTTTTTCAGCCACTAATTCTTCCCCTATCAAAATAGCTTGAGGATTTTTCAGAGTCACTTCTTGAAACTTCTCCTCCCCTGCGACCTCTTTGAGGTTTTTCAGAGTTTCCAGATAAACAGATTCCTTTTGCGAAGGTCGGTGGGCATCCGAACCTATAAAGTGAACTAAATTCCCACTCAGCATGATTTCGGCCAGTTCCTGAGCTTGAGGACCATACCGCCCCCTAAGGCTTCTCAGATTCAACTGAAAGAAAATCCCCTTTTTAGCCCACTCTAACAGAAGCTCCGGCTGATCTATCAGGCCCTTGTTCCGTTCCGGATGAGCTAGAACCGGAATCAGACCCTCAACCTGGAGATCAAAAAAGACTTTCTCTGTATACTGGGGAATCTCGAGCATAGGTAATTCTAAGAGGAGATACTTGCCGGTATTTCCTAACGTCAGCAGTTTTCCCCCTCCCGCCCATTTGCCCATATCTGGAAAGATATAGTTCTCGGCTCCTGGCAAAATCTCTATGGGGATACTTGCTTCGGTTACACGCTTCCGGACTTGATCGACAGCAGCCAGGATCTCCTCCGGACTTAAGTACTCCCTGCCTTCCAGGACATGAGGGGTGGCGATCAGAGTTTTAAACCCGGCACCTCTCAACTGACCTATAATTTCCAGCGTGTCTTCTATATTTTTGGATCCATCATCCAGGTCAGGAAGAATGTGACTATGTATATCTATCATTTAAACGCTCCTACAACTCAAATATTATGAATTATATGATACATTCGTCAATTATCTTCATATTTCCTTCATAATTTTATATACAAGTTTTCAGTAAGATCATAGTATTATTATAGGCTTTAGTTGGTAATCATTTCAAAATCAAAGTAGCAGCACTTAAGACTTGTTCTAAAATCATGAAGACTCTATTAAATTATACAAAATATTTATCCCGGAGGAAAACTTACAGATTGAATTCTAATATTTAGAAGTGAAAACAAAAAAGCAGTTCTCCCGAAAATCGGATAGAGACTGCTTTTACTTTTAGGGATTCCCGCGGCTTTTGCGTTTCTTCCCGGGATCATCAGAACCGTGATAGTAGTAGTAATAATAATATTCGCTGGTTTTAATATCTGCTTTATTGAGAACAGCCCCCAGAATCTTAGCACCCACTTTGTCCAGCTGATCTTTAGCGCGCAGAGCAAAATCTTTGTTGACCTCTCCCGAGGCCAACACTAAGATAACGCCATCCACTTTCTGGGCAATGATGGCGGCATCTGTCACGGCAATGATCGGTGGAGTATCGATGATCACTACATCAAACTGCCCACTGAGCTCTTCAATCAAATGCTTCATCCGTTTCGACCCTACCAGCTCCGCAGGGTTTGGGGGAATAGGTCCGCCGGGCAGAACACTGACACCCGGAACTTCCGTTTCCTTGATAAAGGCATGGCTGCCTTGATCCTGAACCAGAGAAACGGATAAACCTTCCATATTACTCAGTCCAAAAAGTTTATGCTGAGTTGGGTTGCGCATATCTGCATCGATGAGTAAGACCGACTTACCGGACTGGGCAATACTCACGGCTAAATTAGCCGCAGTGGTGGATTTTCCTTCTCTGGGTCCCGAACTGGTGATCATAATCTTTTTCGTTTTAGAATCCACACTCGTAAACTGAACATTGGTACGCAATGTCCGGTAAGCTTCCGAAATAGGGGATTTTGTTTGTTCATGCGTAATTAATGAATGCGACAAATTAGCTTCACACCCTCTTACCCTTGTTTTCCGATTTCATAATTAGGGATAACCCCAAGTACCGGAATCCCTAAGATATTCTCCACATCTTCTGAGGTCTTCACCGTATTATCCATGAATTCGATGAGGAAGACCAAACCCATCGCGGCCATTAGACCGACGACAAAAGCGATCAGGACATTCAACTTCTTATTCGGCTTCACCGGCTGGTCCGGAATCACCGCCGTATCCACGATGCTGACACTATCAACTTTTTTGATCTCGATCACGGCTTTAGAGAATTCATTGGCCATGGAGTTGGCAATGTCGGCTGCCAATTCCGGGTCTTTATTCAGAACTTGAATTTCCAGGATTTCCGTTGTTTTCACCGGATTAATGGTAATCATCTTGTCAAACTCGGCGACAGTTAAAGGCAAGTCCAAGTTGTTGATCACATTCTGTTCCACGGTACGGCTTTGAGCAATGGCCGCATAGGTTTTGGCCAGCTGCTGGTTGGCCAGGAGCACGCTGTTGTCCAGCATCTGCATTGCCGCCTGTCCCGATTCTGTCGCTTTTTTTCCTACGATCAAGGTCGTCGAAGCTTGATAAACCGGTTTTAAGATAAAAAAACTTACAACTCCGCTGGTCAGAGCTGCGATGAGCGGCAGCACTATCACAATAATCCATCGTTTTCGGAGCATTTCCCAATACTGTCGTAAATCGATTTCTTCTTCCATGAGTACCTCCAAACATGAGTACCTACAAACCAGTGTCGGTAAAACTCGTTAGACATTGTAATATTCGCGATGGTTTTCATATTTCCTTCATACTTTGCTAAATAATGATTTATCAGTTTACTTTTTTGGGAAATATCCCTTGAGTTAGAAAAATTTAATAATTTTTATTGTAAAGGGAGGATAATGCCTGGTCGAATGTCGAATCTTGTTTATCTGCGGAATAATCACCAGTACATATTGGGGAGGAACTAGTGGATGATGAAAATAACCAAACTTGAATTATACATCATTTTAGCTGCTTTTAGCTTAGCACTTCTGGTTATAGGCATATTTTGGGTCTTTAATCGAGGAGAAACTCCCTCTTATTCCTTAAAACAGCCCTCGCCGCCAAACACGGTAAGCATGGACAGTACAACAGATTCTATAGTATCTGACGCAGAAGCAGCAGCGCCAGATCCCCTTATTGTGGCGCAAAACACCATTACTCAGCAAGGACTAGCTAAACTAATTGAGCCGACAACTGTCAAGGCTCTGGTCTTCGGGGATGCAGTGGCAGGAGGCCAAGTGGCTTCCAACGCGAATGAATTGAGCTGGCATGCTTTGATCTCCAAGAAATTAGAGGATAAGTACCCTGGTAATCTCCAGTGGCAATTTAAGACTACTCCAGAAGCCACGATCCAGGATGTTTTAACCTACGTTCCGGAAGTGGCACCAAACACTGATCTTATAATCCTTTGCTTAGGCCGAAACGATTGGACGATTCATACTACTCATGATTTCCAAGAGAAGTATGAACAATTAATCATAGACCTTAAAGCTCAAAGCCCTCAAGGCGACCTCTTTTTAATAGCCGAGCCTCCCGTCAAAAGCATTGACCGGAATAATAAGTCATTCCCTTATCGCCAGATCATTCTCGGTTTAGGCCAAAAGCACCAACTTCCTGTGATTGACGAGTGGTCCGCCTTTATTAGCGACCCCACTCCACTGAACGGGTTATTGGCCGATGGTGTGAATCCCAGCGATAAGGGATATGAGGTTTTTGCTGAGGCGGTGTTAAAGGAATTTGAGGAGAAGTTAGTTAAAGCTCCAAGGTAACCGTTAGATTTCCAACGGTCTTTCCATCGATGATCAGCTTCCCTTGCACTTTTTTGGTTGAGTAGATTGATCTTAGATTCCCCATATTTATTCCTTCTGGGATTTCTGCCCCAATGACTAAATCTCCTATGGTTACAACTTTCTCCCGGTCAGCCCTTAATGAGATATTCTGGGTATCATTCAGCACTTTAAATTGCAGAGTGCAATCCTGATCTACCGTCATGGCAAACCCAAGAACATTAACCGAATCCTGGAGTCCAGACATGTCAATTTTTGCACCATTTTTAAACGTCCCCAAGGAATTAGCGGGGTCCGTGATCACTCGAAGTTTGCTAAGGGTTACGGAAGTCGGTACTGAAGGAGTTGTAGGAGTAGTCGGGGTTGTAGGCGACTGAACGGGCGGAGTCTGGGTCGACCCACCTGAAGTGCTGCCGGCTGGAATTGCTTCTTTTCCGCTTCCGGTAATCACCACAGTATTTCCTTGATTATCAAAATTGGTTACTTTTGCTCCCAGATCGACAGTCAGAGACGCTTTACCATTGGCAATCAGATCTGTGATTACTGCCGATGCACTTAAATGAACTTGGGCATGGTTGTTTAGCACAACCGGCTGAGTAAAGGTCCCTCTCAGCTCGACAATCGGGCTCCGGCCGGGCGCGCTCAAGATGGTTACTTCACCCACGGAGCCACCTATTACGTCAATGATAGAGAACGAACGTGCTACTGTGCTGCCAATGGATGTCGTCCCTGTGGACTCTACCCGTACTTCGCTGCCACTGTCTATGGTGAGAATATCTGCGATTGTATTATTTAGGTGGATACTGTCTTTTGCCCCAGAGAGAATCACTATCTTGGCAGCGGTTACACCGTTTAAGGTTGCCGATCCATTGTCGCCGGGATCCACAAACACGGTTCCCAAGGCATTCAGATTACTGAGCGTGACGTTATTTCCTTTGACATAAACACTGTATTCCAGGTCTGCGTTTTCCAGGATAATGTTATCACCAGATATTTGCACGGTATTCATTATTTTAAGCGGCTTAGCTGCGTCCGGTGAGCCTACTTTGGCGTTATCCATGGAATATGAGACATTAGAAGCCAAGGTATTTATCCCGGCGGAAGGAACAACAGCCTCCCCGCCTAGGGCAACCATTTTAGCCGTCGATAAAGACAACTTCACGAAGTTCTTTGTGGCATTTTCCAACTGTTGATTGACGAGTACGAAGGGCGCTCCGGAGGCTGCAGCAAGAGGTACTCCTGCTAAGGCGTCGACCAAGGTCTCTCCGTTGGCTACATACACCTGATCATTCCTATAGTCTTGCGCAAAATTCTTTAGTATCTGGACGTTTGTATCATATTTGTTAAGACCTGAGCAGCGGCTGACCTTACCTGGCAATTGCCCCATGACGGTATCTGACACCACAGCTGAGCCGCCGACTACATAGGAATCTCTGACCTGGGCCTTGATACTCTCCAGATAGGTTTTCACCGAAGCAGGGAGCTGACCCTGAGTCGTGGTCAAAATCGGCATTTCCTGGGCCGCGGCGATGGGAGCAACCGAGAGGGCATCGGCCGGACTTAACCAGCCAGCCGCGAGGATGACTCTGGAAATATCTGCTCCCTGAGCGGCTAGCTCTTTAGCAATATTAACAGAAGTTTCATATTGATCATACCCACCGAGCGGAACCGGGGTTATGTTCATTGCGATGAGTTCATTGATAACCGGGGGCTTAATAACGGCAGTACCACTTGTTATGTAGACCTTTTGGGGTTTCAGGCGCTGCAGCTCCGCTTTAGCGAAGGAGTTTAAGCTATCCCCACCATCGGTTAGGAGAATAGGAGCCTGGAGTTTAGCAGCTAACGGACCCGCTGCCAAGGCATCCACTAAGGCATAGTTCATCCCGGCTGAGAGTACGACATTATCTGCTGTCTCAGGCCAACCTTTTTGAGCCATCAGAGCAGCTGTGGCATACTGGTCCGCACCACCGATCCTCGTATAAGTATTTGGGGCAGTGGTAGTGTCTGCGCTCGCGACGATAGGGATTAGGGTTGTGGATAATGCCACAAGGGCTGCGAGACAGCCTTGAAATAGCTTTTGCTTTATGTTTTTGCTCATAGTTCCTCTCCAATTCTGCATAAGTTTTACTTAATATCCTTACTTTTGAAACATGTTTAATTAACCGCCAACTAATGTTTTAAGCACCTGATAATATTTCGACATATTAGGGGTGATTCCTCAAAACATAAGACCCTATGCATCTTTTCAAAATACACAGGATCTTAAACATGTTCCGAAACGATGAAAATCGCCCTTAGTTGTTATTACGAACCTTTAACGACTGTATAAGTCGTGGTTCCATTTGAGTTAGTCAAGGTCAATTTGACAACATTTTGATCTGTGATCATTAACTGGATTAAGGCACCAAAATTGATACCATCGGTTGTATCGACCGTTAAAGCAGCTTGATAAATATTGGCCATGTTAATATACACTTGAAGTTTATTCCCGGATGGTAATGCTTCAATCGCATTGTACATTGCAGTGAAGTTGATCGCAGTGAAAATAGCCTCTTTTTGAGGTGAAGTGGATAACTCATCAAATAGCTCTTGGAAGTCAATACCGCTAACGAATAAATTCATCTTACCAGCCTGAGTTATATTCGCAACTGCTTGCGCTGATGAACTTCCTAACAAATGACTAGCAGATACAGTTACCCCAGCGGGTATGGCTGCATCAACGATATCCTCAATGGCGTTTTTTGTAGATGTATCGGCAGCAGCGTAAATACCCGGTAGATTGAGAGCTTGGTAAAATGCAGTGCTTGAAGAAGTACCACTTGCTTGGCTAAATATAGCGGCAATGCTATCGTATACTTTATTCTTATTAGCCTCAGTCATCCCTTGCGCCGCTGTCAATACTGCATGAAAGTCTATAGCATCGAAAATCTCCGAGCTTTGGATTCCAGTATCCCTAAGAATAGTTAGGGTTGATAGGACATTTAAGTTACTGGCATTACTCACTGAAAAAATGTCATTACCAGAAGAAGAATTAGTTAAAGCCCAAGAACCTAAATTATATTCCGACCCAGACCTTACTACACTCAGTTTCATAGTAGCATTTTGATCAACCTTTATGTTTGGTTGTTTAAATACGTCAGCGCTAGGAGAAATTGAAATCTGAGTTCCACTGATGGTAGCGCCTGTGAGGGAAGTCACTTTAGCTTTTGCAGCTGGAGTATCTCCGCCGCCACTATTACCACCGCCACTACCGCCGCCACTGCTGCCGCCAGTTCCTGTCGATGGAGGAGCACTAGGGGTTGAACTTGTATTCTTTCCGTTAACTTTTCCGCCGCCGCTAACAAGTGTACCTGTGGAACCCGAGTCCAGGCTGCCGATACTGGAACCGCTCGGAATCGTAATATCAACTTTGGCAGTGGTTTTCATAGTTTCAACAACAGTATTGTCTGCTAAAGCCAGTTTCCCTTGAGATTGGACTTCCACCGCTTTAAAGCTTCCGGATAAGGTTACTTTTTGATCAGCATTCTCTGTTTTAATAATAACGGATGGTACAACAGCGCCTGCCGCAGCTTGCAAAGAAACCTGACCTTCAACCACGACCGGCTCAGTAAAGGTCCCTCTTAACTCGACCACGGGATCCTGTCCTGGTGTACTTGTAATAGTCACTGTCCCCATAGAGCCGCCGTTGGCGTCGATAATTGCAAAGGTTCGAACCACGGTGTCACCGATTGAGGTGGTTCCTGTTGCTTCAACACGAACATTGCTGCTGCTGTCAACCGTAAGGACGCCTGCGGTTGTATTTTTGATGTGGATACTGTCAGATGCACCCGAGAGGACCACAATATTGGCAGCAGTTACACCGTCTAAGGTGGCGGATCCTGTCTCGCCGGGATCTACAAAGACAGTCCCTTTGACTGTTAGGTTATTCAGGGTAATATTATCTCCCTTAACATAAACGCTGTAATTGGCCTGAGCATTTTGCAGTGTTATGTTGTCTCCTGTAAGCTGAACATTATCCGTAAGTACCATTGGAGTGGTCTTGTCCGTTGATCCGACTGTTTCGCTATCTATTGAATAGGCAACAGCTGAGGTCAAGGCGCTCATTCCTGCTGAAGGAACAACCACCTCTCCGCCCACTGCGACCATATCGTCAGTTGACATGTTCAACTTGACAAAGTCCCTGGTCGCATTACCCAATTCTTGATTGACCAATACAACAGGGGATCCACTTGCCGCAGCCAGTGGTACAACAGATAAGGCATCAACTAAGGTTTCCCCATTAGCGACATATACTTTGTCATTTTTATAATGTTTAGCAAAGCTCTTTAGAATTTCGACGTTCGTGTCATACTTGGTTTGGCCTGCATGCCGGCTGACCTTACCCGGCAATGCTCCCTTGACCGCATCGGAAACGACTGCTGCTCCACCAACGACATAGGAGTTTTTGACGTTATCATCAATGCCGTCAAGATAAGTTTTCACAGAAGCAGGAAGTTGTCCCTGGGTCGTGGTTAAGATCGGCATTCCCTGGGCTGCAGCAATAGGGGCAATAGAAAGGGCATCTGCCGGACTTAACCAGCCGGCCGCAACGACTACCTTAGAGATGTTGACCCCCTGATTTGCCATTTCCTTGGCAATGTTGACGGATGTTTCATATTGATCATACCCGCCGAGCTCAACCGGAGTGATGCCCATGGCGCGGATTTCATCAAGAACGGATTGCCTAATGACTGCTGTACCGCTTGTGATATAAACCTTAGTGGGCTTAAGACGAAGCAATTGTGCTTTAGCCGATGCATTTAAGGTTGTCCCGTTATCAGTCAAAAGGATCGGCGCTTTTAATTTAGCGGCTAACGGTCCTGCTGCGAGAGCATCCACAAGGGAGTAGGTCATTCCTGCTGAAAGAACGACACTATCGCTGGTTCCCGTCCAACCTTTTTGTGCCATTAAGGCAGCTGTGGCGTACTGGTCATACCCGCCAATCCTGGTCACTGCGTCCGGCGTCGCTGCGTTTGCAACACCGGGAGCTAGGGTTGCCGACAAAGCGACAGCCACTGCCAAACAACTGTTTAGCAGTTTTTGCTTTTTCTTTTTCATGATTTGGCCTCCTCTTCAACTTTTACCCTTAAACTTAGGGAATATGTAAATATTATGACCTTCAAGTTCAGATATGGATAACATGGGTATTCTAATTCGCCATTGCAATTGAGATTCCTGCAATAGTTCCTTTTAATTATTATATTTTTTCTCTCAAATGCTTAAATTTACCATTAAGCCCTAGCCTTTGGTAACCGATAGTACAAAAAAACCCTCCAAAATCTTAGTAAGATTTGAAGGATTTTTCAGCTTCTGTTGGATTGTATTTATACTCTTCCGCTTCCATCACAGTTCGGACAAGGCGAGGTATATCGAACCGCCAAGGTCTGACCCACTTTCTTCCGGGTCATTTCTACGAGTCCGAGCTGAGTCAGCCCCAACACCTGGGACTTTGTCTTATCCCGGGCACAGGCAGTCTCCAGCGCCTCAATGACCTGTTTCTGTGCTTCTTCCGTCGCCATATCAATAAAATCAATAATGATGATTCCACCTAGATTTCTCAGCCGTAATTGGCGGGCAATCTCATGGGCGGCTTCAAGGTTCGTATGGACGACAGTTTCCTCTAAAGAACGCTGCCCTACATATTTTCCGGTATTCACATCGATGACGATCAAGGCTTCCGTCTGTTGGATTACCAGATAACCTCCGCTTTTTAGCCAGACCTTACTCCGTAAGGTTTTACGGATTTCATCATCAACACCATACTTGGCAAACAGATCCTCTCCGGTGATAACATAGATCTGCCTGGCGGCCGGATGTTCAATTTCTGCCAAAGCTTTACGCAGTGTTTTAGCGACTTCAGTGTTGTCGACAGTGATCTTTTCCACATCATGATCAACCCAGTCACGGATCAAACGACTAATAAGATCGACATCTTTATGTACAAGACCGGGTACGGAAACATGGGGGATTTTTGGTTGTAAGGCTTGCCAGAAAGCCACGAGTCGGGCAATATCCTCCGCTATCTCCTCCCCATCAATCCCTTCAGCCAGAGTTCGGACGATGACCCCCATCCCCTCAGGCTTGGAGGCAGCCGCCAGATCCCTCAGACGCGTCCGTTCAGTATTATCGACAAGCTTACGAGATACCGCAATATAACTCACCTGGGGCAACAAAACAACATACCGCCCGGGAAGGGTAAGATTAACACTAATCCGGGCCCCTTTTGTCCCCACGGGTTCTTTCGTAATTTGAACTAAAAGCTCCTGGCGGGGCTTAAGGACATTCTCGATCCGCTCGTGAACACTTGGAGAAACCTTTTCATCTTCTTCAAAGCGGGACGGAACAGCATCTCCCACATACAGAAAGGCGTTCTTATCTAAACCAACATCCACAAAAGCAGCCTGCATGCCGGGAAGGATATTCTCTACCCGTCCCCGATAAATATTCCCCACCATATGGGACGACCCGCCCTCTTCCTCGAACACTTCCATAAGTTCGCCATGCTCAAAGACAGCCGCCCGTATAGTTTGGGATCCGGATTGGGGGCCTTGGCCTTGGGGTTGGGTTTGAAAAACGATTTCTTTACGCACCCGTTCATTTTTCAATCGAATCACCTCACAGCTCCCCAAGCGGCGACTTCTTCCCGCCCTCATAGCTCACATGAACCCCCGTCCGAATAACCTGCAGCTCATCTAACTCAATGGGCAAATTTTCAAGTTCTCTGAGACTGGCCAGGACTTCCTCCGGCCGGACGCTTCCGGAATTCCCCATTTCAACTTCCAGTTCGAAAATAACCTCATCCCCTTGGATTTTAGCTTCCAACTGCTTGATCCACGGGCGGATATCCTTATCTGTCGGCCCTTTTTTGGAATAGCGGGAATAGGTGACATGTTCCCGGCCCAGCCAGGCCTTCACTGCTTCCTGCAGCCGTTCTGCTTGAATGGGCAAAGCCATGGGCACGCGTATCCGATAACTGGCGGCATTGAGGACTGCCATTAAAGATTTAGCGCCTTGATCCAAGGCACGCCCTTGCAAGAGCCGGATTCCTGGAGGCAATTGTTCCTGAACCCGCGCCAGAACTTCTCCCAGATCCATCTCTTGTTGGAGATCGACGTCTACGTATTCCCGTTCTCCTTCCGTTCCGACCGCTAGGGCAAAGCCGAAGGAAATTTTGGGACGGGGGTTAAACCCTTCTGAATAACTCATATGGATTCCAGCCCGTCGGATCGCACGTTCAAACACCCTTGTCAGGTCAAGGTGTGCGATATACCTGGCATCTTCAATTTTTGTATAGGCGATTCTCAGCCGCATGGCACTCACCCTTTCAACTCAATCTGAACCCCTCTGCCCGGGCAAACTCCGCACCCGGTACAATCCTCATATCGACAGTCGATGGTCTTTGCTTCCTGCAGCGCCCGATGGTGTTCTTCGACTAAAAACCGTTTCGACACACCGCTTCCTATATGCTCCCAAGGTAAGATGTCATCATAATCCATGGCTCGGTTAGCGTAAAAACGAGGGTCGATTCCCAGTTCTTTGAAACCTTCCATCCACACATCGTATTGGAATTGCTCAGACCATCCATCAAAACGACATCCGCGTTTGACCGCCCATTCCAGGAGTGGGGCCAGCCTGCGGTCCCCTTTGGCAAAGACGGCTTCCAGATAACTTGTGGTAACATCGTGATAGTTATATTTTAAGCGTCGATCTCTCAATTTCTCTCTCAAGTATTTTTGCTTTAGTTCCACGGAAGAGCCTGCTTCCTGAGGTTCCCATTGAAAGGGGGTATGGCTTTTCGGAACAAAAACACTGGTCGAGATCGTCACTGTGATATTTCGGCGTCCCAGCTTGGTTCCCAGATTAGCAACTTTCTTGGCTAAATCAACAATTCCATCGATGTCTTCCTGAGTCTCCGTCGGCAAGCCAACCATAAAGTAGAGCTTAATGGTCGACCATCCCTTTTTGAAGGCTGCTTCTGCCGCATTTAAGAGATTTTCTTCATTGACACCTTTGTTAATAACGTCACGCAAGCGCTGGGTTCCTGCTTCCGGAGCAAAGGTTATGCCGGATTTACGAGCCTTTTGCACTGTCTCGGCTAAATCCACATCAAAGGAGTCGACTCGCAGTGACGGGAGGGAAACTCCAACTCCTTCAGTGCTATGCTTTTCCAGGATGTTATGAATCACGGGCTGAATACAGGTGTAATCTCCAGTGGACAGGGAGGTGAGGGCTATTTGATCGTAGCCTGTAGACCGCACCAATTCCTCCGTTTGCTTGAGAAGGGTTTCCGGCGAACGTTCTCGAACCGGCCGGTAAATCATACCCGCTTGGCAGAAACGGCAACCCCGCGAGCAGCCCCGCATGACTTCCAGCATCATTCGGTCATGGACAATCTCTAAGTAGGGGACTACCGGATGGGTGGGGTAAAAGGCTTGATCCAAGTCTGCAACGATGGCCTTCTCTACTACCGCCGGAACACCCGCTTCAGCCTCAATTCTTTCAATTCGGCCGTCCGGTTTATAGGTTACCTGGTAGAAGCCGGGGACGTAAACCCCTTGGACCTGGGCGACTTTCCGTAAAAAGTCCTGCCGGGAAACAGGGTTTTTCTTCTGCTCCGCCACTAAGCGAAGCACTTCCGGCAATTGCTCTTCACTTTCTCCGATGAGGAAAAAGTCAATAAATTCAACCAGAGGTTCAGGGTTATAGGCGCAGGGACCTCCGGCGATAATCCAAGGGTCCTCTGGTCCGCGTTCCTCTGTCCGCATGGGGATTCCGGCTAAGTCCAGCATGTTGAGGATATTGGTAAAACTCATTTCATACTGAAGAGTAAATCCGACTACATCAAAGGCTTTGAGTGGTTTAAAGGACTCCAGGGCGTAGAGGGGGATTTCCCGAGCGCGCATTTCCTTTTCCATATCCACCCAAGGGGCAAAAACTCTTTCACAGAGAAATTCCGGGAAAGAATTGACCAGGTGGTAAAGGATACGGGTTCCTAGATGGGACATTCCCACTTCGTACACATCCGGAAAGGCAAAAACCATCTGCACTTCGGTTTTATCCCAATCTTTTTTTATGACATTCCATTCTGATCCGATATATCGGCTAGGTTTCAAGACTTTAGGCAAAAAGCGTTCGACCTGCCGGCGTATACCCGCCGCGGTAGTATTACTCATGGTGTCAAGTTGGCCTCCCTTTGTTAACTATATTGTGAGCATAAATTATATCACATATAACTTAAATTCCCAACTTGTTAAACGGCAGGGCTTTATAGTTTGCCGACCGGGAAGCGGATTCCCTCCCGCAGCATTCCTTCCACAATATCCGTCTCGGTAAGAATCTTCTCCATCCCCATTTTGTCATTGGCAAGGTTGACCATGGCGTAGCGGTCCGGGGTGAATTCCTCGACGATTCGCACGAGGGGAGTATTTTTCTGAACGGTCAGCCAAATACTGCGCATTAATCCTCGTTTCATTAGATCCTCTTTCTTACGAGTTAAGTGCCGAAGAAAGGTGATATGAGCTGCAGATATTTCCTTTGTGCCGGCGAACCAGAAGAATCCCCCTAAAATCAGAAAGAAAAGCGGGCCATCTGAGAACTTACCCCTAACTCCTAAAACGATGCCATAAAGGGCAAAGATCACCCCCAGCCATTTGCCGGCCCCGGCTAAAAACTTGGTGGTTCGCACGAATCCAAACCCTTCCGAGCAAAGAGCCCTCACGACCCGCCCGCCATCTAAGGGCAAAACGGGAATTAAGTTAAAGGCTGCCAGCCAAAGGTTATACCGCACAAAGTTGTCAGCGAATTCACCCGCCCACAACCCATTCCAGCGCAAAGTTTGAGCGATAAAAAGCAAGATAACGTTAAAGGCCGGACCTGCCAGGGCCATAATGCTCTCCTCAAGTTTCCTTCCTTCAAAGAGGCCGTCACAATAAGCAGCTCCTCCAAAGGGAAACAGTTCTAAGCCTTCGACTTTAAAGCCATAGGCTTTAGCCACTAAAAGATGCGCTAATTCGTGCCCTAGTACCAAGGTAAAGACCAGAAGAGCCTGGGCGGCTAAACCCAGGACTCCATAGAGCAGCAAAACGACAAGAAATGAGGGATGGATTCGGATGCTCACCCCGGATAGTTTAAAAAGCTCCATTTCTGCACTCCCCCTAGAAAGATAACGCCTTTTTCAAACCCTTAATTATGTGGAAGTCTGACACCCACACAATGGAAAATCATCAGTTCTTGGCCTCCGGCGGAATAAGATAGGGGATCGGATTGAGGGGTTGGTCATTTTTTCTTAGTTCAAAATGCAGCCAGGGCTTTTTGAGAGGGGCGGAAAGTCCGACGGTCCCGACGGTCTGTCCTTTCTCAACCCGCTGACCTTTTTGCACCAAAATTTCGCCGAGATTTCCAAGCACTGTGGTCCAGCCGTCACCAAAATCGATTTTCACCAATTTACCCAACCGGGGATCTTCCCCGACCAGGGTTACAACCCCACCGGCAGGCGCAAAGACGGGAACCCCTAAAGAACTTCCCACATCCAGCCCTTGATGGACTGAATCATCGCTTCCTACCTCTCCAAACCCGGCCATAACCGGCCCGGAAATGGGCGGTAAGAATTTTCCTTTCATTTTAAGATCGACTGGAACACTTTCGTTAGGAATCCCGCCTAAGGATAAGGCTTCTTTAGCCATATTGTTAAGGGCCGTGTAATAGTTTCCGGAATCCATTGCTCCCCGATATACGGAATGAACGGCTAAAGAAACACGATCCGAACCATTGGCACTGAAGAACACCATCAGGAATAACAGCGCGGCTAGAATGGTCCGCTTCTGTACGCCATTCCAATGATTAAAGAAATCCTCCCATCCCCTCTTGGCCGGAGTCCGGTGACGTCCGTACCGGGTATCGCGCGGGCTCGATTTGCCCCGCCCCTGTTCTTTTCCTACTTCATGGATTGCCCGTTCCCATTCCCAATCATCCCAGCGTTCAAAAGGATTCATCCACTCAACCCCTTTTGCGAAGTTCGAGGTTCGAGGCCCGAAGTTCGCTTCAGGCACGAACTGCGAACTACGAACCACGATGATAGCTCGTACATCCTGTTAAACTATTCTACGCGCAAGCAAAAAAAATAGAACTGCGAAGCAGTCCTATTTCGAGGTCAATATGATTTTGGTTTAGGGCAACTTCGAACCACGCTAGAACATCATCCTTCGATGCCTTAAATTGACACTTAACAAGAGTCCAATCGAGGCCATGTTGGCCCACATGGCACTGCCCCCGGCACTAATGAGGGGGAGTGGAATTCCTGTGACGGGCATGATCCCGGAGGTCATTCCGACATTGACAAGAATATGAAAGGTGAACATGGAAACAATCCCGGCAGCAATCAACATTCCATACGAATCCTGCGCTTTCACAGCGATACTGATGCCGCGCAAAAGAAAAATCAGGAAGAGAAAAAGTAAGGTGATAGTACCGATAAAGCCGAACTCTTCTCCCACGACTGAAAAAACAAAGTCAGTGTGGTGTTCCGGCAGGAAGTTCAGCTGACCCTGTGTTCCCATGCGATAGCCTTTTCCCCATAAACCACCTGATCCGATCGCCCAAAGAGATTGCAGAATATGCCATCCGTCTCCTGTCTTATCGGCCGCCGGATCCATGAAGATAATCAGGCGGTTTAACTGATATTCCTGCAAGGGAAGAGGGAGTCCTTGAGCCCATTGCAGCCACCCGGGTAAGTCATCGGCAAAGTGCAGCCAAAGTGCGATTCCTACGATAACGGCTCCTCCCAATAACAGGCCCCCGAATTTATAAGGGTTTGCTCCCGCAACGAACATCATCCCTATAAATATGGCCACAAAAACTAAGGTTGTCCCAAGGTCCGGTTGTTTAAAGATGAGGAGCATAGGCACCAAGACAAACAAAAAGGGCGGTATGAAATCCTTGAAATTATTGAGTTTTCCTTTTCGTTCCGCTAAAAAGTCTCCCAGGGTAAGAATGATAAAGATCTTGGCAAACTCGGAGGGCTGGATTCCTATACTTTCAGTTATATAAATCCAGCGGGTAGCGCCTTTGGCTGTGTCTCCAAAAAAGATGACAATCAGGAGTAAGAGCAAATTAAAGCCATAAATCCACCATCGGAAATGCCGCCATTTTCGATAATCGATGGCTGCTATGGTTATTGCAATCACAGTCCCCGTCAAGATCCAGATTGTTTGAGTCCGAACATAATGCAGAGGAACGGATTTAATGACATTAATTGAAGCCGTGCTCAGGATCAAAAGGCTGGCCGCTAATAACAGTATGGTAAACAGGATAAATAGTAAGTCGAGGTTCCTTAATGCTCGTTTATCCAAGTTAAATTCCCCTTAGGTTATTTTATGAATACTCGCCTGATCATTATAACACATCCGGCTCAAGGTTCGAAGTTCGAGCACTTAATTTGAGTCTGTAAGAAGTGTCAGTGTGGAGCTGCGTGAGAGAATTTTAAGAATTACGGTTTCGCACAGCCCATAAAAAAACCAGGGAGGTTTCCCCCCTGGCTTAATCTTTTTTGTTATTCGAACTACCCTTTGGCGGCATAATCCCGCTTCATTTTCACGACCGGAATGTTAGCAACTAAGGCCACTTCCCGATCATCCTGGCAGAGATTACACTCGAGTGCATTTTCATCGATCTCCATGTAGTTGGAGATCACTCTGACTAAGTCTTCCCTTAATTGGTTGAGCATGGCGGGTGAAATGCTGGCGCGGTCATGCACTAAGACGAGCCTTAGACGTTCTTTTGCCACCGTCTTGCTCGAGGCACTTTCCCTGCCAAGCATTCGGTTAATAAATTCTAACAAGGACAATTCCTCCTCTCAGTACCGATCGGTCAACGCATACCAATGAGTCGCTTGAGTCTATCCATAATTCCTGTAGGTACTTCAAGGTTCATCAGGGGGACGTCTTCCCCTTGAATTCGTTTTGTAATTCGCCGGTAAGCCTCTCCCGCCTTTGATCCTTGGTCCATCACTGCGGGTTCTCCCTTGTTTGTAGAAACCACGATACTCTCGTCTTCGGGAACCACACCAATCAGTTCGATTGCCAAAATATCCAGGATATCTGAGATATCCATCATGTCCCCGCGTTTCACCATATCCGGGCGAAGACGGTTAATAATCAGTTTTGGATTTCTCAGCTCCGAGGCTTCCAGTAACCCGATAATACGGTCCGCGTCACGAACGGCGCTCACTTCGGGGGTACAAACGACAACCGCCCGGTCCGCACCGGCAATCGCATTGCGGAATCCTTGTTCGATGCCGGCCGGACAGTCAATGATCGCATAATCAAATTCTGCTTTGAGTTCGTTGCATAATGCTTTCATCTGTTCCGGATTAACGGCTGTTTTATCCTTCGTTTGGGCTGCGGGGAGCAAAAAGAGATTTGTAAAACGTTTATCTTTAATGAGAGCTTGCTTTAAGCGGCAGTTTCCACTGGTTACATCAACCAGGTCGTAAACGATACGGTTTTCCAAGCCTAAGACCACATCAAGGTTACGCAAACCGATATCTGTATCGACAAGAACGACTTTGTGTCCATTATTTGCTAAGCCTGTGCCAATATTAGCCGATGTCGTCGTCTTGCCTACGCCCCCTTTTCCAGAAGTTACTACGATTATCTCACCCATAGTTAGACCTGCCTTTCCATATAGAGTTATTTCATTAACGGGCCTTGCTTCGCCAGCCATTCATACCGGCCGCTTCTACCTGCAATTGGTCATCTTTAATCCTGGCAATCTCCGGACCGCGTCCATCGGTTCCATCATCCGGCGCCCTCGTCACTAAATCCGCGATTCTCAATTGGGTAGGTGCCAAATGATAGGCGCTCACTGAGGCCTTCCGGTCACCTGTCGCTCCGGCATGGGCAACCCCTCGAAGGGATCCCAGAACGACAATATTACCGGTCGCTATTATTTCTGCACCCGGGTTTACGTCACCCTGCACGACAACATGCCCTTCAAATTGTACACTCTTGCCAGAACGAAGTGTACGTTCTATGAAGAGACAGTGTCCTTCCAGCATTCCCTCCTCCCGGAGGCGCGCGTCTTTTTCCTCAGTTCCATAAGACTTTGCCTTACTTGGAAGGTAGACTTCTTCTGATCTTAACCATCCCGCAAGTTCCAACCGATGTTGGTTTAGGGCTGTTGCTAAACCGGCATGTTCTTCCTCTGTGAATTCTCGTTTTCCAGCATAGCATCGGACGCTTGCTCCCTGGAGAAATTGATCAGAGTTCTTCATAAGGTTATTGAGTTCATTAATCAGCAATCCAAAGTCCGCGGCTGGATCAAGGTATAACACCAATCCATCGCGGGTGCCCTTAAGTGCCACATGTTCTGTCCGTGTCAACCTGCACAATCCCCCATCGCTTGTCATAATCTACCGGTCAGTAAGTATAATTTCGGTTGGCATAAGTTTTCTCTAAATGCTTTTCTATAAATTCTACAAGCCTGTCCAAATTCCCTTTATCCAAATAAAAAAAACGAGGACAAATTTCCTCGTTTTTCAGCCTTCATTCGTGTTCTTCCAATCAAAATATTCCATAAAAGCCGCCTTGGCGACCAAACCTGCTGTTTCCCCACCGTGTCCTCCAAATTCAACCACCCCGGCGAAGGCAATCTGGGGATGGTCATAGGGAGCAAAGGCCACAAAGACCCCGTTGAATATTTCTCCCGAAATCGTATCTTTTGACCCGATCTGAGCGGTTCCCGTCTTTCCTCCGCCGGAGAATTGGGGTACATCCGAGAAAAGCCAGTTGGCGGTTCCTTCCCCAGTCGTTACAGCGCGCATCCCCTGTTTGACTTGGTCCAAAACCTCCGGAGAAATCGAAACCGTATTCAGAACTTCAGGTTCGTATTGTTTAACGGTTTCCCCAGTAATTGGATCCAAGAGTTTATCGACTACAAAGGGACGATAGTGTTTTCCGCCATTGACCAAGGTTGCAACATAGTTAGCCAACTGCAAGGGGGTATAGGCGTTATATCCTTGTCCGATGGAATTGTTGTAACTGTCGTAGACTCTCCAGTCAACATGTTCACTGATCTGTTGCTTATACCAAACTTCAACCTGCTTAATCTCCCCGTCTTTCTGGGATTGTAGTTTCTCTTTAGCCTTGGCATCAGCGGCCTGCTCCAGCTTGGGCGCGTAATTAGCCTCAATTTCTTCCAGTTTTTTGGCGCGGGACTTCTCATAGGTGGGACCAAAATAGCTTTTCTTCCATTCTGCTGAGGGAGCGATCCCTTTAGCTTCTCCGGGCAGATCGACTCCGCTTTCGATGCCAAGACCAAATTCGCGGGCGACCTTACCCATCATCTCGGGATTGGAGTCGAAGACTCGCCGGCCCATGACCTCAAAATAGATATTCGAGGATTTGGCCAGCGCCCGGTAAAGATTGACATGACCAAAGTAATTGTAACCCCATTCTGCGACCCCTTGTTGTTGAGAAGCAAGGCCTCCTAAGGAGGTTAGTTTATCATCGATCTGTTCATAGGGTGTCGTTAGTCCCAGTTGCAAGGCCGACATTGCTGTCACCATTTTAAAAACCGATCCCGGCGGATACAGGCCGGTCAAAGCTCGATTCAGGGAAGCTGCTTCTGAGGCACGTTTGGGGTCTTGAGGCCAATATTTATCGGCTATTTGCTCAGAGATAATGCCGATCAACTCGTTGGGGTTCATTGCCGGCCGGGAGGTCATAGCCAGGATTTTCCCGGTGTTGACATCCATGACAACCGCCGCTCCCGCATGAGCCGTCGGGTTTTTCTTTTGAATATCCACGATAACTTGATCAAGGGTATCATCCACAATCTTTTGCAAGTCGGCGTCAATGGTTAGTTGAACCGTCTTTCCTGCTTCCGCCGGTTGGATAATCTGTTTGGAAACAGGCCGGGCGTTGTTATCGACTTCAACTTGTTGAACCCCTTCCCTGCCCCTCAGCCAAAAATCGTAGGATTTTTCGACTCCCATTTTACCGACCAGATCCCCTTGAGCATAGACAAAATCCGCCTCTTGGGCATCCGGGTTTTTGTTCAACTGGGTAATTTCCGCAGCTGAAATCTCCTGAACATAGCCTAAGACCTGCCCAAGAAGGGTTTCTTGCGGATAAGAACGAACAGGAATCGCATCAACACTGACCCCGGGAAGCTCCTCCTGATGTTCCGCTATAACCGCCTGGAGCTCGGGAGGGATCTCATCCAGGATAATGACCGGGCGATAACGCTCCCACTGGTGATTTTGGATATTGGCAAAGATATCTTCGGCGATTGAATTCACCGTCTGATTGGCATTGGGCCAATAGGGCTGGATGTATCCTGCTAAGAGCATGACGACTTCTTTCCAGCTGTTTCCTTTTGATTGCTGCAAATCCATCCAGTCTAAATGAAGAACGAACTCCGGAATACTTGTGACAAGAAGTTTACCGTTTCTGTCCACTATATCTCCCCGTGTAGGAGGCACCTTGACCAGCTTCATGACGTTTCCCTGAGCCAGGGCAGAGTAATAGGAGCCTTGGGCAATCTGCAGGCGCCAGAGGTTAAAGCCTAAAATCAAAAAAACAAGAACCACAACGGCAGTTAAACCCCAGAGTCGATAGATGTAAGGTTTTCTTTCTTTGTCATCCATTCAAAAAAACTCCTCTGCACGTTTTTTTATAAGGTTCGAGGCTCGATGTTAGCGTTCATATCTCGGCCGATACCGCAGCCAGCCGCGGACGAAGGATTGGTGAATCCAGGGATAGGTCAGCGGGACCAGGATGGCATTATACAGGGAGACCCCGATTACCAGACGGCTGATATCGGTCAGAGACCAGTGAAGGCCTGCGCCTAAACTTAAGAAGGCGACTAAAATTTGTCCCGCTGAGGTGGCAATCAGAACTATGAAGGTGGTTATAAGAAAGTTTTCCCGATACCAACGCTCTGCCAGCCAGTAGCTCAAAGCTGCGACAACGGCGAGTGTGAGCGTATACATGCCAATATAGCGGCCTAGATACAGATCTTCCAATAAGCCCGCGCCCAGTCCCCATAATAAGCCTGAAGGGAGTCTGTGATGCATGGCTATATAAATCGTTAACAGCATAAGCAGATCCGGTTTAATCCCTGACCAGGACCAGAAATGAAAGAGTGTTCCCGGCAAGATCAGACTTAAAAGAAACATAACGGCTATCAATACATAACGCACTATTTACCACCCGCCATTTTAACGATATAGGCTTCTTCTAAAGAATCAAAATCGACGAGTGGCTGAATGTAAGCGGTTTTGAGCAAACCGGAAGGGTCCAGCTGAATTTCCTTGACTTGCCCGATCGGCACGCCTTTGGGGTAAACCCCTCCAAAACCTGAGGTTAATGCCAGATCACCGACATTGATACCATCTTCTCTGCGGAAAAGCATTTGTAAATTCCCTTCTGAGCTTAAACGGGAACCGCGTTTATAGTCGCCCTGCACGATACCAAAGATGCCGTCACCTGTGCTGCCGCGCACCAGCGCACTTACTTGCCCTTCTCCGTCAAGGATTAACAAGACTTCTGAGGTGGTCGGTGTGACAGACACAATTTTCCCCACAAGCCCTAAATCCCCGATGACCGGGTCATTCGCTGATACCCCATCCTGGCTGCCGCGATTTAAGGTTAAGGTTCGGTACCAAGTGGTTGGGTTGCGATTAACCACGCTGGCTCCGACTTTTTCATACTTTTCAAGAGTGGGACTGCGAAACAGCCCCTGATCAAGCTCGTTGTAGCGCATGCCTGCCAAAATTTCCGATTTGAGTTTTAAGTTATCCCCTGTAAGTTGGTCAACTTTCTTCAGCAGTTCCTCGTTTTGGCGCGCTACTTCCGTGAAGTCCCATAAGGCCCGCGTATTTTCTTTGATTGAATTCCCTGCTTTGAGAATAGGTCCTTCTATTGGGCTTAGAACACGCCTCATGACTCCTCCAATAGGATTCGGAAAACTACTTCCTATTCCTGTATACCGCATGGTTATCAGGACTCCTAATAAGAGAAAGAAAACGAGAACCACGATTCCCGTTACATTTCTTTTCCCCACCACAATTCCTCCCCGCCTTTTTTAATTCTTTTGCGAGGCGGCAATTCTACGAAGGATTTCTGCATGTTCTAAAACATTTCCTGTTCCTATAGCGACACAGGACAAGGGGTCCTCCGCTATGTGCACCGCAATACCTGTTTCCTCTGAGAGCAGCCGGTCCAGATTGCGCAGTAATGAGCCGCCGCCGGCCATCATAATGCCGCGGTCCATAATATCGGATGATAATTCCGGCGGAGTCTTTTCTAAACATGATTTAACCGCATCCACAATCGCCATCACCGGCTCTTGTAAAGCTTCTTGAATTTCTTCAGAGGTGACTTCGATGGTTTTAGGCAGTCCGGTTAATAAATCCCGTCCGCGTACAGTATAAAAGCCCGGTTCTGCTTTGTAGGCATAGCCGATTTCGAACTTAAGAGTTTCGGCCGTACGATATCCAATCATTAAATTATAGCGCCGCTTAATATGGGCGATGATCGCATCGTCCATTTCATCTCCGGCCACGCGGATTGAACGGCTGGTCACGATTCCGCCTAAAGAAATGACCGCCACTTCCGTTGTTCCTCCGCCAATGTCGACAATCATGTTTCCTGTCGGTTCACTGACCGGAAGTCCTGCACCGATTGCTGCCGCCATAGGCTCTTCCAGAATAATCGGATCTTTGGCACCCGCTGCCATGGCCGCTTCTTTAACGGCGCGTTCTTCGACAGGGGTCACCCCTGAAGGCACGCAAATAACGACGCGCGGCCGGATATAAGGATGGTCGGTCCCTAGCGCCCGGCTAATAAAGTATTTCAGCATTTTTTGCGTGACATTAAAATCCGAAATAACTCCATCCTTTAAAGGCCGGATAGCCACTATGTTGCCGGGAGTCCGCCCGATCATTTCTTTGGCTTTGTCACCCACCGCCACAGGATTCTTATTGGTAATATCCATCGCCACCACGGAGGGTTCCCGTACAACAATTCCTTTTCCCTTCGCATGAACTACCGTATTCGCTGTTCCTAAATCTATTCCTAAATCTTTACTGAAAAAATTAAAAAACATAGTCATTAAATGCTCCTTCCATTTTGGGCTAGGTTCACACCTCGAATATCGTGCCTCGCGTCATATGACGCCCCGTTCTTTTAGGCTGATAAAGCGATTATCTCCGATAATCACGTGATCTAAGACTTCAATCCCGAGAATCTTGCCCCCATCTGCCAGACGTCGTGTTACTTCAATGTCTTCCTGGCTGGGGTTGGGATCCCCGCTTGGATGATTGTGCAATAAAATAATGGCGTTGGAGTTGCGCCGTATTGCCTCTTTGAAACACTCCCGGGGGTGTACTAAGGATGAATTGAGTGAACCTATCGAGACCGGGCTGATTCCTAAGACGTGGTTCTTAGTCGATAGGGAAACAACACGGAAATGCTCACGATCAAGAAACCGCATTTCTTCCATAACTATGTGCGCCACATCCTGAGGAGAGTTGACCACAGGTCTGGACATGGGATCCACGGAAACTGAACGCCGCCCTAATTCCAAGGCAGCCTTCACCTCAGCAGATTTTGCCTTTCCTAAGCCATGTATCTGAGCTAACTCATGAACGGTCAGCTTCGCCAAACCCGAAAGCCCTCCAACACTTGCCAGGATACGTTCAGCCAGAGTCAAAACGTTTTCTCCTTTGATTCCGGTCCGTAAAAGTATGGCCAGAATTTCGTGATTTGATAATGCCTCAGGACCTAATTGGCAAAGCCGCTCACGGGGTAAAAGTTCCTCCGGCAAATCCTTCAAACGTCGGTAATCCATTATCCACCTCACGCGGGGCGATATTTCTCTGCTTAATCCCCCACGTTCCAAGCTGTTCTGAAAGGTATTCCATGGGTAAGCCGATGACGTTTGTCAAAGATCCTTCAATGGATGTGACAAATCGCCGGGCTTCTCCTTGAATCCCATAAGCCCCCGCCTTGTCCATCGGTTCTCCGCCAGCCACGTATGCCTTTATTTCATCTGATCCAAGCTGACGAAAATGAACGACAGTTTCTACCACATCTGCAACGAGTTTCCCCGATCCGGAGATTAAAGCCACACCCGTAAAAACAGAGTGAGTTCGGCCGCTCAGCTTCTGAAGTATTTCTTCCGCTTCTATTACCGAAGCCGGTTTCCCTAAACTATAGGAGTCAAGGACAACCATGGTGTCTGCCCCTAAAACTACGTCCTCCAAGTTCCCTCCGGATTCTAACCATTGAGTCAAACCAGCTTTTGCCTTACGCTCGGCTAACTGTTTAACCCCGATCTCCGGAGGGACTCCTTCCGCCAATTCTTCCGAGACAGAAGTCCTGACTGTTTCAAAAACGTATCCTCCCTCGCGAAGCAATGCTGCCCGTCGGGGAGAGGTGGAAGCAAGTACGAGCATATTACACCTTCCTTGAGAGCAAATATCCTCCCAGCGCTCCTAAAATTGTTGCAATCGTAATGCTTATGCGGCAACCAAAGGAGAGCGAAAGAAAAAAGAAATCTACGTAGGTATGAGAAGGAATATCTATGACGGCCGACTTCAAAAACGGTCTAAATATACCGTATTTTTCCAAGCCAAATCCAACTAAAGTTCCAAGGGCAGCACCGATCATAATAAGCAAGACCGTTCTTCCTGTACCCGAGGAATTTCGTCCAACCGCCATTATTCTTTCTCCTTCCGTCCATAGCAACTCTAGTCTGCATTAAATCTAATTATCTCTTACTAAGCCTCATATAAGTGTAGCATCTTACCTTTGAGTAAGCAAGTTTGGAGAGTGTGAAAGGTCCGTGAAATAAAAAAGATGTTTAGTAGAAAAGAAAGACCGGGACCCGGTCTTTCTTTTCTACTAACACCCGCTCATTTATTGTCGTTCCCATAGCCTGTCCGCCTTATTTCAGCAGCTCTGCCCCAGCGATTCCGGGCCGGGTCATTTCATAAGGGTTTAAGATCAGATCGAGTTCTTCCTTCGTTAGAATCCCTTTTTCTAAGACAATTTCGCTGACTGGCCGTCCATAGAGAATGGCCTCTTTGGCTATGGTTGAGGCTACTTCATATCCTACATGGGGGTTAATGGCTGTTACAAGACCGACGCTGTTTTCTACCATGACCCGGCAGCGGTCTATATTGGCAGTGATGCCGACGACGCAGCGGTCCCGGAAGACACGGGTCACATTACGCAGAATATCCAGGGATTGGAGCAGATTAAAGACCACAACAGGCTCCATTACATTGAGTTCAAGCTGGCCGGCTCCGCAGGCTAAGCCAATAGTGAAGTCATTTCCTTGAACCTGAAAGGCTACTTGATTGACCACTTCCGCAATGACGGGATTAACTTTTCCGGGCATAATGGAGGAACCCGGCTGCATCGGCGGCAAATTTATTTCACTTAATCCGGTCCTTGGACCGGAGGCCATCAGGCGCAGATCGTTTGCTATTTTGGAAAGATTGACGGCCAGCGTCCTTAATGATCCGGAAACTTCCATGAAGACATCGGTGTTCTGTGTAGCATCCACCAGATCTTCAGCAAGACGGAGCGGCAAACCTGTCCATTCGCTCATCAGCCCGGTAACTTTTTCAATATAGCGGGGATCTGCGTTTAAGCCTGTTCCAACTGCCGTCGCTCCCATATTTATAACTTCAAGAGAACGAATGGCCTCTTTGATTCTCTTAACATCCCGTCCCAGCATCTGGGCATACGCTGCAAACTCCTGGCCTAAGCGAATGGGCACAGCTTCTTGCAGGTGAGTCCGCCCCATTTTAATGACACCGTCAAACTCTTGAGCCTTATCCTCAAAGGCTTGGCGCAGACTGTCTAATGCTTCAAGCAAATCGCCGGCAACATTCAGACAAGCAATGCGGATTGCTGTGGGAAAAACATCGTTGGTACTCTGGGCCATGTTCACATGGGTATTGGGATGAACTTTGAAATACTCCCCTTTACTGCCGCCTAGAATCTCTATGGCCCGATTAGCAATAACCTCATTGGCATTCATATTCATGGATGTTCCTGCTCCGCCCTGGATCACATCAACCACAAATTGATCATGAAGCTGCCCTTCAGTCAGTTCCTTAGAAGCTTGTACAATAGCCTTGCCGATCTTCGGGCTTAAAGCACCGATATGCATATTGGCTTCGGCCGCCGCTCCTTTAACCATGCCCAAGGCACGGATTAATTCTCGATGGGGGTGGTACCCTGTTATAGGAAAGTTCTCCGTGGCGCGGAGGGTTTGAATACCATAATACACGTCGTCCGGGACTAGATGAACTCCGATTAAATCTTTTTCTTGCCGCATTTGTCTTCCCACCTTATAGTTATCGCCTTAAATGTTATATGTACAATATAACATTTAAGGCGATATTTGTCACAGGCCTAAGATGTTCGGGGGGGTTTGGGTCCTTTGAAAGTATTACCTTGGGTCGTGTGAAAGTAAGGGGTCATTGCACGTTCACACACGTTCCCGTTCACTGGCTCGTTGGATGCTGAAGGAATTACGCTAACCTCTGGGTTGGTCTGCATGTGAACCCGAGCGTAATAACCCTTCAGCATCGGCACTCGCTTTATCGTGAACTCCACTAAAGTGTTCACTTAGCAATGGCCCCTTAATTTCTGGTCTGCTTGGGCTGGGAACGTAGGGTTTGTGACTGTGCAAGTTTGGGGACGGTTCGACGGATGTCGCTTTGGCCAAAACATAGGTGTTTCACCCTGTCACCCCTATCAATGTTAAGGCATGACGAGCGCATGGCTGAGCATAGTGCAGAAAATCGTGCCCTTGCTTGTGCGAAGAGGAAGGCAAGGGCAATCCCCTGTGCCCTCAACTACAGGGCACTCTGCTCCTTTCCTCTCCATATGGTCCAGTTGATAGCGTCAAGCAAGGCCTGAGCACTTGCTCTGAGAATGTTCTTGGATACTCCAATGGTGCCCCAGACCTCATTGCCAAGGCGGGTATCGATGATAACGCGAACGATGGCTTCGGTTCCATGCGCTCCGTCCAGGACTCTAACTTTATAGTTGACCAGTTCGCTTTCATCTAAGACCGGGAAGAACTTAGCCAGGGCTTGCCTCAGGGCTGTATCTAAAGCATTGACCGGGCCGTTTCCTTCTGAGGCAATTTGAACGGTTTCCTCACCGACTTTGACCTTGACTACGGCGACAGAATCAAGTTCTCCCCGCAAAGGATCACTCCAGACATGATAATCCAGGACTTCAAACAAGGGAGTGCTTAGCTTTCCGAGGGTTCGCAGCAGTAATAAGTCCAGACTGCCTTCTGCTGCTTCAAATTGAAATCCGGCATGCTCTAACTCTTTGATTTCAGTCATTGCCATCTCAACTCGCGGATCGTCTTTGCGAATCATGGGCTCGAAGCGGCGTAAGCGTTCCAGGATATTCGCTTTCCCTGCCTGATCCGAAATCAAAATGCGTCGTTCGTTGCCAACTTCCGCCGGATCTATGTGTTCAAAGGTTCGTTGATTTTTGAGAATGGCATCAACGTGCATTCCGGCTTTATGGGCAAAGGCACTGCGGCCTACAAACGGCTGTTTCTCATCAAAGGGCGCATTGGTCAGTTCGGCAACATAGCGGGAAAAGGAAGTAAGCTTGAGAAGAGCGGCATCAGAAACCACATCATAGTCTCCTTTGAGCTGCAACAAGGGGATAAGCGTGCTTAAATTGGCATTGCCACAGCGCTCCCCAAATCCGTTCCAGGTCCCTTGAACCTGATTAACTCCGGCTTCTACCGCAATCAGAGAATTGGCAACCGCCAGCCCCCGATCATTATGAACATGAATACCCAGGATTGGGGGTGAAAATTTCTGCACGACAGCTCTAACGCCCGGATCGATTTCTCCCGGCAGGCTGCCTCCGTTGGTATCACATAAAATAATCGCATCAGCACCGCCTTTGAGCGCGGCCGAAACACATTTCAAGGCATACTCCGGATTTTCTTTAAAGCCGTCAAAGAAGTGTTCAGCGTCAAAGAAGACTTCCCGCCCTTGTTGATGCAAAAAGGAAACAGATTCTTGAATGATGCGCAGATTTTCTTCTAAGGTTGTCCGTAAAACGTCCCGGACATGCAGATCCCATGACTTACCGAAGATCGTGATTGTTTTTGCCCCGGAGGCAACCAGCTTCAATAAAATTTCGCTCTTTTCAGGGGATTCCATAACCTTGCAGGTGCTCCCAAAAGCAGCGATACGAATCCGGGAAGTCTGCAGCCCGCGAAATTGCTGGAAGAACTCCTCATCCCGCGGATTTGCACCCGGCCAACCCGCTTCTACATAGAGCTCCCCCATATCTCCAATTCGTTTCACATAACTAAGCTTATCTTCGGTTGAAAAATGGATTCCTTCTCCCTGTGCTCCATCTCTCAAGGTCGTATCGTAAACTGTCACCTTTTTCTTCTCTTGGTTTTGACTCATTGCTCTCCTCCTCAAATTTTTGGCACACCTCTGTTATTAACAATACTCAAAAGCCCCATAACGAGTTCCTAAGAACTTGCCACGGGGCTTTTTTCCCACACGGTGTAGCTGGCACTTTTCCAACCTGTATCGCTCGGTCCAGACCTTTTTCAGCGGAACCCTAGATACACTTCTTATTGTGCTATTATACGACAGGTGCCTATTGATATACAACAGTACAATACTTAATAACACCTTTGTCCGCAGACATTAAAGGTCAGTACTTCAAGGTTTACAGCCAGGTCAACATTGCGAAGCTCAATCTCCGGAGGAACGTTCACAACGATCGGAGCAAAATTCAGAATGGCCGCCACTCCAGCTTTAAGCAAATGATCTACGGTTTCTTGCGCTGCTGCGGCAGGTACTGCGACAATGCCTATTTGGGTACGGTTTTGTCTTACGACTTCCTCTATTCGATCAATCGGCTGAACTTCAACGTCTTGAATCTTTGTTCCAATCTTAGTGGGATCTGAATCAAAAATGCTGGTAATGATAAATCCTCGTTCTCTGAATCCTTTATAAGTACTCAAAGCTAAGCCTAAGTTACCTACTCCGACTAAGGCCACACTCCAGTCCTCACTTAAGCCAAGAATTCTCATTATGTGCTGGCGAAGATCTTTGACATTATAACCGACGCCTCTCGTCCCAAACTCCCCAAAATAAGCTAAGTCTTTCCGCACCTGTGCAGGACTAACGCCGACTCCATCAGCAATTTCCCCCGAAGAAGTGGTGATAATTCCTTTCCGATCGACGTCAGTCAAATGACGTGAGTAAACTGAGAGCCGAATAATTGTTGCCTCAGGAATTTTTAGCGTTTTCAATAATTTCCCCCATTTCTTTGCTGGAATTTCGCCATAATTGTCATATGTTAATTATAGCACTATCGGGAAAAAACGCAATTTTAAATCTTCGCTCTAATTCCCGGATAGTTTAATTTATGGATATCCTACTACCTATTATTTACCAGAAAACTTATTAATAACCCTCTGGAACTCAAAAAATAATGATAATCCGATAGCTTTTCGCTCTTCCGGCGTAGTTTTTGAGCGTATCCGGCAATAGTTTTCATGAAGTGCTTCCAGATCTGCGGGAGAATGATCACCGGCCTGGGTCGTCCAGAGCTGCTCTTCCTTAGCAAGAGCTTCCTCAGTAAACCCCTTTTGAAGTATATCGTTGACATTCGTCAATAGTTCTGTGGTCAGCTGAGCACCGTTTCCTGCGACCCGAAAGGATCGTTCCGGAAGCGAAATTTGTTTGGGAATCGTCGGGAGACCTTCTTCCTCTAAACGCAATCGCAAAGGTTTAAGCTCATCGGCAGAATGCCCTATACCAATAGCAACAATCCAGGGATCGGCACTTATCACTTCTGCCTTTAACCCTTTGGCATTAAGTTGTTCTCTGACCGACCGGGCATTTCCTTCTTTTTGGAAAACCCCAACCTGACAGGTCCAAAAGGTTGTTTTAGGCAGGACCAATATGGTGTCCCGGCCTGTTTTTTCGTGGTTTTGGGCCAGAACACCGACAACCTGCTCCCTACCGGGCTGGCCTAAGAGCTCCAAATAAATTTTGCCGATTCCCCAAGTTAATAAAGCCAAAGCTATGATTCCTGAAATCAAGACGAGCACCACTTGAAACTTTGTCTTCATGTCCATTCCCCTCCCAGATCGCTCGGACAGCTTCCTAGGGGAAGATATGTTGGGGATGCCGGAAATAGACCGAACAATATATAGAAAACCCGACCCAATTATGGATAATCAAGATCAGGTATCACTATGGTAAACATCAAAAGGCCTTGGTTCGCTGACCAAGACCCCTAACTCTGAATTTATTATAGTTAGTATAATTGCTGATCCTTATCACATTAACCGTCCTGTTCCTGATTAAATCAATCTGCTAAAGAAGAAGTTTTGAAAGTCCAAAGTAGACAAGTGCCGCAAAAAGCGAAGTTGAGGGGATCGTCACAAGCCAGGCTACCAGCATTTGTTGAGCCACGCCCCAGCGCACTGCCGAAACCCGTTTGGCGCTTCCTACCCCCATGATCGAGCCGGAGACAACATGGGTCGTGGAAACAGGGAGATGGAGCCCCGGTAAAACTGTCGCCGACCAGATAACCGCCGAAGATGTCAAATCTGCCGCAAACCCATTGATGGGCTCGAGTTTGAAGATCTTCCCGCCCATAGTACGAATGATCTTCCAGCCACCCGCGGCTGTTCCTGCAGCCATTGCCAAGGCACAGGAAACTTTAACCCAAATATGGGGATTAAGATCTGTTTGAGATTGTAACCCCGCCGCGATAAGTGCCATAGTGATAATCCCCATTGACTTTTGAGCGTCATTAGAGCCATGGTTAAAGGCCAGCAGCCCTGCCGAAATGACTTGCATCTTTTTAAAGCCTTGATTGAGACGGGATGGGGTAAAATTTCCGAAAATAAAGGCTAAGGTCTTCATAACGATAAATCCGAGGGCCATCCCTATAATCGGTGAAAAAACCAGTGCGGCTATTATCTTGCCGATGCCCTGCCAGTGTAACACGCTGAATCCTGCCTTAGCGACGGCAGCTCCGGCCATTCCGCCAATCAAAGCATGGGAAGAGCTGCTGGGAATTCCAAAATACCAGGTAAGCAGATTCCAGGCGGTAGCGCTGAGTAAAGCCGCAACCACAACCTCTTGTGTTACAAAGGTTGGAGAAACAATGTCTTTGGCAATGGTTTGGGCGACTCCCGTACTATAGAGCGCCCCGATCAGATTTAAGACTGCAGCCATCATGACTGCCCGCTTGGGTGTCAAAGCCCTTGTCGAAACACTTGTAGCAATGGCATTGGCCGTATCATGAAATCCGTTGATATAGTCGAAAGCCAAGGCTAAAAATACGACAAGAACCAGCATTACGCTTACACTAGTCATATTTTAAGACCACACTTTTGAGAAGATCCGCTATGGATTCACAGTGATCCAAGGTTGCTTCAATATGCTCCAGAATCTCTTTCCATTTGATAATCTCAATAGGATCTTTCTCATGCTGGAACAAACGGGCTACTTCTTCACGATAGAGCTTGTCCCCGGCACTTTCTAAATGGTAAATTTCTTCAGCCGCCGCCAGTATATTCGACTTTTTGGAGTGAAGGTTCCCTAAGAAGGAGAACGCCATATGGATCTGCTCAGCAGACAATTCCACCAAATGAACAAGTTCCTGGGCTCCCAGTGAGGGTTTGCCGGTACGATAGATGAGCATCCGTTCCACCGTACCCTCGGCAAAATCAACGATATCATCAAGAACTTGGGCCAGCTCATAGATATCTTCCCGGTCCAGCGGAGTTATGAAGGTGCAATTCAAGCGATCCAGGATTTGAGTCGTGATCGTGTCTGCTTCGTTTTCAAAACGATGCATTTGGGCAGCGTCTTCTGCTGATACGGAATCCTGCTGCATAATCCCATGGAGTCTTTTCAGAGATTTTGTGATAATTTCGGTATTTTCTGTAAAGAGTTGAAAAAACTTATCTTCTTTAGGTGACATCTTGAACATATAATACCCCCAGCGAAAAATTCTCAGTTACATGGAACTGAGCAGTTTTAAAACGTCGAACTCTCTATTCTTTCAACAAATACTATGGGTATCCGTTGGTCAAGGTGGTTAACCCCAACGAGTATTATATCAAATATGAAAATCTTTGTGTTAAGTTTATGTTAAGTTTGTTAACACAGTTAACAGGGTATTAATATTAATTTAACAAATGGTGCTTATACCCGGCAGCTTTAAGTGAACAGGTTCAGCTGAAATCAGCAGCGGGATTCTTAAAAGATTGGCTAAACCCGGGGGATGGATTTTACTTTAATTTAACCTGTTCGATCAGGGCTTGGCGGGCATCTGCCAACATATAGATTGAACCTGTTACACAAAGCATGTCCTTTTCCCCCAAACGAGTGAGTGCAAAAAGGACGGCTTCCTTAGGGTCTTCAATGCAGGTTACGGGCCTGCCGTATTGTTCAGCTAACATCCCCAGGGCTTTCCAGTCCCCGGCCCGGGGAGAATTGGGACGGGTGATGACGATTTCATCCGCCAGAGGCACCAGCATTTGCACGACTTTTTCCCGCTCCTTGTCTGCCAGCATCCCTAAACATAGGACGAGGCGGTCGCGGGTATAGTTGGGGATCGCCTGCGCTAAGGCTTTTGCTCCATCCACATTATGGGCCCCATCGAGGAGGATCTTGGGATTTAAGGAAAGCAGTTCTAAGCGGCCGATCCATTCCACCTCGCGTAATCCGCTGTATATAGCCTCTCTGGGGATGGTTACCCCATAGTCGCTTTGCAGGACTTCGCAAACCGTCACTGCTGTAGCAGCGTTGCGCAGTTGGTGTAAGCCCATCAGCCGCAGGCGCAATTTAGAAAAATTAGCATGTAAACCGACCAGGTCAAATTCCTGCTCCAATTCCCCGCTCCACTTGCTTTCCCAGCGGACATCTTCCCCGACCAGATAAAGGGGGACATCCATGGCCTTGGCCTGGTCACGCAGGACCTTTATCACCTCCGGATCTTCGGAGGCTGTAACCACTACGGATTCAGGTTTAATGATACCTGCTTTTACTTTGGCTATGGAAACTACGTCCGAACCTAAATAATCCATGTGATCCATAGCCACATTGGTAATGACGGAGATTAAAGGGGTCACCACATTGGTGGAATCGATAGCTCCGCCTAACCCTACTTCAATCATGGCATAATCAACATTTTTCTCAGCGAAATAAAGGAGCGCAAGTGCCGTGCTCACTTCAAACTCTGTGGGATGCTCGAAGCCTTCGGCAACCATATCCTCCAGATGGGGACGCACGCGGCCAATCATCTGAATCACATCTTCTTTGGAAATCATGAGGCCATTAATGACCATACGCTCCCGATAATCATGCATATGGGGCGAGGTAAAGACCCCGACTTTATACCCGGCTTCCCGCAGTATTCGGGCGATCATGACGGTTGTCGAACCTTTGCCGTTTGTGCCGCCGATATGTACGACACGCAGGTTGCTTTCCGGATTTCCGACCCGCTTCAGAAGTTCTTTAATACGACCCAACCCAAAATTAATACCGAAGGTTGTCATGTTCGTGAGGTATTGCAAGCTCTCTTGGTATTCCTGTTCAAGAATTTTCTCAGACATTGATGTGCCCCCTCCTGCTTCAATGCTCATTGTTGTTCAGACCTAAAACAAACTCTCTAAACTTGTTTTAATTCGCTCAGGCGTTCTTCTAAAGCTGCTTTGCGGGCTAAGAGTCCTTCTAAGCGTTCCCGTTCTTTAGCTACCACAGCCGCCGGTGCCTTGTTTGTAAAGCCAGGGTTATTGAGTTTTGTTTCCAAGGTCTTCTGATCCTGGACCGCTAAGGCAATCTCCTTTTCAATACGGGCAACTTCTTTATCCAAATCCATCAGCCCTTTTAAAGGGAGGTAGATTTCAACGCCCTCTAAAACGGCACTGGCTGATTGTGAGGGCTTTTCCGGCAGGGATTCAAACAATTCGACGCTGGCGCCTCCGGCTAATTTCAAAATATCAGCCTTGCCGTTTTCCAGGACGGCGCGCTGGTTCTCATCCGGGGCGAGCATGATGATCTCGACTTTCTGCCCGGGTGACACCTTCATCTCCGCGCGGATATTACGGATCGCTTTAATAGCATCCATGAGAAGGGTCATATTCCTTTCGGCTGCTGCATCATTGCAGGCCGGCAGTTCAGGCCAGGGCTGTATCATGAGGCTTTTCCCCTGAACAGGGAAATTCTGCCATATTTCTTCAGTTAAGAACGGCATAAAGGGATGCAAGAGGCGCAGGGTTCCTTCGAGAACTTCGAAAAGTACGGATTGGGCAGTATGACGGGCTGCACCATTTTCCTTGTTGTAGAGGCGCGGCTTGGTCAGCTCAATGTACCAATCACAGAACTCATTCCAAATAAACTCATAGAGCAGGCGTCCGGCTTCACCAAGATCGAAATTGTCCAGAGCCTTTGTGACGTTCTCAATGGTGGCGGCATAGCGGGTTAGTATCCAGCGGTCCGCCAGGGCCAGTTCTCCCCTTGGCCCTTCTTGGTAGTCTTCTAAATTTAAGAGGACATAACGGGAAGCATTCCAAATCTTGTTGGAGAAATTGCGAGTTGCTTCAAGCCGTTCCGGGTGGAAACGCAGATCATTTCCAGGTGTATTTCCTGTGATCAGCATGAAGCGCAAGGTATCCGCTCCATACTGTTCAATCACTTCAATGGGGTCCACACCGTTGCCTAAGGATTTACTCATCTTCCGGCCTTGCGCATCCAGAACCAGTCCATGAATCATGACCTTGCGGAAAGGTACTTCCCGCTTAAACTCCATAGCCATGAAAATCATCCGGGCCACCCAGAAGAAAATGATATCCCTCCCGGTCACTAAAACAGAGGTCGGGTAAAACTGTTCTAGTTCGGGCGTTTTTTCCGGCCAGCCTAATGTAGAAAAAGGCCATAGTCCGGAGGAAAACCAGGTATCCAAAACGTCGGGATCTTGTTTGAGCTGGTCTGATCCACAGGCCGGACAACTTGAAGGGTCCTCCTTGGAGCAGATTTCAGCCCCGCATTTCCCGCAATACCAAACAGGAATGCGGTGACCCCACCACAACTGTCTGGAGATGCACCAATCCCGGATATTCTCCATCCAGCCAAGATAGATTTTATCGAAGCGATCAGGAACAAATTCTAATCGTCCATCCCGCACAACATCAATGGCCGGCTCTGCTAAGGGTTCCATCTTTACAAACCATTGCTTGCTGACTAATGGTTCAATGATCGTAGAGCAGCGATAGCATTCTCCAACTGCATGGGCATGAGCATCGATTTTAACCAGGACTCCAGAGGTTTTAAGCTCTTCGACAATCGCTTTACGGGCCTCAAAACGGTCCAGCCCTTGAAATTTACCGGCATTTTCATTCATTTTAGCTTGTTTGTCCAAGACGATAACCTGAGGCAATTTATGGCGAAGTCCGATTTCAAAGTCGTTGGGGTCATGGGCTGGGGTGATTTTTACCGCACCCGTCCCAAACTCACGATCCACGTATTCATCGGCAATAATCGGGATTTCCCGATTCATTAACGGCAGGATTAAGGTTTTTCCAATCAGATGCTGATAGCGCTCATCCTCCGGATGAACTGCCACTGCCGTGTCGCCAAGCATCGTTTCCGGCCGGGTGGTCGCCACGATTAAAGACTCGTTACTATGTTTAACCGGGTAACGCAGATGATATAAGTTCCCATCCCGGTCATTATGTTCCACCTCAATATCCGAAATCGTCGTATGACAATGAGGACACCAGTTAACGATATAATTTCCGCGATAAATGAGGCCTTTGTCATATAAATCAACAAATGCCTCCCTGACCGCCCGCGAACATCCTTCATCCATGGTGAACCGCTCACGTTCCCAGTCACAAGACGATCCCAGCCTGCGTAATTGCTGGGTGATACGCCCGCCATACTGGGTTTTCCACTCCCAAACCCGTTCTAAAAACTTCTCCCGTCCCAGTTCATGACGATTGGTGCCTTCCTTGGCTAACTGCCCTTCAACCTTAGCCTGAGTAGCGATCCCGGCATGGTCCGTTCCCGGAACCCAGAGGGTATTAAAACCCTGCATCCGCTTAAAGCGAGTCAAAATATCCTGGATCGTACTATCCATGGCATGTCCAAGGTGCAGAGCGCCCGTGACATTCGGCGGAGGCATAACAATACTGAACGCCGGCTTGTCCTTGTTCACTTCTTCATGAAAAAAACCATTTTCCTCCCAATACTGCGACCATTTTCCTTCAACTGAGCTGGAATCGTACGCTGTCGCCATTTCCGCTTTTTTGTTCTCTGGCATATATTCACGAACTCCTTTCGTTCATTAAAAAAAGCCCCTCATCCAATCAAAGGACGAAAAGCTTCCGTGGTACCACCTTTATTCTGAGAAACATTGGTTTCCTCAGCACTTGGCAAACGCTAACGGGTTCCTCCGTCAGAGAGTACTCCATTCCCCTCCGCCCCTCCTGTGCGACCTCTAGTGGCTTCCCGAAAAGGCCTTTCAGCTCTGGCCTTTCTCTCTGGACGGCAGGATCACTATTCCTCACAGTCATTGGGTTTATCTAACTATTATATCCATTAATTATACTCGGCATAAGAAGTATTGTCAAAATACCTCTTACCAGGCGCACTTTACTCCGGTTATTTTGGCCGTCCATTCGTCTAAAGCAACAAGATCGTTGGGGCCAAGCTCTGACAAGGATGTTTTTCCAAGAGCCCGTACCCCCTCTTCCATTTCCATGACCATTGATTTAAGGACATTAGCTACACTTTTACTTGCCAAAGGGATATCCAGCCGGTGCTTATAAGGAGAATCATACCAAACCAACTGTGTTAATGGCTCCCAGGGAAGTACTTTATGAATCTGGTTATGAATTAAAGCAAACAGAGGAACGGTTCCCATACAAATGGCATCCGCCCCCAGCGCTATGGCTTTCAGGCACTCTCCGGGTGTCGAATATCCTCCCCCGACCACCAGACTGACCTCTTTTCGAGCACCCTGCTCGCGCAAAAAACGTTCCGCCCGAACAAGGGCCAACAAACTTGGAATTCCCAAATCATCGCAAATCAGCGGGGATGCGCCGGACGCCCCGCCTTGAGCTCCGCCGAGAACGATGACATCAAAATCCGCTTCTAAACAGACGGCCAAGTCCCTTTCCAAGGCACCCGTCGCCATAAGCTTAATAGCAATGGGTTTTCCCGCCGCTTCTTCACGCAAATCCGAGACATACTTCGGCCAATCCCAAGGGGTCTGAATTCCGGGGATTACCGCCGGGGTAACGACTGTTTCCACAGGGGATATGCCCATTAGTTTTTGTGCCTTGCCCTTCACCGCATAAGGTTCAATAGTATAAGGCCCCATCCTGGCCCCTTGGCCCATCTGCACTTCAATCATATCTGCAGCAGCAATTCCTTGGGGACTGTGCCCCCAGGGACTCCGGCTGATTTGCCAGACAAATTTGCCGGCCTCATCACGCTCCTCTTGTAAAAATGGTCCCTCCCCTGAATTGGTGACAGTCCCCATTTGTTTTGCTGCTCTGGCTAAGGCCTTTTTAGCCTCTTCGCTAAGCCCTATTCCGTAACCCATGCCGCCAATCATCAATGGAATGTCAATTTGAAGAGGTTTCTCTGCTTTGGCGCCAAGGGTTACCTTCATATCGACTGGAAAATGGGCCTCTTTAGGAAGACGGGCCATTTGGCCGGGTACAAACATCAGGGTATCGTAATGAGGCAGGGGTTTTGCCGAGCCTAAGGGCCGCTGAATAAGCTTTCCTTCTTCTGCCCGCAAACTGATTTCCAAGATAGTTTGCAGGGAGGTCCGGCGAACCGCACTCCAAAGCTCCATTAGATTTTCGTGATATTTGTCTCGCAGGAGTCTTTCTAAAACCAATCCAAAAATCCGTTGGACGGTGGTCCGGAAGGAGCGTCTGCCAACAAAGTAAGCGACATTAAAAAGGATTCCGGCGGCAATCATCGTTCCTACGACTGAAAGCACAACAATGAGCAGGGCATCCTCTTTTAACAACAAGTTCAATCCCCCATCTTTCACTCACGTTCGATATACCACTGATCAATGTGGTAAGACAATCTTAATAGACGTAGTCTATGCGAGTTAACCGATATTATTCTCAGACGGATTTGATGGGTTTTTTCCCTAATATTACTCTTATGTATTTAAATACCATTTGTAAAAAAAAGGATTTTCCCTTTTTTAGCGAATGATTGTTATGTGTACTCATACTTCAGCTTTAATCATGAGTTTCGTTTCCAAAAGCTCTTTTCAAAAAAAAAATATTTCAAAAACGAGGAGGAACTTCATTCAATGAGAAAGACTAAAAAAGCCTTAGCAACCTTAGCCATCGCAGGTATGACTTTAAGCATGCTTCCTTTCAATGCCTTTGCTGCGGTTACAGTTCCTGAACGCTTAGCAGGAGTAACAGCTGAACAAACTGCCGTAAAAATTGCTGAACGTACTGGTTGGACAGGCTCTGCTATTCTCGCTTCTTCCGCTTCTTATGGCATGGTTGATGCTTTGACTGCCGGCCCGCTCGCTTCCGTCCTTGAGGCTCCTATTCTTCTGCAAGGGGCTGGAGATGAACTGAACAAAGACACTAAAGCTGAACTTGAACGACTTGAAGTTGAAACGGTTTATGTTACCAGCGGAACTGCGGTGATCAGTCAGGCCGTTCTGGATCAGCTTGAAGATATGGATATCACAGTGGTTTCCCTTGGCGGAAACGATCGATTCGACACCTCTGTTAATATTGCTAAGCAAATGATCGAACTGGAAGCTCCAGTGAGCAAGGTTGCTGTTGCTTACGGCTGGAAGAACCAGGACGCCCTCTCCATCGCCTCTATTGCTGCTGCTCAGACTCAGCCGATTCTCCTGACCGAGGCGGCGTCAATTCCTGAAAGTGTCCAGGAGTTCCTGTCTGAGAATGAGGATATTGTTTCAACCGATATTATTGGCGGAACCGCCGTAATCAGTGACGATATCGCAGATGAGTTTCCTGACGCCACCCGCCACTTTGGCATGACAGCTTATGACACCAATGTTGAAGTGCTTAAGGCTTTTGAGGATATTATAGAGTATGATCATGTTTTCGTAGCTAATGGGGAAACTGCCATTGATGCTTTAGCCGGGGCACCTCTTGCCGCTCAATATAACGCAGGCATCATTCTTACAGACGGTTCTGCCAATGAAGGCACAGCCTATGTGAGCGGCAAATTGTCGGCTGACAGTGTGGTAACTGCTTTAGGTGGTACGGCGGTTGTTCCGGACAGCGCCCTTAAAGACTTGATTGAAGCTCAAGCTGCAGCAGCCGCAAAATTAGCGGCGATCGAGAAGATTGACGGTATCGAACTGGATGGAGATGCCTCTGAGATAACTGCTCAGGATCTTATTGCTGCCGGTGTCGCTGAGGCCGACGTCATTGAAGCCAACCTGGAAGCTTACCAAACGGCTATTTCCGCAGCAGCGGACGAGGGTCTTAACTCCGCGGAAAAAATTCAGGCTATGGTTACCGCGGTAAATGCCGCTAAGGCTGCCGAGGCTGCTATTGCAAAAATTGACGGTATTGAACTTGATGGGGATGCCTCTGAAATAACCGCTCAGGATCTTATTGATGCCGGTGTCGCCGCGGACGATGTTATTGAAGCCAACCTGGAAGCTTACCAAACCGCTATTTCCGCAGCGGAAGACGAAGCCCTTGACTCCACTGAGAAAATTCAGGCTATGGTTACTGCCGTGAACACAGCTGCAGCCGAGGAACAAGCTGCAGCGGCAAAAGCAGCAGCCATCGCGAAGATTGACGGTATCGCTAAAGATGGGGATGCTGCCGGCGTGACCCTTCAAGATCTGATTGACGCCGGTGTAGCAGAAGCTGACGTTCTTGCAGCCAATCTGGAAGCTTATCAAACCGCTATTTCCGCAGCAGAAGACGAGGCCCTTGACTCCACTGAGGAAATTCAAGCTATGGTTGCCAGCGTAAACGAGGCTTCCGCTGAAGATGAAGACCAAGCTGAATAAGCATAGTCATTGCCTGACTAATTGAGGTAATCAAAGGCGGTTCTTTCTTGCCAAGCAAGTAAAGAACCGCCCTTTTCATTAAAAGCTATGGACTTTTCCCGTCATATTGAAACCCTTAGGCTTGGCCCCATTTTCCTTTGAAAACAATTTCCGACATAGCCTTGCGCGGACGCGGACGCCGTTCTTCGGCAGCATACCCTAAGGGAGTCATAGCCACAACCCGAACATCATCCGGAGCATTGATAGCTGTACGGACTTTTTCCTCTGTAAACAAGCCTTGCCAGCATGTCCCCAAGCCTTGTTCCGTGGCGGCCAGAATCAAGTGTTCCATGGCAAGCCCGGCATCAAGCATCATATTGTCTTTGCCTTCCCATACTTCGGATTCCTTGGGCACCGCACAGAGCACAATAACGATTGGAGCCGAGGTCAAGGCCTTGCGACCGGGATTGCTTTCCCCCATGCTGTCAGCTATGGCTGCTCGCCCTGCGGCATCTTCAACCACAATAAAGCGCCAGCACTGCATGTTCTTCCAGGATGGCGCCAGCCGTGCGCATTCTAAAATATACTCGAGTTTCTCCGGTTCAACCGGCTTATCCAAATAAGTACGTAAACTCCGACGGGTCTGGGCTAATTCTAGAAACGTCATTTTTAGTTCCTCCCTTTTTCTGATATCTTAATATTAATTTTGAAAATTTTCTTTAATAATTCTTTCTATAATCTATCCTTAATTTCGGCAAATATTCCCAGATTGTTTGAAACTTCATTCATTTTTATAAATAACTATTCTCTCTCTAAAGCCTAAATCCTCCCCTTTCTAAATTTTCTAATTAATTAATTGTTATAATCTGCTATTCTTCCCACCAAGGCTTTGGGGGTTCCTCCTGTTTATCCCAGGCAACTAAGTCATTCTGCACTTGTTTAGGCTCCCTTGTGATGATTTTGTTCTTAGTTTTTCTGTCCCATGGCCACTCTACCACATCGTTTTCCGCCATATCCCTTTTTATCTCCCGGCTTTCCTCAAACTCGTCTTCAGAGCTCTCCAGCCAATTTTGCCTGGCGGCATTTGTCTTAGGTACAAATTCTTCCGTATCCCATTCGAAAGCACCGCTATCGCGTTCATTCTTATCAAACCCTACATAAGATGGAGTAAAATGGGATTGAGAGACAACGCTCTTTTTCCCGGCTCCAAATACCCCTGCCACTAATCCGATCAGTGTACCTTCAATAAGAACCTGGATAAAACCCACGCCCCGGATCGGCAAAAATAAGGCCAGCAATAGCGTTCCTACGATGACATAGCCGGCCCCGGCCGCTCCGCCCATAAACCATAGTTTGCTTTCCTTAGCAGTACGGTATCCGCCGATCAGGCAGCTTGCCAGAAGCCCTATATCTAACAGTTGAGAAATACTTGGACCGCCAAGCTCCAGGGCACTCCATAAGATTCCGGCAAAAAGGGTCAAAACTGTAACAAACAAGGCGGTTGTGATTCCTTTTAAAACATATGAGCCCACTCTTATAAGCCTCCTCTTGATAGATTTATTAATAACTACGTTGTACTCGTCCAATACATTCCAGTCTTTCACCCCATTATTATCCATTATCATGTCTCCGCTCCTTCGAATATAGTGTGCTATGACACTGTCTAAGATCAAAAGGAGGAATCCTGATGAAGCATGCACGATATATCGTAAATCCAGGAGATTCCATTTTTAAAATTGCCAAGGCCTATAATGTGGAAATGGCCGAAATTATTCAATTAAATCATTTAAAGCATCCTGACCGGATTTATGCGGGTCAGGTTCTGCTTCTTCCCTTCCCCGAATCCTGTGAACCGCCCTCCGGACCTCCGGCCGGACCAACACCTATTCAAATTCCCGAGCCCACCTATACATATGCCATGTGGCTCTACGAGGCCTATGCGGGAAAGGATTCGGAGTTGACGGCGATTACCACATACCTTTATCAAGCGGTACTCTTGGACCGCCCGGAATTCGATGCTTTGTTGAGACCGATTGCTTATGATGAAATGCAACACCTTGAAAAATTAGCCTTGGCTTTACGTCATCTGGGAGTTGACCCCAAATACGGTTCCTTAAGCAATGGACATTGGGTGGATTGGAGGTCTCGTTATGTGAATTATACGAGCGATCTATGTTCACTTCTGGAATCGAACATGGAGGGCGAGGCCAGAGACCACCGGGAGTATCTGGAGCTGGCTCAAAAAATACCGATTCCGGAAATTCAATGCATCCTGACAGAAATGGCTGCTGATGAAGAACGGCATTACCATCTGTTCTGCCAAGCTAAGCAGCAATATTGCAGTGAAGGATCGGCTTGTCCTCCCCCGCCCTGTTCTCCGCCGCCCCTCTATACACCCATGGATGAGCCGGAACCGGTCATTGTTTTACCGGGGCCTCACGAAGGAGGAAAAGGTTAAAAATTTTCTCTTTTCAGCCGGGATTTGATCCGTTATACTAGTACTATCGTAATCCAGTGCCACAACCCTGCTTTCTGTCCTTGTATAAGTATCAGAAAAGGTCGTTGCGTATCCTTACGCAGCGACCTCGTTTTTTTAAGTATTATTTTGAAAGGAAGTTATCGGATTGAAGCTGAATAAAAGCCACTGGGCTGATCTCTCGTTGCTTTTGGTTACCTTTGTTTGGGGTTCGACCTTTGTCATCGTCAAATGGGCTATCGAGGATCTTCCGCCGTTCCCATTTTTAACCATTCGTTTTGCTATCGCATTTGTGAGTTTATTACCATTTCTCTGGTTCCAAAGGACTCATATCAACTTAGGAACTTTACTCCGCGGAGCAGGTGCAGGGATCTTTCTTTTCTCAGGCTATGCCTGGCAGACCATCGGCTTGCAATATACAACCGCTTCTAACGCAGGCTTTATAACAGGGCTCTCTATTGTCTTTGTCCCGGCATTAGTCGGGATAACGACACGGAAACTCCCTAGTCCCAGCCTGATCCTCGGCATTCTATGTGCCTTAATCGGTCTTGCTTTACTCTCCTTAGGTGATAACCTGCAGCTGAATAATGGCGACCTCATGATTCTTCTTTGTGCCGTAAGCTTTGCCTTACATATTTTTTTGGTCGGGCGATATGCACCTCAAACAAACGCTACAGTCTTAGCCAGTATCCAAATCCTTACTGTGAGCATCCTAAGCGGTTTTTTCTCCCTGCTTCTACCTCAGCCCACTCTGAACTTCAGCTCAACCGCTTGGTTTGGTTTACTGGTTACCGCCGTTCCTGCAACATCGCTGGCCTTCTTTGTGCAGACTAAAATGCAGCAATTCACCAGTTCTACTCATACCGCTCTTATTTTTTCCATGGAACCCGTCTTCGCAGCCCTCTCTGCCTTTTTACTGGTTGGCGAGTTATTGACTCCTAAAGGATATCTGGGCGCAGTACTCGTCTTAACGGGCATGCTTGTTGCAGAGTTTATTGGGTCGAAAAACGAATCACCGTCACAATAAAGAGCAGGTAAAAGGCCCCTCCCGCCAGAAGAGTCGTAGGAAGGATCACTCCTTTGCGGCGCAGAGAAAGGTACGGAAACAGCGCTGCTCCTAAAGCCAGAAGTGCGCTCAGCAAAGCCAAAGTATCCAGCTTCCAGGGTGTAAGCGCAATCCCGATCGCGGGAATGACAGAACTTTGAAACACCATTGCTCCGGTCAGGTTCCCCATAGCTAAGGTGTCTTTACCCTTGCGAATCCAGAGAACGCTGTTGAATTTCTCCGGTAACTCTGTGGCAATGGGAGTTATAATTAAAGAAAGCACAAAGACCGGGACTCCTATAGCTACAGCGATGGGGTGCACTGCATTAACGAAGCGATCCGCTCCAAAAACAATAGCGACCAAAGCCAAGGTAATTTGCAGCAGAATCATCGTCAGCGAAGGGTTAGGGCTGCTCCGGTCCATATAGAGCGGCGCTAACTTTTCATGGGTACAAACATCCTTACAATCGCGGATTGTCTGGTAGACATAAATCCCATAGGCTCCAACCAGGGTCAATGCCGCACCATTTTTAAGAGTTTCAGTGGGCAAAAAGGAGGCTAAGATCGCCAGCGAATAAACGATGAGGAAAAACTTCAGGTCATGGTTCACAACCTTAGCATCCAGACGCAAAGGGACATTTTTCCGTCTGAATACCAGTGCAGAAGCCCCCGTTATAAAGAATGCTACCGTGGCTAACATAAAGGGGGCACCCAGGATAGCTCCTATGCCGATTTCCGCCCCTTCCGGGCCCACTCCGCCGACAATGGCCATAATCGGAACCATGGTTTCAGGCAAGGCCGTCCCAACTGCCGCGAAAATACTCCCGACAGCTCCCGCTCCAAGTTTAAGCCGTTTTCCCAGCCACTCAATCCCGTTCGTGAACGCTTCGGCCCCAATTAAGATAATCCCTAAACTCATAATCAGCATGCCAATATCTCTCAACCGTTCCCCCCCTTTTCTCTTATTCATTCCCGAGGGTTTCTCTCATACAGGTTTAAAGCAGATAGTTCTCACTCTATAACTATACGGGGCTGAGATTTTTTTATGACAGTATGACGGGAAGACGGTCCTTTCGTCACACGTTTTGTGATACTGATTTTGCATCTAAAAATAGCTGTAGACACCTAAAAGGATCGGAATCCATTTAAATGGATTCCGATCCTTTTAGGTGTCTTGTCTGTCTGAGGCGAAACATGACACACTTTAGCTGCTGATATATAATTACATTAAGACATTGTACCTAGATTAGTTTGAGGGGGATTAACGTATTGAATGCAACAGTCAAAAAGCTGCTCGAATGGGCTCTGATCATAGCCCTGGGATTTATTTTATCATTTGTCATCAGAACATTCCTTTTAGATCCGAGGATTGTCCCTACAGGCTCCATGCTGCCGACAATTCGTCTGCAGGACCGATTGCTTGTTGATAAATTAATATTTAAATTCAGCCCTATTGAACGCGGCGATATTATCGTATTCCATGCTCCTCCGGAGTCAGGTGAGAAGGATGACCTTGTGAAGAGAGTTATTGGATTACCCGGAGAGCAAATTGAGGTTAAGGATGGGAATGTATTGGTCAATGGGAACATACTCCAGGAGAATTATCTGCTTGAAAAACCTGATTATCAGTACGGTCCTGCCACAGTTCCGGAGGATGCTTACTTTGTCTTAGGCGATAACCGCCGGCATAGCAATGACAGCCACATGTGGGGCTTTTTACCTGAGCAGACCATAAAGGGAAAGGTTTGGATTCGGTATTGGCCTCCTAGTATGACTGGACCGTTAAATCCTTAAGCTCCTGATTCAACCCTAAGATTTCCTCGATTGCCTCATTTAACTCTTCGTTCCCGACGCCTGTCTGAGCCGAAAAAGGAAGGATCAGCGAAACATCCGGAAGTTCCAGGTCTCTGGCGATAACGTTCAAGTGTTTTTGCCACTGTCCCCGCGAAATCTTATCCACTTTGGTGGCCACAACCATGGTGGGAACCTGCATACTGCGCAGCCATTGCTGCATTTCAATATCTTCCGCGCTCGGTGCATGCCGGATGTCGACAATTTGAATGACTGCGCGCAACGGTTCACGCTTTTTGAGATAATTCTCCATCATAGGACCCCATTGTGCATTGACGGTCTTGGCGACTTTGGCATAGCCATAACCCGGTAAGTCAACAAAGAACCAGGCATCATTGACACGATAAAAATTCAACGTTTGGGTCTTCCCTGGTGTGTTTCCCGTCCGGGCCAGGTTGCGCCGCCCTAAGAAACGGTTAATCAGAGATGACTTGCCCACATTTGATCGCCCGGCCATCGCTATCTCCGGCAATCCGTCGGTTGGGTATTGCTCATATTTTACGGCAGAGGCTGCGTACTCTGCCTTTTTTATGACTATCAAGGTATCCTCTTCCTTTCGGGGACTGTTTGCTTCTTTGCTGATGAGTTTGAAACGAGAGAACCATCCTTTTGCCCTTCAAGAGTGTCAGAAGGACCGTCCCCCTGACACGCCTCCGACACAGGGAAGTTCTCCCGTTTCCCGTCCTGGTTTAGCAGGTCGTCGGTCGTTCTTCTCTTCTTAGTTCGTCGGTTGGTATTCCGCTTGATGAGTACAAATTCATGGGAGCATCTTCATGGACTTTATCGGAATGAGCCAGCGGTAAGAGCGCAAGCTTCAGGACTTCTTCAATTCGGCTGACAAAGTGGAATTCCAGGACTTTGCGAACATTTTCCGGGATGTCTTCCAGGTCCTTGCGGTTTTCCTCGGGGAGGAGTACGACTTTGATTCCTGCCCGGTGGGCTGCCAGAACCTTTTCTTTGACACCGCCGATGGGTAATACATTGCCGCGCAAGGTTATTTCACCGGTCATAGCCAGATCCGAACGGGCTGCACGCTTGGCTATGGCTGAAGCCATTGCGGTGGCCATCGTGACTCCGGCCGAAGGACCGTCTTTAGGCGTTGCACCTTCCGGCACGTGGATGTGCAGGTCGGTCCGATCGTAAAAATCTTCTTCGATGCCAAGCTGACGGGCATAGGCCCGGATAAAGGTCCAGGCGGCTTGGGCCGATTCTTTCATAACGTCCCCTAATTGCCCGGTCAGGGTTAACCTGCCTTTTCCGGGCAGCGGGGTTACTTCAACCGTAAGCACAACCCCGCCAACCTCCGTATAGGCTAAGCCTGTGACTGCTCCGATTTCAGGTGCCTTCGCTGCTCCTTGGAAATGATAACGCGGAGCGCCTAAGGCAGAATGCAAATCTTCAACCGTTACGGTATGAGGTTCCCATTCTTTCTTCACCCAGCGAACGGCTATTTTCCGGCAAAGGTTTGCTACCTGCCGTTCAAGCCCCCGGACGCCGGATTCCCTGGTATACCCTTGAACCAGTTTAAGCAGGACGTCCTCCTCCAGGGTAAAGATATCCTTGTTAAGCCCGTGGGCTTCCATTTGCTTCGGCACCAGATAACGGCTGGCGATATTGACCTTTTCATCTTCTGTATACCCGCTCAGAGTAATAACTTCCATCCGGTCCAGGAGCGGACGGGGAATCGTGTGCAGGGTATTAGCTGTCAGGACAAACAGGGATTGAGACAGGTCAAAGGGAACCTCCAGATAGTGATCCGTGAATGTATTGTTTTGCTCGGGATCAAGCACTTCTAAAAGCGCCGATGCAGGGTCCCCGCGAAAATCCGAGGCCATTTTATCGATTTCATCGAGAAGAAATACCGGATTACGGGTTCCGGCCGTTCGCATTCCCTGAATGATCCGCCCAGGCAGGGCTCCGATATAGGTGCGCCGGTGTCCTCTGATCTCAGCCTCATCACGCAGTCCCCCCAAGGACATGCGCACAAATTTGCGATTTAAGGATCTGGAGATTGATTTGGCTAAAGAGGTTTTGCCAACCCCCGGAGGGCCGACAAGGCATAGAATCGGACTTTTCATTTTTGGGGTCAGCTTGCGGATTGCTAAAAACTCCAAAATCCGCTCTTTAATTTTCTCAAGTCCGTAGTGATCTTCATTTAAAATTTCTTCAGACCGTACTAAATCAATTTTGTCCCTGGAGGTCTTCGTCCAAGGGAGCACTAATAACCAGTCCAGATAAGTACGAACCACGGTGCCTTCCGCTGAATGGGGAGGCATTTTTTCTAAGCGGTCAATTTCTTTAAAGGCTTTTTCTTCAACCTCTTTGGGAATTTTAGCCTTGGCTACTTTCTCCCGGTATTCGTCCGCTTCAGCTTGACGCTCGTCTTTATCTCCGAGTTCCTTCTGAATGGCTTTCATTTGTTCCCGCAGGTAATATTCCTTTTGGGCTTTATCCATCTGCTTACGCACTCTCTGACCGATACGCCGTTCTAATTCCAGGAGTTCAATTTCCCGCATAATCAGTTCAGTTAAACGTTCTACCCGCAACTCGATGGATATGGCTTCTAAGATCGTTTGTTTGTCCGGTACCTTAAGGCTGAGATGGGACGCTGCGATATCGGCTAATTGACCCGGTTCTTCAACAGCCAGGACAGTCCCGATGGTTTCTAAGGGAATTCGTTTGCCTAATTTGGCATATTCCTCAAATTGATGGGTCATTCCCCGTACTAAGGTTTCTAACTCAGGTGTCATTGCTTTCTTGTCTTCAGCGATTTCTTCAATGCGCACTCGAAAATAATTGTCTTCCTCAATGTATTCAAGGATTCGTCCCCGGGAAATCCCTTCGACTAAGACCCGCATCGTACCGCCCGGGAGTTTTAAGAGCTGCTTGATTTCTGCGATTGTACCCATTTCATATAAGTCATCGGGATTGGGCGTATCAATCTCGGTCTCTTTCTGGGATGTTAAAAGAATGATTCGGTCATCAAGCATGGCTTCCTCAATAGCAGCCATCGATCGTTCTCTGCCTACGTCCAGATGAATAACCATATACGGAAAAACAAGAATCCCACGTAACGGGAGTAATGGCAATTCACGTTCTTTTGTCAATGAATATCCCCCCATTTGCAAAAAAATCCTGTGAAAAAAAGACACACTACAGCTAGTGTGCCAAACTTACCATGAACTATTCTAACATGTTTTGCCCTATTCAGGCAAATTAGCAGCGATATTCGTTAAGGCTTTATTAACGGCTTTAAAATCCAAGCGGCTCAAAACTTCTTCAAGTGGAGGGCGCGTCTCGATTTTCTCAAGATTGACCTCAGGAATTAAGGCCATTTCTAAAACTTGGGAGAGTTCTTCCACAGCAATAATTTCAATCTCATCCTTTAACTCGGCAAAACGCTCCTGCCAGTTCTCCTTAGGAATGAGAACCCGCTTGCATCCGGCTTGCTTAGCCGCTTCAATTTTAGCTGCAACCCCTCCAATCGGATTAACCCGCCCTCGGATTGAGAGTTCTCCGGTCATGGCCAGAAGATGATCGATCTTTTGCTGACGAATTGCCGAGATTGCAGCGGTCGCAATGGCAATCCCGGCCGAAGGGCCATCAACCGGTCCGCCCCCTGGAAAGTTGACGTGAATATCATAGTTTTTGGGTTCTATCCCCAGTTGCCGTCTTATAACTGTCAGCACATTTTCCACGGAACTGCGGGCCATACTTTTACGCCGGTATTTTGTTCCCCCGCCCCCTTGTTCTTCTTCCTCTACGATCCCGGTCACCAGTAATTCCCCTGTACCCGGAGCTACGGGGAGAGCCGTCACTTCAAGCTCCAGGAGTCTTCCCATATTCGGTCCATAAACAGCCAGACCATTGACCACCCCGACACTCGGTTCGGCGGGCACCTTTTTATCCGGGCGGGGCGCATATTGCCCTGTTGATACAACCCATTCGACGATTTCCACATTGATTTCCGGCAATTGCTCCGTCAGAGCTACTCCGGCAGCAAGTTGGACCATATTGACAGCTTCACGTCCATTGCCGGCAAACTGTTTGATGACCTTAACGGCTCCGGCCGTAATGGGAATTTCCATCTTTGCTGCAGCCACACGGGCAATTTCCGCGATCTCATCCGGCAGCAAGCTTCGGAAGTAAACCTCCATGCAGCGTGAACGGATTGCCGGCGGAATTTGTTCCGGGCTTCGTGTGGTCGCCCCGACAAGGCGGAAATCCGCCGGTAAACCGTTTTGAAAGATATCATGGATATGCTGGGGAATATTCAAATCTTCCGAACTGTAATAAGCACTCTCTAAAGTGACCTTACGATCCTCAAGAACCTTAAGCAGCTTGTTAATTTGAATGGGATGAAGCTCCCCTATTTCATCGATAAACAGAATCCCGCCGTGTGCTTTGGTGACGGCCCCCTGCTTGGGCTGAGGTATTCCCGCTAATCCCATGGCGCCGGCTCCTTGATAAATCGGATCATGAACTGATCCGATTAAGGGATCTGCGATCCCCCGCTCATCAAAACGTGCGGTTGCACCATCGATTTCTGTAAAATTGGCATTGCTTTTAAAGGGTGAAAGGGGATTTTTCTTGGCCTCTTCCAGGATTAAGCGGGCTGCGGCCGTTTTTCCAACGCCTGGAGCGCCATAAACTAAGACATGCTGGGGATTTGGGCCGCATAAAGCAGCTCTCAAGGCCTTAATGCCCTCTTTTTGCCCGATAATCTCCTCAAAGTGTACCGGCCGGGTCTTTTCAGATAAAGGAGTGGTTAAAGCAATCTTCCGCATAGTTTGCAGTTTTTCCAGTTCCTTACGTGATTCCCGTTCGACTGAAATTTTATTTCCTTGTTGAGATTTGAGCATCCCCCAAAAGTAAAGCCCGATTACAACGGCAAAGATTAACTGAACCATCATGACTATTCCACTGAGTCCATTCATGCAATAATTTCCCTCCTAGCAATCTCTTCTTTTAGTATTGCCACAAAGTGGGAAAAAAACCCTGAGAAAGAGCTGATAATCAACAAAAAACACCGGTGAAGCTCCAGTGCTTCCCGGTGTTTTTTAGTTATTACTTTTATTGAGCGTGCCTGGAAACCTTAGTCCGAACTTTGAACTATGTTCCAACTTCGAACCTCGTGCTTCGCACTTCGCTTAAGCCGATTCTTCCTTCTTACCCTTCTTAGCCTTTTCCGCCATAACAAGCAGAGGCTCTTCTTTCTTTAAGACCACTTCCGGCGTCACGACACATTTTGAAACATCATTACGTGATGGTAGATCGTACATGACGTTCATCATCAGATCCTCAAGAATTGATCTGAGTCCCCGTGCTCCGGTATTTCTGCGAATGGCTTCAGCCGCGATGGAGGTGAGGGCCGCATCTTTGAACTCCAGCGTGACACCGTCAAGCTCCATCAGCTTCTGGTACTGCTTAACGAGAGCATTCTTAGGCTCGGTCAGAATGCGGACTAAGGCAGCCTCATCCAGAGCCTCAAGAGTTACGATGACGGGCAAACGTCCGACAAACTCCGGAATCAAGCCAAATTTTTGAAGGTCAATGGGCAGGATATCCTTCAGAACTTCACCGACATTCAAATTGACCTTATTGGGAATGGACGCCCCAAAACCCATGGTCTTTTCTCCTGCCCGGTTTTGAATAATTTTTTCAATCCCATCAAAGGCCCCACCGACAATGAATAAGATATTTGTCGTATCCAACTGAATAAATTCCTGGTGAGGGTGTTTACGGCCTCCCTGCGGGGGCACGCTGGCAACCGTTCCTTCAAGAATCTTCAGCAGGGCCTGTTGAACTCCTTCTCCTGAGACGTCCCTTGTAATAGAGGGATTTTCTGATTTGCGGGCAATCTTATCGATTTCATCGATATACACGATACCTTTTTCCGCTTTCTCGACATCGTAGTCAGCAGCCTGGATTAATTTTAAAAGGATATTCTCGACATCCTCGCCCACATAGCCTGCCTCTGTCAGGGATGTGGCATCTGCGATTGCAAAGGGAACATTAAGGACTTTGGCTAGCGTTGAGGCCAACAAAGTTTTTCCTGAACCCGTGGGTCCCAACATAATGATGTTCGATTTCTGCAATTCGACATCATCAATTTTCATGCCCAAATTAATCCGTTTGTAGTGGTTGTAAACGGCTACGGAAAGTGCTTTTTTGGCTTGCTCCTGCCCTATAACATACTGATCAATGATTGCGCGGATTTCTTTAGGCTTTAGAATATCCCCGATCTCAACCCCCAAGTCATCGGTAAGCTCTTCCTCAATGATCTCATTACATAGTTCAATGCACTCATCACAAATGTAAACGCCCGGACCTGCCACCAACTTTTTGACTTGCTCCTGGGTCTTGCCGCAAAACGAACACTTGAGTTGATTTTTGTCTTCGGTGTACTTTGCCATCCTCTCACCTCTATACCTCAGAATTCCCCCAAGGCGTCGGGTTTAAGTGTTCTGTTCTACTAAAAAGTTGACCGTTTTCTGATTGACCATGCTTTCTTTGTAGAACGAGAGTTCCCCACGCGCAATAAGGGTCTGTTTTAGTAATGCAGCGTCTTGGCCATGACGCTCACTAGCTTTCTTAATTTCTTCATCTACTTCGTCTTCAGTGACCTCAATTCCTTCTACCTTGGCAATAGTTTCTAAAACTAAATCTGTTTTGACGCCTTCGGCTGCTTGAGGGCGCAGTTGCTCCTGCATAGCTTCCTTAGTGGTGTTGGTGAACTGATAATACTGTTCAAGGGTTAAGCCTTGTTGGGAAAGATTACGACTTAAATCATCCATCATTGCGCCGATTCTTTCGTTAATCATAACTTCAGGGATTTCGACACTGGCATTATCGGCCACTTTAGAGATGATCGCTTTGAGATGTTCGTCTTTAACTCTCATTTCTGTGGTCTTCATTAATTTATTCCGTAAATCATTTTTCAATTCATCCAGAGTCTCAAATTCGCTGACATCTTTTGCAAATTCATCATCTAAAGCAGAAAGTTCTTTACGCTGGACTTTTTTGACAAGGGTTTTGAAGACGGCGTCTTTACCAGCCAGTTCTGCACTATGATATTCAGCTGGGAAGGTAACGTTGACATCAAGAGGTTGTCCGATTTCAGCGCCAATTAAACCTTCTTCAAAGCCCGGGATAAATGTGCCCGATCCGATAACCAACTGATAGTTCTCAGCTTTACCGCCCACAAAAGGAACTCCGTCGGTAAATCCTTCAAAGTCTAAGGTGATGGTATCGTCGTCTTCTACTTTTCCCTCTTCAAAGGTTATGAGACGAGCGTGCTGCTGCTGCTTGCTTTTCAGTGCTTCCGCCACTTCTTCTTCTGTGATAATAGCCGCACTTTGTTCAATTTTAAGTCCTTTATATTCTCCAAGTTCAACTTCCGGTTTAACCATGACTTTCGCTTTAAAAATCAGATCTTTTCCTTCTTCGATTTGGACAAGATCAACTTCAGGCCGGTCAACGGGATCGATGCCACTTTCGATAACTGCTTCTGCGTAGGCCGGTCCGATCAAACGATCCAAAGCTTCATCATAGAGAGCTTGTTTTCCTACATATTGTTCAACCATACGACGTGGAGCTTTCCCTTTACGGAATCCTGGAACATTCACTTTTTTAGCTAGGGTCTTGGCAGCTTGATTGACCGCATCAACAAATTTATCGGCTTCAACGGCAACTTCCAAAGCTACAACATTTTTTTCTAATTTTTCTACTGAGACTGACATATGTTCTCCCCCTTAAACACTTGTTAGTATATGTGCAAGGCAGCTTGGATACTTCGTTAGTCTTACCGTTTTTTTAAGACTACAAACCCCCGCTTAAGCCAAATACATCTAAAGAAAACTTGACCGGCGCCAAACCGCAGGTGCGGCGGCGGCCTTAGTTGCCCTTATGCTTTCTAAAGTACAAAAAATTTACTAATCAATTATAACAGACTTACTTCTCGTAATCAAATAGCTGAAGCCCTTCGGAGTAAGCCACGGATAACTCTTATCTTTAAGGGCAAACTAGCGTTTACGAAGGAGAATCTGTATTTATAAGAAAGGGGATTAAGCATGCTTGTTGTTGTCGTCAGAACCCTCATTCTATACGTCGTAGTCATTATCGCCCTGCGTCTCATGGGAAAACGGGAAATCGGCCAATTGCAGCCTTTTGAGCTGGTGGTTATTCTCATGATTTCTGAACTCGCGGCCGTTCCAAGTGAAAACGTCGGGGTTCCGCTCCTCAGTGGCATTATACCCATTCTGGTTCTCCTAGCCGCAAGTCTGACCTTTGCCTATGCTTCCTTAAAAAGTGAAAAGGCCCGGGATATTATTTGTGGCAGGCCAAGTATCCTCATCGATCGGGGAAAGATTTTGGAAAAGGAACTCAGGAAAAATTGCTATAACATCAGCGATCTATTAGAAGAACTTCGTCTCAATAACATTCCCAATATCGCCGACGTTGAATTTGCTATACTGGAAAATAACGGACAAATCAGCGTCTTTCCGAAATCAAATAAACGGCCGGCTATCCCGGAGGATTTTAATATATCACCCCCATACGAAGGACTGCCGCTCCCGATTATCATGGATGGCAAGCTTAAAACGGACTATTTGAAGCAACGTGAGAAAGATCTGAACTGGTTAAAAAGTGAACTGAAAAAATATGATATTGATCGAATTGAAGATGTTCTCTTAGCAAGCCTTGATTCCTCTGGAAATCTTTACGTCCAGCCCAAAACAAGGAGGTGAATCCTGTTGCGCGCCCTTTCAACCATTATTATTATTGTCTTCCTATTAATGGGAGGTTCTTTTGCTTCCTACCGGTATATTGAAACCACGACTCATACTACAGGGGAGCATCTGGAGATCGTCCAACAATCCATATCAAACCAAAAATGGGAGGGAGCTCAAAAGGAGCTGAACACCGTTCGAGAGAATTGGGATCAAAACAATACCTGGTGGAGCATTCTCCTGGATCACCAAGAAATAGACACGATTAATATCAGCATGAAGCGGTTAGAAAGACTCATCGAGAACCAAGATGTTACGCTTTCTCTCAGTGAAGTTTCAGCCTTAAAACTTTTATTTGAGAACATTTTTGATAAAGAAAAATTCAACCTAAAGAATATATTATAGGTTACTTCACTCTTAATTCATTGACATCTACCTAGTAAAAATTGCAAAAACAATAGTACTTGTCATATCTTGAAAATTATGATAGAATTCTCTCTGTTGCAGCAGCAATTTTTGCGAGAGTGGCGGAACTGGCAGACGCACTGGATTTAGGTTCCAGCGGGAAACCGTGGGGGTTCGAGTCCCTTCTCTCGCACCAATTATGCAAGTTAAAGGCAGTCGACCTCTAAGAGGGCGAACTGCCTTTTTTGTGTTTTACGCGCTGGAATCTTGGCAAAGCCAAGAAAGATATTGTTGGTATCCCGCCAGCATTGGAAATCCGAGTTGCCGGAGCAAAACCCTCCCTGCTTGGATCAGCAAGTAAAAGGGCACCAGAGGGTACCCTTTTACTTGCTGCGCTGAAAAAAGACCCGCAAGCAGGGCAGCTTCTCCCACAGGAGTAAACTCATCGCATGGAGAGGCAATAAAAGCCCACAAGCCGGTGCGGGGACACGGAGCCACAGGTTCACAAGGTACTACCCGGAGGTTTGGCGTAGTCCCGCACCGGCGGGTGGGCGAGCCTCGGAGTGCTGAGTTAACGGATGTGGGAGAAGCTGCCCGACCCGGGAGTACTCCCGTTTTCATCCTTTGCTGACGCTGTGACAGCGGCATGAGTCTAAAATATTAGAGGAGGCTGCCTCAATTTTTGAGACAGCCCCCTCTCATTTATGTTAAGGAGGAGTGGGCAAGTTCACTGTGAATCATTCTAACGATGGTCATATTTAGAATCCCACTTGTTATCCTGTTTTTTATCTTTATACCTATCTCCGCTTTTTTCATTCTTTTGATTCCAAGCTTTCTTCTCCTGTTCATAGGTTTGAGTTTTCTTTAATTCAGACTGAACTTTTGCCGGAGCAACAGTAACAGACGTTGGCTGACCAATGGTCATAGCTGGATTCTGTTTAACTACCGCATCATTCTTTTTATCTCTATCTCTATCTTGGTCGCGATCCTTTTTATCATCCCCGTCCAGATGAATTTTCCCTTTTTGGTTAAGTGAGTTTTTAAATTCTTTCAAAGCTTCTCTAGCTTGCTTCTTCAAAACCTTTTTCTCATCTGCAGGAGTTGTTTTCGAGTCACTTACAGGCGTCGTCGTTTCCGGCACCGTTGCTTCAGCAAGCTTAGCTTCTTGTTTTTCTAGTTTAGTGACAGCCTTTTCCATGGAGCGAACGACATTAACCGCTAATTTCTGGGCAGCCTGCGGCGGAAGTTTATCCAACAAATTGCCTAAAACTTCAATGTTATTCTGGTTAACATTTGTGAGGGCAACCGTGAGCTTTTGAGCTTTTTCGGATTCAGCATCTTCAACTTTCTCAAGAAATTCTTGTGCCTTAGTGATCTTATTGGAGTATTCGTTAAAAGCAAGCTGGCATTTTTCAGTTTTTCCTTCGGTCATCAGTTTATGAGCTTTTGCTAACTTGGCGAGGGCCAGTTGTTCACTTAATTCACTTTTTCGGACCGGATCAAAGGACAAGGCTAGTTTGAGTTTAACGATTAAATCAGATAACCAAGTTCCCGGATCAACTTTATTGCCATCAGCATCAACAACCGTATTTTCATTGTCTGCGTCTTCATTCGCTGTGTTTGTCGTATCTGGGTTAGCAGTATCAATGCTTGTGGTATCCGTACTGCTGGCAGTATCCGTACCCGCGGTATCCGTGCCTGTGTTGTCAGAGCTCGTAGTTTCTGGGCTTGCAGCAGTTGTAACTTCAACCGGTGCATTTGTATCTGCAAGAGCCAGTGTTGTTCCAAGCGGAAGTGCTAATAGTGCAGCTGTTACCGCAACTGCTAATAGTTTCTTAATCTTTTTTAATGTTTTTGTCATTAATACCCCTCTTTCTTAAGTACAGGTTTGGCTTAGTAATAATTAGATTTAACTTAGACAGTCTTTTTCCCCGCTTTGCCCGGCTCCACACGCCCTACACAGTATCATTACGAACCCAAAACAATTTTTGAGGGGGGTCTAAAGAAACTAATAGATCTATTGTTGAACATTAAACTAAAGCCATTTATAATTCCGGTTCGTTATTTCGCTAAATTATAGATTAAAGGGGTTAAACAAATTAAAGGTGATTCTAAAAAACAAAAAACACCGGGAATAAATTCCCGATGCAAAATTTGGGTGAAACACATCAAAGAGACCTTTCAGCTCAGTTGCCTTGACAGTAGCCCGAGGCAATTATTTCGATAAACTCTTCAATGAATACCGTGCCGAAATCGGTTTCGCTCTTCACTTTATCTTGGTTTACCGTGACCTCAGGGGCCATGATACCCGCTTGCCTGGCATTTTCCAAGACGATTTCTTTTCCCTTTACCAGGACTTTTTTAAGAGCTTCTTCATAATCCATAAATTTTTCATATCCCCAAGGGGCATGAACTGTAAAGCCGGGTTTGATCAGGGCCGTGACCTTTTCACTCACTTTTCCCATCGCAGCCCCGATAGCACAAGCGACTTCACTGTGTTCAGGGATGATCACCTGAGTCCCCAGCAGGTCGCCCACTGCCGGCAAATAGCCTTCAACAGGAGCGCCGATGGCCACAATAGGGTAATTTAAACGGATTGGCACCTGGATATCTGAATCTTGGTTAGACCGTTTGAAAAAGGGCTCCAGGAAAAACTTCAGGTTGGGATCGTTTACATCGAGGAAATAGCCTTGTTTGGCAGAGACACTTTGTAAGATGGACAGCGCCAAGGATTGAGTCATATTCTCCAGGCAAAGTGTGAGAAAGGTCTCCTGAGGGCAGCCATACGTATTGGCGAGGACCCTGGCTCCTTCCCGGGCAGCTTCTCTATTCCATTTTTTCAGACGTCCAAGACAATGAAGAGCATCGGTTGGAGTAAAGGATATTCGTCCAATAATCCCCGCCTGCTCAAGAGATTTCAGGGCAAAAGGACTTACATATTTCCCAAGTCGTTGTTTAATAATCAGAACATTATGGGGTCCGTCTGCCAGGGCTTCGAGGACTAACTGTTCATCACGGCTTAAGCTCTCCAACGTCTGAGGTGGCTTAATGATCTTCCAGCAATCTAAGGTTTGACTTTTAAAGATTCTCTCCGTGCTGAGTGTTTCAGATCTCCGAATCTGGCTGATTTCCTCAACTAACTTCGGATAGGTTGTTCCAACCACACTTAAGGGAATGACACGCGTTGGGCCAATTTTCAGCTGTCCTTTCGCCGGAATAGTTATGTAACTATCTCCACCAAGGCCAAAGGTACTGATCCCCGCAGTATCAATATGAGTTTTCCAGCCGGCGACGATGGCCCCATCTTCATTCCTAAGTTATCAATGCATTCCCGAATCCCAATCGTCAGATCTTGCCGGGTTGTGAAAGCTTTCGCTTTTTTGACGACAGTCCTGCCCTCGAAATCTAAGAGCACTCCATCTGTGTATGTACCTCCGGTATCAATGCCTAGGACATAAGGCACTGGTTTCACGCTCCCTTCAGACATGGTTTAATCCTGAATCTATAGCTCTGATTCATTAAATCCCAATAGTTGAGCAATTCAATTCAAAATAATTTCGTTTCATATAAAGAAAACTTGGCTGGCACCCCAAGACACTGTCTTCGCACGGGTTAAACCTTCATGCAGTATATAACGCAAGTTTATACTTTCTAAAATAGTAAAACAAAAACACCGGGAATAAATTCCCGGTGTATCGTTTGCGTTATGGGGTGGGTGATGGGGTTTGAACCCACGAATGCCGGAACCACAACCCGGTGCGTTAACCACTTCGCCACACCCACCATACGGTTTGTAATATTGGTGCGCCTGGAGAGACTCGAACCCCCGACAACCTGCTTAGAAGGCAGATGCTCTATCCAACTGAGCTACAGGCGCAGTTTCAAGGATACGATTTTTTCACCCAGGTTACCAACTACAAGGAAAGCTGGGATCTAAATGGTCGGGGCAGAGGGATTCGAACCCCCGGCCTCCTGCTCCCAAGGCAGGCGCGCTACCAAGCTGCGCTATACCCCGTCCGTTTGGTGACTTGATTAGTATAGCTCATCTTTTCCTATTCGTCAAGGGAAAGCAAAGAAAAAATTAAGTGGAAAATTCACCACATTTATGTGGTTACTTCTAAGGTATCTTAGCTTTGACGTTTAAGGCCTTGAAGAATCGGAATCGCCTGGCGAAAGGCTTGCGCGCGATGACTGAGCTTATTCTTCTCAGCCAGAGTTAGTTCGGCCATTGTCCGTGCATACTCCGGCACAAAAAAGAGCGGGTCATAACCGAATCCAGCCGATCCACGCCGTTCTGTTAAGATTTGTCCTTCGACAGTCCCCTCGGTGAGATATTCTTCTCCCGCAGGGGTTGCCACAACTAAGGCACAACGAAAACGAGCCTGCCTTTTGTCCTCCGGGACGATTTCCAATAATTGCAGCAGCTTGTCATTATTTCGTTCATCATTTTTCGGCTCACCTGCAAAACGAGCAGAATAAACCCCCGGCGCACCATTTAAGGCATCAACTTCTAACCCGGAATCATCCGCCAGGGCAATTAACCCTGTTTTCTTAACCGCTTCCCTAGCTTTAAGGGCAGCATTCTCCGCGAAGGTTTCACCATTCTCCTCGACGTCTTCCCAGTCCTCGATATCATTCAGGGATAAAACTTCAATAGTTTCATCCGCCAGGAGGTCCTGAAGTTCCCGAAGTTTCCCTTGGTTTTGGGTCGCAAGGATTATTTTCATGATGTCCTCTCCAAGGAAGATTTCTGCACTTCCATTAAGGAGCGAATTCCCTGCTCAGCAAGTTCCAGGAAGCGATCTAAATCTGTACGATCGAAAGGAATATCTTCGGCCGTTCCTTGAATTTCCACAAACTTACCCGCACCTGTCATGACAACGTTCATATCGACTTCTGCTTGAGAGTCTTCTTCATATTCTAAATCCAGAACCACATTTCCCCGGACCTTGCCTACAGAAACTGCGGCCAGGGTATCTTGAACCGGGTTTGTTCGAACAAGTTTCTTCTCCATCAGGAACTGAATTGCATCAATCATAGCTACATAAGCACCTGTAATCGCTGCCGTACGGGTTCCTCCGTCCGCCTGGAGGACATCGCAGTCCAGCCAGATGGTACGCTCACCAAGCTTTTTTAAATCAACGACTGAACGTAAGGCCCGGCCAATCAAACGCTGAATTTCCATTGTCCGTCCAGTAAGCTTGCCTTTACTTGCCTCACGCTGAGTCCGGGTTTGAGTTGCCCGCGGAATCATAGCATACTCGGCGGTCACCCATCCCTTGCCTGACCCTTTCTGAAATGGAGGTACTTTTTCTTCCACACTGGCTGTACACAAAACCCTGGTTTGTCCGATCTCTATGAGAACTGAGCCCTCCGGTATGTTTGTAAACTGCCGTGAAATTTTTACAGGACGTAATTCATTAGTTGCCCGGCCATTTGAACGTTCCATCTTGATAACCTTACCTTTCTTTTATAACCATCTTTTTCAAAATTTAGTTTACCAGAATCGACAGTGAAACACCAATGACTGGCAATGACCCGCTAAATATTAGCATTCCGCCCACCGAATAAATCAAGTGAACGAGCCGGCGTCATTTCCTCCCCGACAATTCCGGCGATCGTATAGAGCTGGGCGATAGGATCAAAGCGGAATTCCTTCAGCAAGTGAAACCCTTTAATCTCACTTGAACGCCGGATGTGAATACGAGGACCTGTGCATGGATAAAGGATTTCTCCCACTCGTATGTGATCATCACTGGCAAAACAGATGGGTAAATCCGCTCTGATTAAATCCAGAACCCGCTGCTCCACTAAATCCAAGTCGATGTCCGGTTTTTCCGGAAACTCCAAGACGAAACCATGCTTAATATCGCTATGCACCTCAGGCCTTGCCAAACCCATTTCCTCCAGAATCATGGAGGTAATGTCCTCGGCACTGTGGGCCATGCGCCGATACTTTATTGAATCGAAAACAATATCTGCAATACTCTGTGGTTCCGGGCCGAATACAGTCGGCCGGGTTACAATCACTTCTTCCCCTACCCCGATCAAAACTTCGGCATTGACCCCAAGCTGAGGATAGACCAGGTCAAAGTGCTCGACAACAACCCGGTGTCCTTTGCTGATCGCTTTATTAATAGCTTCAGCGATTTTCCACGGTTGAGTAAAAGCGGATTCGAAGCGGACATCCAAATGATAAGTATGATAGCGGAAATGCCCGCGGTCTGCATCCTCCATTAAAGGCAAGGGCCGGATATTGATTCCATCATCATCATTGGTGAGTTCCAGCCCCGGAAACATACCCCGGATCAGCAAGGACTTCCCGGCCCCCGCATCTCCCACAAACCCGATCAGCTTATCCTCCGGGCTCAAATAACGCTGAGAAATATTGGTTCCTAAAAAAAGAAGACGCTTCTTCCCACGGGGAGCAAAGTAAACCGCTTGCATTAAATGTTCATGAACAAACATAGCCAAAGCTATAGCCACCTCTCTGTATTATCTCACATTTACCCTTACAATAATACCCAGATGATATTTCTGCCGGAAAAAGTCAGGAAAATCTTATACCAAAGATAATGAGAAGTATGATGGGCTGATGAACCAGATAAATCGCTAACGAATTCCTGCTCAACCAGAGGACAGGCTTAAAGTTCAGCCGAAATGCCAACAAAGGTTCCGACCTCTGAGCGTAAAAATACCGATATGCCAGAATCCCCAGGAAGGTCACGCTTATGTACGGAAAAAGGGGATAATAATCCATGGAGCCAAACTCTTTATACATTAGGCCAAAGGGCAGCAATAAACTTGTTTCAAGCACAAATCCTTTAAACCAAAACCCCAGCAAGGCGGAAGCGCCTGCAAGGGCCCACAGCATTCGCGAAGATAAAGAGGATATGAAGGCCGATAAGATCATAGTTACACCAAGGAAATGCAAAATTCCAAAACGAACATACATGTCTTTCATGGCTAGGTAGGTTACTGCTGTGATTACCATTCCATAAGACAATACCTTTACCCCCCGTTTCACCGGGGATCTGCTGAAGCCGCCGGCGAGCCCGGAAATGAAGATAAAGAGCAGAGCTGAAGTCTTTCCTATCACAAACCAAAAAGGATCCTGATAGTTGATATTGATTCCGGCAAATTCTCTTAAATCATAGACCAGATGGAAAAGCACCATCAGCACAATCGCTATAGCCCTCAGTACATCAATTTCTCCGTAACGCCCTTCAGATCTCATAGGCCGATCCGCCGGCTAATCGACACTCCGTCCCCGAAGGGCAAAACCGTCGTAGAAAAGCTTGAATTCCGGGCAAGGTCCTCAAGGAATTGGCGCAAACCACCCACCATGCGGTCATATTTAGGAGCAAAAGTGCTTCCCGGAACCACCCAGCCGCGGAAGAGCACATTATCTACAACCAACAGGCCCCCCGGTGCAATTAAGGGATAAATCAGACTTAGATACTCCAGGTATTCTCCTTTTGCGGCGTCGATAAAGACAAAGTCAAAGGATGAATCAAGTGTGGTCAGGATTTTACGGGCATCCCCTTCCAGCGCCGTGACTTGATCACTTAACTGAGCGCGTTCTATATATTCCCGGGCCCGAGCCAAACGATCTTTGTTCATATCAATGGTGGTAACGTGCCCGCCGGTCTCTTGCGCTGCACGCGCCAGCCAGATCGTCGAATATCCAATGGCCGTCCCGATTTCCAGAACAGCCTGCGCATTAGATGTCTGGACAAGCAAGTTAAGAAAGTTCCCAACCATAGGCGTCACGACTGGGATCGTTTCTTTAAGAGCTTGTTCTTCCATTTCACTGAGCAGCGGATCCCGTTCACCCAATAAGCTTTCCAGATAGCGCTCCATTTCAAAGGGGTAAAACAAGGTCAATCTCCCTTTCTTTCCAGTTGATTCCCAATAGTTTGGTTTTCCTTTAACTTTATCACAAATAGTTTTAGAATGCTAAACAATAGGGCACAGGACACGGCAAGGCCAATAAAATCTCAGGCAAGCAGCCCTTTGGCCAGGGCAACCAAACCCGGGTCAAACACGGTCCCGGCCCTTTTCTCAATTAGAGCCAATGCTGCCTCTGAACTCATCGCCCGGCGATAGGGGCGGTCTTCAATCAAGGCCGCATAAACATCGGCGATCGCCATCAAACGAGAGCCCTCATTCAGATCTTTCCCCGCCAAGGCAAAGGGATATCCTCCGCCATTTAAGAATTCATGATGATGAGCGGCCCATTCCACCAAACGTGTCGGAAAGCCAGCCTCTATCAGTAAGCGGTGAGTATAGTAGGTATGGGTTCGAATTATTTCGATTTCATCGGGTTCGAGCGGGCTTTGTTTGTCTAAGATATTTTTCGGTATAGCCAGCTTGCCTAAATCATGCAGCAAACCTGCCACATAGATTTCGTGTAGCCGGTCATCTTCCCAGCCAAGCTCCCGGGCCAATCCTTCTGCGATCTCGGCCACTAAACGAGAATGACGCGCCGTAAACTCACTTTTTTGGTCAATTAGATCGGCAAATGTCGCCGCCAAATTATCCGTAAATCCCTTTTCCAGTTCACGGGCCGCAGGGAGCTGCCATTGTCCGAACAAAAGCCCCAAAGCAATCTGAAGCAAATCCTTTTGTTCAATATCCAGCCAAAATGCCTCTTTTTGAGCGACTCGTTTGAACGCCGCAGCAACTTCCGGGTAAAATAATCTCCCGGTTTCCGCCGTGACCCACTCCAAAATCTCGTCTCTCTCCCGCCGGCTGCACAGCCTCCGCTTCAACCTAAGATCAATTCGATCCGCTAGGGACAAAATCCGGGCCATTAACGGAACTTCATCGGCAGGGGCACCCAAGACAGCGTACCGGGGATCAGGCGTTTCATGGTGATATTTAATCGCAGGGGCGAGAATTTCCCCGGCCGGAAATCGCTCGACGATTGAGGCTCCCGTATAACAATGCTTCTCCCGGATACGCGAATCACCATGATATTCACAGAAACAGCCGAGCGCTCCGATATCATGCAGCAGCCCTGCAACCGTCATATGAACTAAAGCTCCTTTTCTGAATCCCAGTAAACGTCCCACACGCATGGCAATATAAGCGACACGTTCTCCATGCCGCTCTCCTAATGAATACTGCAAGCCTCTTTCGATTTCCTCGTCAACCAAACCAAGATCGAGCGCACGGGAAAAGCTCCACATCTGCCGGATGTAGAAAGCGTCTTCAAACAATTTCCATTCCTCCAACTTCAATGAAATCTATAACCTTTGCTGAGAATATAGTGCCTTCGCAGGTGTGGAAAAACGGCAGCAGGGACGATTCCCGTTCCTGTTGCCGTTAATTGAATAAATATACTTCTTTTAGAACAGGGAACCTGTCCATTCCCCTATACCAGCGTCCGTTTTGCCAGATCAATTAAACCCGGGTCTAACATGGTTCCTGCCCCGCGTTGGATTAGGGCCAGGGCCTCACCGGTACTCATCGCTCCCCGATATGGACGGTCCTCGGTTAAGGCAGCAAAAATATCGGCTATGGCCATCAATCGGGCGCCCTCATCAAGGTCTTTATCTCCTAAGGCAAAAGGATACCCTCTGCCGTCAAGACGTTCATGATGATGAGCGGCCCATTCTACCATGCGCGTAGGAAAGCCGGCCTCTGTCAACAGGCGGTGTGTGTAGTATGTATGCGTTCGGATTATTTCAACCTCGGCAGAATTAAGGGGTCCCGGTTTATCCAGAATTTTCCTGGGCACAGAGAGTTTACCCAAGTCATGAAGCAAACCTGCCACATAAATTTCGTGCAGCCGGTCATCTTCCCAGCCAAGCCCCCGGGCCAGATGTTCAACGGTTTCAGCCACAGACCGGGAGTGACGGGCCGTAAATTTACTTTTCTGGTCAATTAAATCAGCGAAGGTTGCCGCCAGATCGTCGGTAAATCCGCTTTCTAACTCCCGCGCCGATGGGAGCTGCCACTGTCCGCACAGAAGCCCTAAAGCAATCTGAAGCAAATCGGGCTGTTCAATATCCAGCCAAAACGCCTCTTTTTGAGCTGCTTCTTTAAAGGCTGCTGCAACTTCCGGATAAAACAGCGTTCCGGTTTCCATGGTGACCCATTCCAGAATCTCCTCCCTCTCCCGGCGGCTGGATAATCTCCGCTTCAAGCGAAGATCGATTTGATCGGCTAAGGACAGAATACGAGCTATTAATGGGACTTCTTCGGCAGGGGCACCCAAGGCACTCCGGCTGGGATCAGGAGTTTCATGGTGATATTGAATTGCGGGGGCAAGAATTGCTCCATCAGGGAAACGCTTGACTATGGTTGCTCCCGTAGTGCAATGTTTTTCAAGAATACGCGGAGCTCCTTTATAATCAGTAAAATTACCCAGCGCGCCAATGTCATGCAGCAATCCGGCAACCGTGACATGAACCAGGGTTTCCTTGCTCAGACCGAGAGCCCGTCCCAGACGCATGGCAATATAAGCAACACGTTCTCCATGCCGCTCTCCCAATGAAATCTGCAAACCTCTTTCAACTTCCTCATCAATTAAACCCAAATCCAGGGCTCGGGAAAAACTCCACATCTGCCGAATATAAAAAGCATCTCCAGCCAAGGTTTATTCCTCCCCTACTCCCGCAATCCCATTTGGGCCAGAGATGTAGCCGAATTGGCTACATCCTCAGATGCTGACCCTATTTGGCCGGCCGTCAAGGATAAGGCATCAATCTGTTGGGCAATTCCTCGAACTTGTTGGATACTGGCATCTATTGCGGCCATAATCTCTCCAAAGCGGTTCACCACTTCCCGGGCTTCCGCTGCCGCACCCTGCATAGCCTCAGTTGTTTGGGCAATCGAGTAGTTCACCGCAACTGTATTTTGCTTCGTAATCGTAATCAGTTCGCTGATTTCTTTAACCGACTGCCCGGAATGGCTGGCCAGCTTCTTCACTTCTTCTGCCACCACTCCGAAACCTCTTCCGCTGTCTCCGGCACGGGCAGCTTCGATGGCCGCATTTAGGGCCAGGAGATTGGTTTGGGCGGCAATTTCTTTGATCACATCCGTGACCGAAGCTATACGCCCGGAGCTTCTATCAAGCTCCGCCATTTTTCCTTGCATCTCCGAGGTCATACCGGCTAAGTTCAGCATCGTCTCTGAGATCATTTGAATCCTTCGTGCACCCTCTTGAGCTAAAGCATCTACTTGCCGGGAGAATTCAGCGGCCTCAGAAGCATTGCCCGATATTTGAGCAGTCGCCTCATTCATCTCTGCCGCAGAGGCTGCCGTTTCTTCTGATGTTGCAGCCAGTGCCTGACTGGCTTCACTAACCCTGCGCTGCAAGCTGTCAATCTCAGTTAAGGCCCTCTCTAATTCAGCTTTTTTATCGATTTCCGTCATATAGGATTGAATATAACTAGCCATGACGACTTGCTGGTCCAGGCTTAAAAGCCTCTGAACTGCCAAACCGGCACGAACAGCCTGGTCTGGCTTTCTGCGATAGTGTTTGAAAATCCTGGGTATAATTTCATCGCAAAAGAACTGGTTAGCACTCAGATAATAAAATGGCGGCAAGTCAATCCTCTTATGAACCTCCCCGATCTTAACACGCCACTGGATAAACTCTTCATCAATTTTATCCGGGAAGAGTGAAAATAAGTACTTTTTCATAGTAACTTTCAGCTTTTCCACTGAGGAAAAGCGATCAATGATTGCCTTAAGATCTGGAAAAGCAGTTACATGCGCATAAAAATTCCGGATGATTTCCTCAGCATCCCGCTCAATGACTGGTCGAACCTCTTTAAGCAGGGCCAACTGCCCCTCATCCATCCTCAGTAATTTAACAGCCTCATCTAAGCTAAACTGATGCAGTTGAATCAATAACCTTCATCCTCTCTTATTAGCATCATTGCCTATCACACTACACCCAATTTCCCTGTCGTTATCTGTAACCCGCTCTTTTCCTTCCGGATAAAATTCCTAAGGCAGCAAGCACCACATTTACCGTACAATAAAAGTCATGCTCATCCTTGGCACAATGATCACAGATACAGCCCTATTTGAAATAATTCTTAATCTATAGTTCGATACTATAGTTCTATAATGTGCCAATGAAATCCTGCACAAATTATTAAAACTTTACCATTCTGTTGCCGCTTTAGTAAGATGATGCGTGAGTCCCGGCCATTACTGGAGCGCATAAAAAGAGAGCCGGCGGCTCTCTTTTTATGCGCTCTAGTTACTATGGATCTCTAGCCTGCACGACGTCTGGTAACTTGACGGGATAAGGGAAGTTGAAAAGACTCGGATTTCGTTTCTAATCGCACCACGGTCCCATCCGACAATACCTCGTAAATCTTTACAACCCCATCCCCTTTCGTCCATTCATGGCAGCACTCTCTGCAATAATAACGTTCACGGCCAATGCGGCCAATATCACGCGCTTCACACAGCGGGCAGTTCATCTTACAGCAACTCCTATCAAGGATATTTAGGATATCCTTATTATACCTCACAATCCAGTTGTTTTTCCTTAAGAAATTGTGAAGCTTTTGTGTCTATTTACACTTAATATTTATTACTTTCCAGACATTCAGGCCGAGTAGAATCCTGTCCATTCTTGATGAATAATAAAAAATATTTTTTCTTAAAGGCAGATATAGGCAGGATTTAAAGATTTTTAAAAGAAAATTGTATAATGTATATCCTTTTTTTCAAAACCCTTACACTATTCTGACTTTAATTATTTTTTATAAAAAGAAAGGCGGCGAATCAGTGTTTACATTTAAACGGAATTCTGAGAATAACTCTACTCAGACTTCTCTTGATCTGGACGAGCTAAACAAATTAACAGAATGTCTGAAAAACTGTGATCTCAGCAAACCATTTGAGCTAGGGCTTTCTCCCTCCAGCTCCCTTTCCGGTGTCGTTAAGGTTATTAACGAAATCATCGAAGCTCGACAAGATGCAGCCGCCCGTACTATGCTCGATATTAATGGAGCGGTTGGGAAAATGACAGGTATGACCTCCATCCGGGAAATGCTGCAAAGAATTCAGGAACAGACACCTCAGATTGCCAATATGTCTGCACAGGCTGAAGAAATGGGCGCAGCCGCCAATGAAACAGCCTCCTCCGCTTCCAATGCCGCATCCTTTGTCGAACAATCTTTAAGTATGGCAACCTCCGGGGCGGATAAGATTCAACAAGCCGTTGGTTTTGTGGAAAACTCCTTTACCCAATTTGAGCAAGTAAGCAAACAAGTGCAGGATGTTTTGGATTCTATGGGCGAAATTGAACAAATTGTCGGTGTTATTGCCGGAGTTGCGGATCAGACAAACCTTTTAGCCTTAAATGCAGCCATCGAGGCCGCTCGGGCCGGGGAGCAAGGAAGAGGGTTTTCAGTTGTTGCAGATGAGGTACGCAAGTTAGCAGAGCACACCAAGACTTCCGTAACAGATATCAGGCAAAAGATCGACGATCTCAGCCATAATTCAAAGCGCACGGCGGAAGATATTCTCTCTCTCTCCCATATGATGAGCCAGGGAAAGTCGGTCATGCAAGGAGCCGGGCAAGAAGTTGAGCAAATCCTCCAACATGTAGTTACGATTTCACAAGATATCCAGCGTATTGCCTCCGGGAGTCAGGAACAGAGCGCCGTTGTCGAAGAGTTCGCGCAAATTATCAGTTCTATCAGCGAGTCCGCCAATAAAACCGAACGCGTCGCCCATCAAACCGGTGAAGGAATTTATGCGATCAGCCAACAACTGGGAGAACTTCGGACCAAACAAATTTCGAGCGTCCCAGCCATTAATACTCACCAGGCCTTAGAGCTTTCCAAGACTGACCACCTCCTCTGGACCTGGCGAATCTATAATATGCTCTTAGGATATGAACATATTGATCCAAACAGCGTAGGAACTCACCACGACTGCCGTTTAGGAAAATGGGCAGATGGACCGGAAACTAAAGCACTGCATCAAAATCCAACCTTCTCAAAACTTGCCTCTCCTCACGAACGCGTTCACGAACTCGCGCGCCAAGCCGCCTTTGCTTATAATCAAGGCAATATCCATCAGGCCAGCAGTCTTTTGGCTGAGATGTCTGAAGCATCCCAGGAAGTCGTAAAAATTCTTGAAGAATTACAGGATCTTATTTAGTTAGAGGATATTCATTCATCAGTGGTGCCGCACAGCGGCATGGGAGTCTGATAATAGAACAAAAGGGTCTGCACCAAACTTGTAAATAAGTTTGGTGCAGACCCTTTCCTATGTTTTTCTAAGCTCTTCTGTATTGGGCTTTACCAATTTCATAAAGATTATTTCCTTCATGATCAATGATCACCATCACCGGGAAATCTTTGACGACCAAACGTCGTACCGCTTCCGGTCCCAGCTCCGGATAAGCAATAACTTCGGCTGAAACAATCCGTTTGGCAATGAGGGCGCCTGCTCCGCCGATTGCCCCAAAGTAGACGGCCCCGTATGTCTTCATGGCGTCAATCACCTCCGGAGCACGAAGTCCTTTGCCGATCATGCCTGTTAATCCTTTGGCAATCAGCTTTGGGGAATAGGCATCCATTCGCCCGCTGGTTGTTGGCCCGGCTGAACCGATCACCTGCCCTTCCTTGGCTGGTGTCGGCCCGACAAAATAGATGATTTGTTCATTCATTTCAAAAGGAAGGTCTTCCCCCCGCTCAAGAGCCTCAAGCATTTTCTTATGAGCAGCATCCCGCCCGGTATAAATTACGCCGTTAATCAGAACATTGTCCCCGACTTTCAGAGCTTTAAGCTTCTCTTGGGTAAGCGGGGTTTCTATGCGGATAACCTCACTCATTTGCCTTCCCTCCCTTGCAGCGTGATTTCCTTGTGACGTGTTGCATGACAATTAATGTTCACCGCAACCGGCATTCCGGCAATATGGGTGGGATATACCTCCAAATTGACCGCCAGGGCAGTTGTAAGTCCTCCAAAACCTTGAGGACCAATTCCTAACCGATTAATGCGGTCTAATAACTCTTCCTCAATTTTAGCCAGCCGCTCCTCAGGATTATGGTTTCCCACTTCCCGCAATAAGGCCTTTTTAGCCAAGAACGTCGCTTTTTCCATGGTTCCGCCTATACCAACGCCGACAATAATGGGAGGACATGGGTTTCCACCCGCCCGGTCAACCGTGTCCACGACAAATTGCATGGCACCCTCAAGGCCCTCAGATGGTTTGCACATTTTAAGGCCTCCCATATTCTCACTGCCAAAACCTTTGGGTGCCACAACCAAATGCAGAGCGTCTCCGGGGACAATATCATAATGAATCACCGCCGGTGTATTATCCCCCGTATTGACCCGCTCAAAGGGATCTTTCACAACGGATTTGCGCAAATATCCTTTATCATAACCACGGCGTACTCCCTCATTAATTGCCTCAGTGAGACTCCCGCCGACGACATGCAGGTCCTGACCGATACTTACAAAAAGGACCGCCATTCCAGTGTCCTGACACATTGGAACCTGTTCCGTCCGGGCTATTTCAGCATTCTCAATCAGCCGTTCCAGCACCTCCCGGCCTAAGGGTGAAGGCTCATCCTTCAAAGCTTGGTGAAACCCTGTCATGATATCCGAACCCAAGTTATAATTGGCGTCAATACAGAGCTTTTCAACGGCTGAACTAATTTCTTCCGCCATTATTTCTTTCATTGGCTGCCTCCTATCCAAGTTTGTTTTCTAATTCCTTTGAACTCCTTACTCTGCACGGAGCAGGTATTCCGAATATTCTTACAGGTTGTTCTCATTTTACTCCACTGCCAACCTCAGAACAAGGCATTCGAAATTCTATATCTTGGAAACATTCTTACTTTCCATATATTCTTCTAATAAATACAGAAAAACCGTTACCCCTAATAAATCCGCACTGCCTCCGGGACTGATATTACGTTTGCAGAAATCCTCGTTCATAGCTTCGATCCCTTTCAGCCCTTGAAGAGTCTTTACGCCCCCGATGGAAAGAATATAGCCGGCCTTATCCTGAACTTCCTTTAATGTCTCAAAGGAATGCCGATGCAGAATAGTTGAATCCTCGCAATGCTGCATAATAGCGAGAAGGGTTTGGATTAACCTGGAATTTTGGCTTAACCCTTGATTTTCTTTGTAAAACCCCAGCGAAAAATCGAACACCGTGGGCAGTCCTCTCTCAACCTCTCCTCGTATTCCTTCAACCTTATGGTTTAAGAACAGTCTCTCTCCATGGGTCAGCGCGAAAACATCCACCTGTTCTCCTATTCTGAACCCGCTGTATCTTGACCTCAGCTCTCTCTCGACCAAACCCTTGGTCATCTCTTTAATCAGACCTTGTAAGGACGAGAAGTTTAAGCCGCTGTAGAGTGCTTTTCCTCCGGCGGCACAGCAAATACCCAGTAAAAAAAACATTCCCTTACAGGTATTTACGCCTGAGGTTTTTTGAAGCATTTGCTGTTCACCCACTTGTCCGATTCGCCTTATTTCCAGGAAAATATCCTCCGGGGACTTTGGGGAAAACCCGGCCTTTGCACAATGTATTAAGGGTTTTATCAGAGAAGCGGCACTATCCAGGAACGTAAAGTAATCCATATCTTGATGAGCACCCCTGGATTCTTTGGATACCAGCCCGGGAGACGGACTGCAGGAGACCTCGTAGAGCATGGCTTGAACCGCAAGACCAGCTATATCCAGTGAGTAGGTTTCCTTCTTATAATTCTGATAGGTATCCTTAATGTATTGAATGACCTCAGACTCCCTATGCCGTCTTGACCTTACACAATGATGAGCATCCTCAGCACACAGATAGCATTTCCGGCTTGGATATCCGAGTTCTTGCCGGCTTAAGCTTTTGCCCAAAGAATCATAGACATCAATATCTAAACATCGTCCCAGACTATGGTCTTCCTCCAGGCCAATGGCTATCTTTTTCAAACTGGCAGCTTCTTGATTGACCGCCGCGTAGAAAATTGGTCCTTCTGCGCCTTGAAGCACACTCTTGCTCCAAATCTTATTCTGCAGCAGAGTGCAAATTACCGGTGTCATGTCCTTTATGAGGTTAACCGTTAGATCATTGGTTTTCTTCAGTCCCGGATAATTGACTCTCATCACTAAGAGCGGGGTATTATAACGTTTCAAAAGGCTTTCAATGAGCGCAGCCCTTTTCTCCCTGGCTTCCAGGAGATCCCCGGCAGTATATTCCTTCATCGTTCAGTGCGGAGAATCACTTCTTTTTATTTTCTCCGCAATCTCCCTTCCCTGGCATGTCTTTAAAAATTCTAAGGTAACTTCCGGCAGAAGACCGCTTAGATCAGGAATCGTCTCCTTCTTCAGCAGGCTTCTGACCAGCGAAGCACTGATCGCCGTCTCACCAAAAGCCTTTCTCTTAATTTCAATCAGTTCAACCCCATAGGCAGGCAGCACCCTTTTTAAGGTCTCATTATAGACCTTCGTAGCCGGACAATAGGGTTCCTCTCCCACATATCTCTTCATGATGTTAAAGGCTTTACCAAAATACTTCCCGAAAATGGAGGAATCTAAGTCTGCATAAACCTTTAGTCTTTCCCCCTCTTCCCTTAGAAAGTAAGAAGGAAAGGTAGTGGCTGAGATCATATACTCCCCACTTGGCAGGACCTTAACATTCTTCAAATGTGCAGCTCCCCGGGAAACCAGTTCAAGCCTGGTTGCAAAGGGAAAGAGTGATTTATCCTCCTCAACAATGAACACCAGAAGCTCTGCATTATCTTTAGAAGCTTCTTCAATTAAGAATTGATGGCCGAGGGTGAATGGATTACAGTTCATTACCAAAGCCGCCTTTTCCCCATCCCCAATCCCATAATTCCTTTTCATTTCCTCTAACGCCTGACGGATATGATAAGCTCCATTTTCTAAAAGTGCGGCTTCCCCATTGCAATGGATCAGTTTGAAATTTAACGATGAAAAGATAGGAACCTGGGCGGGCTTGGTAAATACAAAAAAATGGCAGATCCCTTGACGAAAGAGTTTATCGATTAAAGCGGAAACCAAGGCAGAGGCTATTCCCTCCCCCCTCAGTTCATCTTTAACCGCAAAACACTTTAGAACATTTTTTGCCGTCGAACAGGTTGCGACAATAGCAGAACCTTGCGCCGACGGATTCCACGCCCCGTCTCTTATGACGAGCGTATAGTCCGCATCCTGATCCAGGACTAAGCCAAACTCCCGGAGAAAGGCGTCTACCTCTTCCCTTTCGTTCCGATTCCTGAGATTTACCTTTTCCATATGAGCGCCGTACATACTTATTCTCTCCTTGCTTCCCCTTAATAGGACTTTGCGTCAAAGACGCAAAGGTCTACTTCACCTTCCTCACAACATCAATAACACTGCCATCCCGATACTCTACGACAGCGACAATCTCATCAGAGGGTTCAATAGCCTTCGGAATCCCGGTGATTGTTTCGGCCAATCCCTTCAATTCCTTGATCGTCATCAGGGGAAGCTTTGTCCTTCTTAATCTCTCAAGCAAATCGGTTCGTTGCGGATTGACAGCGATTCCCCGTTCTGTAACCAAAACATCAACACTTTCTCCCGGGGTTGTAACTGTCATCACCTTATCTTTGATGATGGGGAGTCTGGCCTTCATTAAATTCGTTACCACAATTGCCAGCTTAGACCCTGCGGCTGTATCGCTGTGCCCGCCGGAGCCGCCCATGATGACTCCATCCGAGCCTGTTGTAACATTTACATTAAAGTCTGTGTCGATTTCAGTCGCTCCCAGAATCATGATATCCAGATGGTTAACGACTGCTCCTTTAGTATGAGGGTTGCCGTACATAGAAGCCGACATGAATTGGTGGGCCGGATTGTCTCTATAAGACTGTATGGCTTTTAAGTCAAAGCATTGGACATCAAAGAGAGTTCTAAAAAGCCCTTCTTCCAGCATTTCTACAAGATATCCTGTAATTCCGCCGGAAGCGAAACTGCCAACCACTCCTTCCTGCCGCATGATCGTTTTCAGCTCCGCTGCCACCGCCAGAGAGGTTCCGCCTGCTCCGGTCTGAAAGGACATTCCTTCCCGGACTAAACCGGAGGCTTTAATCACTTCAGCTGCTCTTTTGGCGATAATCAGCGCTACCGGATCCCTGGTGATTTTTGTAGTCCCTGAAACAATACCCTTAGGGTCCCCGATAGAGTCAACCTCCACCACGTAATCTATGAAAACCTGGCTGATTTCAATAGGGCAGGCGGGGTAGGGCACTAAATTATCCGTAATAGCGATGGTTCTATCGGCATACTCCGCATCCGCTGCCGCGTAGCCTAAGGACCCACAAGCAGACTTACCATAAATCCCATTAATATTTCCGTAAGTATCCGCCGTAGGTGCCGCCAGAAAGGCGACATCGATATGCAGATCTCCGCTTTCTATAGCCCTTGCTCGTCCGCCATGGGTTTGCATGACCGCCGGTTTCTTCAATTTACCCTTGGATACAGCTTCCGCTACAGGACCGGACATATAATTTGTAACCAGACCGGTTACCACTCCCTTTTCCATATGCTCAACCAGGGGAGCATGAACCGGGAAAATCGAGCTAGCCGCAACAGTCAGGTCCTTAATCCCTCTTGCGGCCAAGCTTTCCATAACCTTATTTAAGATAAAATCTCCATTTCTTAAATGATGGTGAAAGGAAATCGTCATTCCATCGGTGATGCCTAGTTTATCTAAAGCTTCATCCAGACCGGGCAGAACCTTTTCATGATTAGGGATTACACTGGTCAGCTTTGCTGCGGTCCGGGTTTTCGTCCCCACATCACTAAAGGCCCCTTGAAAAGGCTTAACCGGCCCATAACCCTGGATATAATCGGGAATTTCTCTGCCTGATATACTTGTCATCTTGCTACTACCTCGTCACTGATAAGTCCCAGTCTGATGCCCTGACCGACCATGCAGGTTGCTCTCTGGATGACCGGAGCATCGATCATTTTTCCATCCAGGGAGCAGCATCCTTTGCCTTCCTTTTCCGCTTCCTCCATAGCATCCAATATTCTCAAAGCCTGTTTTAGCTCGGCTTTTGTGGGGGCGAAGACGGAATGAATCGTCTCAATCTGTCTTGGATTAATCGCCGCTTTACCGGTTAGACCCAAACCCTTTGCTTTAGCCGTATCCTTTTCCAGACCTTCATAATCGTTGATGTCTGTAAACGGAGTATCGATAGCATCCACCTTTAAAGCCCGGCACACGGTTGCTACTTTATTACGGGCATAAAAGATTTCTTGTCCCTCTTTGGTGCGTTCTATGCCCAGATCCGCCGTCAAATCTTCTCCTCCCAGCAGCACCCCAACCACTCGGCTGGAGGCCTTAATGATGTTATAAACATTTTCCAGACCCAGCGCGGTTTCTATCAGCGCCATGATTTTAATGCTCCCGGTCGTAAATCCTTCTTCTTTTTCTATTTTGTCGAGCAGTTGGGCCACCAGGCCAATACCTTCTTCATTGGCTTTAGGAATCAATAAGGTGTCCGGTTTTACCCGGGCAATCATCTCCACATCCTGAGGTCCAAATTCCGTATCTAAGGGATTTACTCTAACCACCACTTCCACCTGTGAGTAATCGATGGCTTTAATCCCTTCCCGGACTAATATTCGGGCACTATCTTTCTCCGTCAGACTTACTGCATCCTCTAAATCTAAAATGATGGAATCTGCTCCGAGGATCCCTGCATTTTGAAGCATTCCCGGGTTATTTCCCGGCATAAATAACATCGTTCTTCTCAACGTTTCCACATTTAAACCACCTTAAGTAAGATACTTTATAATACTTCATTCTATAGCTTAACCCTGCCGTTTACACCAGAAACAACTTAACTTTGAATCTCACTATAGCATTTAACCTATTGCAATCGGTTTATTATGCTTGGCAATTCATTTTGACAATTATGTTAAATCGCTCTGCTAATCGCAGTTTCGACCCGGGCGGCTATGGTATAATCTAAAGCTCCCTTGTCCTGGGCCTTAATCCATATGCCCTCAACGCCCATTTCCCGCACCTTATGTAAAATCACTTGCTCGATGACATCCCCGAATTGCTTCATAACGATACTTTCAAGTTCGAGTTCGATTTTTCCGCCCTCATTAGGCCGAACCATTATCAAAATATCATTCGACTCCAGGGTCCCCGCTTTAGCCGCTTTCGTTATGTTTATGTTCATGTTCATACTCACCTCAAATTCTAAGGATTGTTGGGGGCAGCCTATTTAGCCTGCCCAAAAAATATTCCGAACTCTCGTCATTATATCAAATGACAAGGGTTCGGAATACTCTGCGGATCGCGTGATGCGAGCCTTTTCTAATATTTTCTGAATTTAGTCAGATAATTAGTTAGATAATTCAAAGGCTCCATTTTCATAGTTAAAAATAAAAACCTCTCCCGTTTCAATCATGTAATAGAAGCCATATATATTCAGCTCTTTTTTTAGATACTTCTCTTTAATATAAGGGTAGGTTAAGAGATGTTTAATTTGTTCCAGTATGTTTATTTGCTCGGTTAACCATTCCTTCATGTATTTGTCGTTTTCGTCTTTTAAATGGATCATAACCCTCTTCTTAACATTCTCCGCCAATTCAAGCCATTTTTTAGTATCTGGCAGCGTATTGAGAATATCCTCGGAGTAATAAATTGCCGCACACCCTCCACAATTAGAGTGGCCGCAGACAACAATATTTTCTACTTTCAGAGCCTTAACAGCATACTCAATCGCAGAGGTCGTCGCTACATATTCCTGATGGGTTTCCCGATAAGGGGGAACAAGGTTGGCGACATTTCGAACCACAAACAATTCTCCCGGTAAGGATTTCGTGATCATTTCCGGCATGACACGCGAATCGGAGCAGGCAATGAATAACGTATGGGGTTCCTGTTTTCGTTTTAATTTGCTAAACAGCGTTTTATGCTTTTCATAATCCTCTTGTCGAAATTTAATCAGCCCATCCAGTAATCTCTGCATATGAGTCGACCTCCAAAAAATTTCTGCATAATTCTTAATTTGTTACATCTTGCACTAACTCAATTATAAGGCCTCTTTACTGAAAATGGGAGTCTTTTTTAAGGGTTTGTTATTATGTTTTCTTATTATGGTGATTTTATTTCCAAATCTCTTTCTTACTTATCGTGGTTTTTTATATCTATCTTTATAGAAATCTCTCTTTTCCCAGCTCTTTGCCTTATCCGGTTATTTCCCTCAGGCATGATAAGTTCCACATTATAAAGGTTAGGATATTGCCATCATTAACACCTCTTATGTTAATTACTGGCAAGTCCGGCGGGTATACCTGAAATCTCTTGATTGCTCAACCTGCACAACACCGCGCCGCGCGCTGGGAGCGCGCGCCTCAGGGATTAGGCTTCCTGTTTGAGGATGGACAGCGTCTTATGACAAAATCCTTCGTTCAGTCTTGAGCCGCGTAGGCGCAGCATCCGATAGCTCCATTGAACTGGGGCTCCTGAGGTATCACGATCCTTCGGCCTGACCCCTTCTCCAAAAGCCTGCCTACTGCACGATTGTGCGCAACACCGCCGGTAAAGACAATGACCTCTCCCGGGAATGAACGCAAAAGCGGCAAAATCCGTTTGACAATGGTTGTGTTAACCCCAGCCGCCAGTTCAGCCAGCGGAAACCCTTCGACAATTTTACCGATCAGCTCACTTTCACCGAACACGGCGCATGTAGAATTCAGCTCCACGGGAGCATCGGTATATCCCCCCAGCTCCTGGAGAGGCAGATCAAGGATCGTCGCCATATTCTCCAAATAACGTCCGGAAGAAGCCGCACACTTATCGTTGGTCAAAAAGTCGATCATTCTGCCCTTGCGGACTTGAATAATTTTACTGTCCTGCCCGCCCAGATCAACCAAGGTAAAATCCTTGAGACCCGTCTGATAAATCGCACCCAAAACATGGGCCTTAAGCTCAGGAATCGCCTCACCGCCGGCTAATTCCAAGGTGTTGCGGCCATATCCTGTGGAAATTAAGCTGTCGACTGCAGGTAAGCCCAGAGCCTCGAAATTTACGGCTAGTTTATCTCCCTGCTTTCGTCCGTACTCCCGGTAGAAACGGATGGTATCCAGACTCTCCAGCCGCAGGATTTCCAGACCCCCATCCTCTCCCTCCGCCTTTCGCCCCATGAGAGCAATTTTCACACTCCGGCTCCCCAGATCAATCCCGCAAATGGTTTGTTGTCCTGACATGATATCCCAATCCTTCCGATCTTGTTTCCTTTATTGCTGCCTTCACACTAAAGACCTCTCTTAATCCCCAATCATACTTAAGAAAGACTCCAACCTCATTTTATTCCGGGCATCGAGTCCCGTCGGATTTTCCCCTTCCAACGTAAGAATCGGGAAGTCCAACCTTTTTCTGATAATCTGATCTTCTATCTGACGATAGCAAAAGCTTTGGGTATAGTGGATGATTCCGTCCAGATGACGAAGCTCAGCTTCTCTGGCGATATCCTCCAGACGTAAAAACACCTTATAAGGATAGGTGTATAAGCGATACTGTTCCACTATATCATCCGTCTTAAAAGGCATCGCAAACTGCCTCTGCACTTCATTAAAGACAACTCTGGCTCCGTGGTCTTCCAGAAAATCGTAGAGCTCGGGAAAAATCGGCGGAACCCCAATATATCCAAGGCGTATTTCCCGCTTTTTCCTGCGCGTTCCGGGCCGGGAGCGCTCTGAAAAAGGCTCCCGTGCAACCGCTTTCTGAATAAATTCCTCCATCTCGCGGGCAAAGCCCTCAGGATCACCATTAAAATCGGAACACGAGACCAGGTAGAGGTGGTTTTCAAAACCGCTTACCTTATTTTCCTCCCAAGTCAGTCGATCAATTTCCCAGGCTAAGGCCCGAACCTGATCGAGGCGTTTCTTTTGAACCTGCACATCCTCCCAATTTGTACCTAACACATTAATTAGCTTATCCATCTGGAGACGAAGCATGTCCGGATCACGGTCATAAGGAAAAGCAAAGGGGATGATTTCGATCCCCTCTACTTCCCAAGTCTCCATTAAAGCATGGGTGTTGCTGCAATCCCCTTGAGTTACGGCAACTATGTGCTGAATCTCTGGATTTTGCAGGGCCGTCGAATACAATCCCTTAATCCAACCGCACACATTTCGTGGAAAGCCTGCCAGTTCTGCTTCTTCCAAGCGACGCATTGCTTCCGGACTCGTAATAAATATATTGTTTAAATCAACCGGCCTATCTCCTGCTGCATAAATCACTTCAACCGGGACCGTGGTTGTTAAACCGATTTTTCTCATGTTCTTGTCTGCTCCTTTAGCCGTCTGCTTTGTTGGTGTCCTCTTATTCCAACGAGTCTGTTATCTCACACCCCTTTTCAACACAGCCAGCGTCCTATTCATCTCATTGTGTACGATCATATACCCTTCATCCACTCCCATACCGGGCTTGGCAAGCATTTGATCCGGACGGGCAGCCAGGGCTACATGGACTGCTGTTCGGCCGCCGGAATCCGTTTCATTGCAGGATCCGCCCACATAAGCTCCTACTCCGTATTTCCTGGCGTAGATAACTGCTTCAATTGTGTTTTGAATCCCGCCCAGATCAGGGGTTTTAATTTGAACCATATCGGCAGCTTGAGCATCAACAAACTTGACAATATCTTCATAAGTATTACACCACTCATCGGCCACGATTTCCACCTTGACTCCCCACGCCTTCAAGGCAGCCCGCAAGGCTTTAAGCTGTTCAATTTGTCCTTTAAGGCTCCCGGCATCCATCGGACCTTCAATCCGTAAATGCAAGGGAGCCGCCGCTTTTTCCAGCTTCACAAAGTATTCGACCATCCGCTCCACATCATCCTCAAAAGCCAAGCCAATCGTACCGTAGACATCAATGTGCAGGACAGGCCGGTAATCATCCCCGCCCAAAGTCATAATCCTGTTGCGCAGCCACTCTACATAGTCTAAGAGCAATTCCCCATTTTTGCCCAGCTTTGTCTCCACATTATTGATCAAAGCGTGGGGCAGAACCCCGGCACGTTTTATAATTGCCTTATCGGCATTTTCATAGCGGTCATCTCCGGTTTGAGTAAAAATCGGAACAGGCTCAAGAATCAGCGGAAGCTCATATTCCTCCAGGATCACTTCGGTCATGGTCTTTCTCTGAGCTTTTGCCACTCCATCAAGAATCGCCTGACTCACCCCATAGCGAATCGCCGTATGATAAGGTTCCCCATTCTGCCGCTTTAAGTTTTCAACCAGACCCGCCAGACTGCGGAACGAATCCAGTTCCCGGCCTATCAGCTTAGGTGCAATTTCTTCAAGAATGATTGGAATAAAATCTTCAGCTAAAAAAAGCGGATCCCGGCCGCCGGCTCCTGAGTATTGAACAGCCGCACAATCCCCCGAGGCGACTTGCCCATCTTCTAAAATAAGCATCACTGAAATCGACTCGCCCCGTTGACGAACCGCCTTAAATCCCGCTGTTTTAGGTTCTCCGAGATAAGTAAAACCATCATGACCAACGCCTGATTTAATGGCAAGCTGGTCATCGAAATAAAAACCCGTAAGCCCCGGTGAAGCAATAACGTCAATAATTTTCATTATACATTCCCTCCTTTGTTAGAACAGCTTCACCCTCTTGGGCGGCCAACAAGCATTCCTTTGCCTATGGCGTAGATGTCATCGATCACCATTTGGAAGGAAGGATCGCGGTCTTCATCCCGTCCGCGCTGGGCGATGCGTTCTTGATGAAACTCCTTGATTTTTTCATCGAAGGGGATATTTCCGAAATCCAATAAGCGTACAGCTCCTGCGGAGTCACGGGCCGGGAGGATTTTACCGGCATTATACCGGCTTGGGGCAAACGGGACATCAATGACCCCGGCCTGAAAGGCCCGAACTGTGCCGACAGCGGCATCTCCTTCTCCTAATTCGAGGACCCGGTCAAGAATTAACCTCGTTTCCGCTAAGATCATTTCCTCTTCTAAGGCAAGCTCTGCAGTCATAGGCAGAGTTTGGTCTTTCAACATGGTTAGTATCTGTTTCGTAGCACGAATTCCTGCTGCATTAGCTTCCTTAGTAGGGATCCCTAAGGCTTCATGAGGGGATTTTACGATGACTTTGGAGGCCTTGCCTAAGGCTGCCGTCGCCGCTCCCCAGGATATGACTCCAAAAGCTTTGGCCTCATCCTGGGGGAAACCGCCCATCCATTGATGAAAGACTGTCGTAATCATAACCTTTGGCAAGCCTAACTTGGCTAAATATTCTTCCGCCAGAACCGGCAAGGTATGCAGTGCCGCAACATCCTGAATAAGATTGCCGCATTGTCCGTACCCGAGGGTCATACTGCGGACACCCTGAGCGGCTGCGAGAATCCCTTCAATAACCGCAACAGCATGAGAAATAGCCGGCGGAACCAGCGTCCCGGTCAAGGGACCGAAGGGTTCGCGGTTGATCTTTACCCCTTGTTCTTCATAAAGCCCGATCAGACGGTCCACGTACTGCCAATACTTAATCGTACTTTCAATCGAAACATCTTTAGAATAGGGAATATTGTAGGAAATCCCGCCGCCTTCGTAATCCGTAAATCCTCCGGCAAGGGTAATTTCGGCCAGCAAACGGGCATCCGGAGTGCCGTGGCGAACCTGAACCGGCACCTGAACACTTTCTACCACTTGACGACAAGCCGCTACTCCATGATTGACCGCCGGAAATCCATTGAGCATGGAGCGGCCAATGGCAGCACTTTCTTCAATTCCTGCCTGCGCTTCCGGGTAACGATTTTGCCGGGTATACGAATCGATGGTGGACGGCAGGAAATCAGCCCCGCCTTCATCTTGAAGAAAACGCAGCAGCTCAATATGCTCACTGAGGAGGGCAACACCTGCACGCGGCTGAGCAAAGGTGATCCCTTTTGCTTTGCCCTGGGCGAGTTTTTCGGCAAATATTTTGCTTTTGGGCAGAGATTTATGGTACGCCACTGCTTCCTCAAAGACCACATCTTTACCGGTCTGCCATTGCCCCAAGACTTCCTGCCGCTGGCGCTGAAATTCTTCGGCGTCCATTTGTCGGACTGTTAATTCCATCTGCTAAACCCTCCTAAAGTTTTACAATATATTTTTTCATGATTCGAAGTGCGGCCTGCGGAGATACTTCCCGAAGCAGACCCATAGCTGCTAAAATATACTCTTTATCCAAGTAGAAAACAGGGTTTTGCGGTTTAAGAACCGCAGGCTCCCCGGAATTAAAAACCGCTCCCCGTAAGATTTCCAAAGGATCCGGGTGATGAAGCAGGACCCCTCCCGTTCCGATCACCACTCCCAGGGGCGTCAAATCCTTTCCGTTTTGAATATAGCTTGCTCCGAAGGGAGTATAAACCACTTCAATGGTTCCCACATGGCGATCCGCCGCCAACCCTACGGCCATCCGCCCCATGGCCACATCAAACCTCGCTTCTTCTGCGGTTTGAGGAATTCGCCAGGGATCTTCTTTATAGAGCTTTAGTTGTTGTTGAATTTGATCATCAGTCCAGCCCAGATAGTCCCTCAAGCGTTTCCCCGCTGTTTCTACCAAAGCCTCTGAGCTATAGCGCATCCCCAGATCCCCTTCAACCGTCCGTTTAGCATAAGGTTCCGGCAAGCCTTTCAGGGTTACGCTGGGTTTACTGGGGTCACCCTTAGCAATGGAATGCACATCCGTCGTGGCGCCGCCAACGTCCACAATCAGCAGCTCTCCCAATCCCGGTTCGGAACCGTGACCCTGGGCCAGAAGTTCTGCCGCGGAGAGCACTGCCGAGGGAGTGGGCATCATAATCCTCTCCAGGTACTCCTCCGCCTTGTCTAACCCTTTGGCTTGGATGATATGGGTTAAAAAGACTTCCCGAATCGCTAACCGTGCGGATTCTACCGCTAAAACGCCCAGCTCCGGCATCACATTCTCTGCCATAACGACAGGGCTGTGCCGTTTTCTCAGACACTCGGCGGCTGCGGCCGCTGCGGTTTTATTGCCCGCTATCACCACCGGAAGACTGACAGGAAGCCGGCTGAGCATGTCTGAATTTTTGAGAATGATTTCCTTATTTCCGCCGTCCGTTCCCCCGGCTAACAAAAGAATATCCGGTTTCAATTGAACAATTCTCTCAAGATCCTGCTCTGTCAGCTCATAACTAAAGACTTCCAGGACCCGTGCCCCCGCACCCAGCGCTGCACGCCTCGCCGCCTCTGCCGTCAACTCTTTTACCAACCCGCTGGCAATCATTTTTAAACCGCCGGCGGCACTGCTGCAGGCGAGCTTGCGGACAAACTTCCAGCCTCCCGCAGGCTCAGGAATTTGTGCCAAAGCTGCCTTCAATCCGTCCATTATGTTCGTTTCAATGGTTGTACCTGCCCGGGCCGTCCCCACGATCTCCTCACTATCGAGGTCTACGATCGTCACTTTTGTGTACGTACTGCCAAAATCAATGAGAAGGACTGCCTGCATGTCCATCCCCCCTTTAATCCATCCTCAGACCTAAATCCTTCTTCAAATCGTCAATGGGACCTTCCGGCAGGGTTCCGGGGGGATAAACACGATCAAAACCCATCGCTGAGAACCGCTCTCTCACCGACTCAAAATCCTGTTTCCCGACCACCAGATTGCCGCCTACATACATGATAATGCTGCCGATTCCTGTTTCCTGACACTTCTCACGCAGACCCCGGCAATCCATTTCCCCGTGACCGTACAAGGACGAGACTAACAGGGCGTCCGCATTCGTCTCAATGGCCGCATGAATAAATTCCTCCTGAGTTGCAAGGACCCCGATGTTGATCACTTTAAAACCGGCTTGGCTAAAGGCATAGTCCAAGATCCGGTTCCCTACCGCATGAACATCGGCTCCAATAACCCCTAATACTACGGTCTTTTGTTCCACACTAAATTCCCCCCTTAGCTTTAAAACTGCTTACTCACCCAGTATTATTTGTTCGACATGGCCTATGGGTTCCTGGAGAAGAGTATTTCCGACTTGCTTAAAAAGCTCCGGGTCCCCGCTGACATAATACCGGGCCCGCCATGGTTTTTTGGTCAGAGCCGAAGAAGGCGAACCGATCAGCCCCGATCGTTCCCACTCATCCAAATGCTTAAGCAATCCCTCAAGTTCTTTCACCACCGCTAAAGCCGGGTCAACAATCAACACATCCTCTCCTAAGATTTCCCGAAGGACCGGCTCAAGAAAGGGGTAATGGGTGCACCCCAAGATAAGGGTATCTACACCGGCTGCCCGGAGAGGGTTAAGATAAGTTCGGGCAATTCCTCTTGCTTCGGCAGAATTGGCCAGCCCCGCCTCAATTAAGGGCACAAAAAGCGGGCACCCCTGAGCTTTAATTAAAGTAATCGGCTGTTCGCCATGCTGCCAGGCCTCCCGGAGCGCTGAATCTTCAGGTAAACATCCCTTAGCCAAAGCACGACTCACCGCGGAGGAATACGCTTTGCTGCGCACCGTGGTTTCTGTGGCGATCAGCCCAATCCTGCCCGCTATGGTTTTCTCGACAGATAAACGGGCCCCTGGTTCTACCATGCCAATCATCGGGACATCAAACCGATCTCTGAGAACCGGCAGCGCAGTGGCTGAACTGGTGTTACAGGCTACGACGATCACCTCGGCCCCTTGCCCGATCAAAAACGTGACAATCTCTTCGCCAAAACGAATGAGCTCCTCACGAGAACGGTTTCCATAAGGAACCCGTGCCGTATCTCCAAAATAAACGATTCGAACATCAAACAGCCTCTCTAATATCTCTTTCATGACTGTGAGTCCACCGACTCCGGAGTCAAACATACCAATAATGCGTTGTTTCTTCAAGATTTCTCCCCCTTTAATTCCAACAAAGCCCCTCTGAGTAAATTAAGGCTCCCAGCATCCGGTTCAAAACGAAACTCAATACACTCCATATTTTCCGGAAGCACTTTTTCAACCCCAAAACGAAGCCTGGAAGCTAAAATCACAGCCCCGCATTCCGGCAAAACCTCCCGCAAACTCGCTTCATTTGGCTGAATCAGGGTTTTGAAAGACGGGTATAATCCGGCTTGCCTCAGTGCCAGCTTTATCTTTTCTGCATACTGGCTGCTTTCACACACTAAAGCCAGGTCACGGCCCACGGTTAATTTGGCAATACGCACAAGGGTGTCAAGCTTAGGCTGGAGCGAAATTCCCAGGATAGGGATATGAAGCTTTCCTAAAAGAATCTTCACTTCGGGGAGATGAGCCATACCAGTGATCGCCATATCCATCCCGGCTAAGCCTTCCTGGGCCCGAGGGGATTCCTGAAGCTCGGAGAGCAGTAAGGGCAGCAGACTTACCCCCGGCCCAAGATTCCAATTGACATCCGCCAACTGCTCAGGGTTAGTTACGAGAAAGGCTACTTTCATCCGCGAAAGGAGATCTTTCTTCTCCATGCCGCGGACATGGACGAAAGAGACAAAGTCATCGATTGAGAAACCAAGCCCCACTGCTTCCTCCATAGCTAAATCGACAATGCGTAAGACCTTCTCTTTACGACTCTCCTGCTGCATGATCAGTGAAGTATCCTCAACAAAGGTTCCTTTCCCCCGAACCGAGCATAAAATCCCTTCGCTTTCCAGTTCTTTGTAAGCCTGGCTAACGGTATTCCGGCTGACAGCTAAGCTTTTAGCTAACTCCCGTTCCGTTGGCAGCTTAGTTCCCGCCGGCCAAATCCCTTGGGTAATCCGCCGCCGGATCTGCTCCTTAAGCTGGATGTAATAGGGCACACCGCTTTTCCGATCTAACTCCATCATAATCACCTTTCTGATCTCAACAACCTACTGACCCCATCTATTGTATGCTTGGTTTAATCCTTTGATGGACTGGTGGACTAGTCCAATAAAAATATAGTTCTCCATTGCTTTAGCTATTCCCTGCTTTATATAAGTCTTATGATAGTTTTTTAGGCTATTAATTCTGAGAGAAGAATTGCTGCGTCTTAAAAAGCGCCAAGCCCTGTTAGCAGATTGGAATAATCCGTTAACAGGGCATTAATAGATCGCTTGGAGCGGGCAGGCCTAGGGGTCCTTCTGCATGTTTTTAAGCCTTTTTCAGGGTAAAAGCCCCCCCATGCTGCTGTCGCAGCCACCGGCAGAGGATGAAAATAGGTCGCCTGGGTCAGGCAGCTTCATCCACATCCGCTTACCGCAGCATTCCGAGGCTCGCCCACTCGCCGGTGCGGGACTTCGCCAAACCTCCGGGTAATACCTGATGTGAACCCGTGGCTCCGTTTCCCCGCACCGTCTTGTGGGCTTTTACCGCCTCTCCATGCAATGGGTTCGCTTCTGTGGACGAAGCTGCCCTGCTCACGGGTCTGGGGATCCTCTGCATGTCTATTGGGTCTTTAATTTTTCAGGTTAGCTGTCCATGCCGCTGCCGCGGCACCAGCAGAGGATGAAAAAGATTCCACAAAGCCTTAGCAGACCCCCAAAGTTCTGCTTACATTCCCAACAAACTGGCTGAAGGAGCGCTTGTCTGCTAAGCGGATGCGTCGGTGGAGCCGCGCTAAGGCGAGCGCAGATGATTCGCGTCCCCGTAGCGCGCCGCAGGTTCACATGCGACGGAACACGATGTTCCTAGTGCCGCATGCGCCATGGATGGTATAGCATGCGGCCAGAAATATCCAGAGGTTCGTACGCGCTCGCGAACCGTCCAGCGAGCCAGCGGCGGAACTCGCAGACGCGTGCAGATCGAAGACACCGTCGACCCACGGGTTAACACAGCTGAAAAGCGCTCTGCCCCAGAGCCGGATAGCAGAACTGGCCCCCTGTCTAATCCAGAATGCTTTTTCAGGATAGGTGCTGTTTTATTGTTTAAGATGATAGGGCACGATAGTAACCACCACATTTCTTCTATAGAGCAGGAATGTGCGGATCAGCAGGCTTGACTGGTTATGAAGAATATTATGCCAGCCTTTCTTAGGAATAAATTCCGGGATAAGCACGGTGACTTGATAATTGGATTCAATTGCTTTCCGCTCAACCGTATCAATAAACTTAGTCAGAGGCTGAATAATGCTGCGATGCAGTGATTTCAAGGTCACCAAGCGCACACCTGTCTGCCAGTTCTCCCATTTCTCTTGAAACCTTTTCTCATCTTCTTTTTCAAAGGATACATTAACAGCAATGATCTGGTTGGCCGATAAGGATTTTGCGTAATTTAACGAATTTTCCACAACCCGAGTAATCCCGGCGACAGGTATTATAATCACATTCCCCGCTATTGGTATGGTACACTCACAGCTCGATACCCTCAACTGATCCGCTATTTGATCATAATGCTTACGAATTCTGTGAAACATGTAGATAATCAGGGGAAGGAAGATCAAAACCGACCAGACTTGCGTAAATTTAGTGATGAAAAAGATCACAGTAACCAGGAAGCAGATCAGGGCACCAAGTGAATTAATCGTCAGCTTAGGAATCCACCCTTTAGGCTTTTCCCGAATCCATTTCACCATCATCCCGGTTTGGGCTAAAGTGAAGGGGATAAATACACCCACGGCATAAAGGGGAATAAGGTGTTCGGCCTTGCCTTCGAAGGCAATGATTAAGATGATCGATAAGAATCCCAGGATTATAATCCCGTTCGAATAGCCCAGCCGATCTCCGCGAATGGTGAACATTCTGGGGATGAACTTGTCTTTGGCCAAATTGACTGCTAACAAGGGGAAGGCAGTATAACCTGTGTTTGCCGCAAGGATCAGGATTAAAGCGGTTGTTCCTTGAATAAAGTAATATATTAGGTTCCGACCAAATGTCAGCTCAGCGATTTGAGAGACAACAGTTACCTCTTCACTGGGAGAAACCCCATAATAGTAGGCTAAAAAAACAATTCCGGAAAATAGCAGGGCAAGCAATATACCCATCGCTACCAGAGTCCTGGCCGCATTGTTCGGGGCAGGTGTTTTAAAATTTGGTATGGCATTGGAAATCGCTTCAACGCCTGTTAAAGCGGAACTTCCAGAGGCGAATGCCCTCATGAGCAAAAATAAGCTCAAGCCTGCTACCGGAGTACCGATCGGCGCGTGGAGGTCAGGGGAAACCTGACCTGTGATGACATTGTAAAGACCTACACTAATCAAGATAAATAAGGCCCCTACAAACAAGTAAACAGGGTAGGCTAAAATCGAAGCTGATTCTGTTACCCCTCTTAGGTTAAGAATGGTTAGAAAGATGACGAATATAATCGCTATCAGCACATTGTGATCATGCAAGCTGGGAAAAGCGGAGGTTATAGCATCCGTACCTGCCGAAACACTAACCGCCACCGTCAATATATAATCCACCAGCAGTGAGCCCCCTGCAATCAAGCCGGGGTTGATACCTAAATTTTCTTTGGATACTACATACGCTCCTCCACCTTGTGAATAAGCATAGATGATTTGCCGGTAGGATAAAATCAAGACGATTAATAGAACCAGTACTCCCACTGCGATCGGAATCGAATACCAAAAAGCGGCTATTCCCAGGGTAACCAGGATAATCAAAATTTGCTCCGGGCCATAAGCGACAGAAGATAAGGCATCTGAGGAGAGAATGGCCAAAGCCTTCCTTTTGTTAAGCTTTTGCTCGCCCAACTCAGTTGATTTTAAAGGGCGACCAATTAAAAACCGCTTAATGGATGACACCATTAATTTTCACCACCTGATTATTCTAGAATATTATATAGTTCCGCGCCCCTCTCTAAGTTATAGCACCAATCATATAAAAACAGGATCAAGATTTGCTGCTTTCCAATAAAGATTATATAAAGATTTCAATATGAGCTTCTTGCTTATTGACAACAAAGCCGCAAAAAACACAGCTGATATTCGAATATCAGCTGTCTCTTTGATAAATTTTATTCTTTTATAATGTTACACTCGATTCTTAAATCAAAAACATCATTAACATTCTTAATTCCCTTACAGGGTTGTGAGCAACAAATACAGACCCGTACAAAAAAGTAAGAAATAGATTATTATTTGTAAACGATGTTGATCAAGTCGGTCAAATAGCCACTGGCCCAAAAATACCCCCAGCCAAAGGAAGGGAATGGACCACAAGGTTGCTGTCCAAACACCCGTTGAAATATGATACATGGAAAGTTGAAGCAGCAGACTAATCGGAGAAACGAACACAAAATAAGCGATTGTTGTCCCTCGTATTGTCGCCTTATCCGCTTTTGCTCCGGCAAAATAAATCATCAGGGGCGGACCGGGCAAACCTATGCTTGTGGTGAGTAAGCCTGAAAATGCTCCAACGATCAGCTCCTTAAGTTTACTCTGTTGGAACTTGATTTTAGCAACCAATAAAGCGGTTATGACCAGGATTAAGATACTCACCAATAATTTTAAGGGCCGCACGTCTAAAAAGATAAAAAGCCCAAGTCCCGGCAAAATTCCTATTATACCGCCCTTGATCAAACGTATGAGAATCTCCCGGTTGATTTCACGGCGGATTTTGTAAACCATTATGAGAGAGATTAAAAAACAAAGTATAATATTCAACTGAATCGCATCGCGGGGATCAAATAAGAGGAGCAGAAACGGAATGGCCATAATCGCAAATCCGAATCCTGTTGCAGCCTGCAAGGTAGACGCCATTAATACTATTAAAATCAAAGCAACTATATTCAATAAAAACCCTTCTGTCTGTTAAAAATCCGGCTGAAAACAGCTTACCTGTATACAGGTAAGCTGTCAATAGCCCGAAACTTTTCGAATTCGTTTCCCAAGCTTTAATCACTAAAACACAGTTTATCCGATGACTACCAGCCGTAAAACTTCCATCTTCTATAAGAGGGAGATAACGGCTGCTACGTCCCTGGATAAGTTCTTCTACAGCAACCAATACATAACAAGCGCGACTATCAGTCATCCATCAGATTTCCCGTTAATGCTTCAGCATTTGCTGAAGTTGTTGCTCCAGATTATAGGAGACGCCGCTGTTATACCCCACGACAGATGACTTAGGAATATACCCTTTATTGAATAACAAAAAGTAGCTGAGACCGGATGGGAGCGCATTCGGCTCAGTCATTGCCACAAATCCCCCGTTTTTAGCTGCCAATGCAGCGGTTAATAAGGCATCTGCATAGGGTTTTCCTGAACTGACATCATCCTGGCGAACTAACCCCGATGTAAAATAAAGGGGAGATTGGGGCGCTTCTTTATTCAGGAGATTTTGAAAAATAATGCCTTGAGTATCATAACGATCGTAGCCTCCCCAGCGTTTGACCATATACTTAGAACTTAATTCATTTTCCACAGAACTGCCGATAACAGCTGTTCCTCCAAGCAAGACGACATTACTCGCCTGAAGATCTGCCAAAGCCTGACCTGTCGAAGCCGGTAATGTATCCCGATCTGTCAGTAAAATCGGATTCCCCTGGGCCCCGGCAAAGGCGCTGATCGCAATGGCATCAGGAATAGCGTTCCCATTGGCCAGATAGACAGTTCGAGTAGGATCAGCCCCCACATGGGAAGAAATCAAGGCAGCAGTATCATAGCCTTGTTGTCCGGCAATCCGGGTTACCGTAAAATTCTCACTCAAGGTATCTTCAATGCTTTGGGAGATAGCCACTGTACCGCCAACGATATATATGTTCCGGGCACCCAGCTCACGAATCCCTGCTAACGTCCGGGAATCTAAGACAGATGAGCCTGTCATAAGAATCGGAGCATCCAGCTTTTTGGAAAGCGGAGCCGCGGCCAGAGAATCTGAAAACTGATCATCCCTCGCCAAAATCACATTCGCTGCACTCGGCCAACCTTGTTTAGCGACCTCAACCGAGAGGGAAACATTATCAATCGCTTGGGAACCGATGCGGCTACCCGCTTCGTAAGCAGATTTAACAGGAATGGTTCCAATAATTCTGCCTGCAAAGACAATATCCACATTCCCTTCTTTTTCCGGAGTTATGTTAAGGAGAAATGTTCCATCATTTAACGTCGTGTAATTTTGGGTTGCCGGACTGGCATCAACATCCGTTCCATCAACTGTCACTGATCTCTGATCCAAACTATTCCCTTCTGAATCTGTTAACTTTACACTTAACGAGTTATTGACGTTGGTCACAAGAGATCCCGATACGGTTGCAACGGCATCCAAGACCTTTATAATCCCGGTTGCCGAGCCTTTATTCGGCGAAACTGCACTTACCTTAAGAGTGTATTCCCCAGGGGTATCTAAGGTAAGATTGGAAATATTATAATAACCGCCGCCTCCGGATACGGAGTAGTAGGTCACTTTTCCATCAGGATCTGTTAAAGTCGCATTGACCGCACCTGTAAAAAGCTTACTCACAGGAATCCGGTTTAATCTCAACTTAACCGTCTCCGCTTCCCCGATAATCAGAGTGGAATCTTCCTCAGACACAAACTCAAGCCCTCTCAAGGTAGTGTATTCGCCCTCTTCCTCAGCAGCACTCAACACCCCGGGCACCATACCAATCAACAAAAAAACCATCATCAGAAGACTTAACACTTTCTGAGTCCGTTTCATTTTTATCACGTAATTCCTTCCTTTCTACGATGCAAGTTTACGGTCGAAATTTTTCAGTACACATCCAGCTTTCACAAGACCCCAAATGAATTCCTAACCTACCCTCATTCTCATCCTCAACGACGACCAGAAATTAAGGGGTAATTGCTAAGTGAACACTTTAGTGGAGTTCACGATACAGCGAGTGCCGATGCTGAAGGGTTATTACGCTCGGGTTCACATGCAGAACAACCCAGAGGTTAGCGTAATACCTTCAGCATCCAACGAGCCAGTGAACGGGAACGTGTGTGAACGTGCAATTCCCCCTTAATTTCACAAGACCCCAAATGGATTTACTCAAATCTCAGAGCATCAATCGGATCCATGGCTGCAGCCTTCCTGGCCGGAAAGACCCCGAAGATAATGCCGATAGCCGCCGAGAAGCCGAAAGCCATAAATACTGAAGTCACAGAAATACTGGTATCCATTGCTAAGACTTTTCCAGCCAAGTTAGCTCCTCCATAACCGAGGGCAATGCCTATGCCGCCTCCTAAGATACTGAGCACAACGGCCTCGATAAGGAACTGCAGTAAAATATCCCTGCCTTTCGCCCCGATCGCTTTGCGGATTCCGATCTCACGAGTCCGTTCTGTGACCGAAACCAGCATGATATTCATGATTCCGATGCCGCCCACCAGCAGCGAAATCCCGGCGATTCCGCCAAGGAGCATGGTCATGGTTTGAGTAACGCTTTGCATGGTTTCCAGCATGTCGGCCTGATTCTGAATCCTGAAGTCGTTCTCTTTGCCATCCTGGATCTTATGTGCTTTGCGCAAAGCTGCTGTGATCTCATCTTGGGCCGTTTGCATCAGATCCTCGGAAGTCGCTGAAACCAGAATACTGCGCACGGTCTTCTTTCCTATTAAACGTGCCTGAATCGTAGAGATCGGAGCGGTAATCAAGTCATCATTGCTCTGAAAGCCTGTCGAACCTGTAGCTGTTGTCACTCCAATGACTTGAAAGGGGACATTATTGATTTTAATATTTTTCCCGACGATATCAGCGTTGGCATCTCCCATTAGAGCTTCCACAACGTTCGGTCCAAGAACAGCGACTCTGGCGCTGCTATTCACGTCCTCCTGGGTAATAAAACGTCCCCTGGCCATTGTGACATTTCTAATAATCTCATAGTCGGCAGTGGTTCCATTAATACTTGCGGAGGTGTTGCCGGACCCCAAGACCACTTGGGCATTTGTACTTGTCAGCGGCGCGACGGCTTTCACTGCCCCTCCGACTTTAATCTTGGAAACATCCGTCATGGTTAAGCTGGCTGAGCTGCCTGCTCCCCCATTAACCCCTCCGGTATTGGTTTGCCCCGGGCTGATCGTAAGCAGGTTAGACCCCATTCCCTGAATCTGGGAAGTGATCGAAGCGGTTGCTCCATTTCCGATACCTACCATGGCAATGACCGCAGCCACTCCAATAATAATCCCCAGCATCGTCAAGGCGGACCGCAGTTTGTTCGCCCGCAAAGCCCTGAGAGAGACCCGGATACTTTCTAAAAAGTTCACTCTGCAACTCCTTCCTCCTCAACGACTTGGGCATGAGCCTTGCGTGGATTTTCGACAAGTTCGTCTCCTTCAATATGACCATCCCGGAAACGTACAATCCGCTCGGTAAATTCGGCAATATCCGGTTCATGGGTGACAATAATTATGGTATTGCCCTGGGCGTGCAATCGCTGAAAGATAGCCATAACCTCTTCGCTTGACCGGCTGTCCAGGTTCCCCGTAGGCTCATCCGCCAAGATAATTGAAGGGTTTGTAACCAGTGCCCGGGCAATAGCTACCCGTTGCTGCTGCCCGCCGGATAATTCTTTGGGACGATGATGAATCCGTGAACCTAGTCCGACAGATTCCAATGCTGCAATAGCCCTGGTTCGTCGTTCTTTTCCTCCCATTCCCGCATAAAGCATGGGAAGCTCCACATTTTCTACCGCCATCGTCCGGGGAAGGAGATTAAAGCCTTGAAAGACAAAACCGATTTTCCGATTGCGAATTACGGATAACTCATCTCCGCTGGCCTTGGCCACATCCGTTCCATCCAGATAATACTCCCCCTCTGTCGGGGTATCTAAGCAGCCTAAAATATTCATCATGGTTGACTTGCCGGAACCGGATGGCCCCATTATAGCGACGAACTCACCCGCTCCTACGTGCAGATCAACTCCGCCCAAAGCTGCGACCTGAATATCACCGTTGGCATATATCTTTTTGATCCCTTTGAGAGTGATCAACTATCTTCCCTCCTATCTAACAACCCTTACGGCACCAGGAGCCGGGCCGGCAGCTCCGCCCGGTGCTCTGCCGGAATTTCCGCCGCCCATACCAAAGCCCCCTGCAGCACCATTATTTGTGGCGGCTGTACCAATTACGGTAATGACATCCTGCCCCTCTTTCAGACCGCTTTTGACTTCCACATTATTTCCGTCATCTAAGCCGAATTCTACTGGAATGAATTTTAAATTCACACCAGCCTGTCGACTGCCTGACTTGGTCACAACCTTAGGCTGATCCCCAGCCTGAGGGTCTGAACCGTCTTTTCCGGTACTATTATCTCCTGAAGCCAGAGGAACCATAACACCTTTTTCTGTCCCTTGTGTTTTAATCGCCTCGCTGGGTATGGTTAAAACCCCCTTGGCCTCTGCCACTATGATGTCCAGGTTGGCATTCATTCCGGAAAGCAGTTTATCACTGGCCTGATCAACCGTCACTGTGACTTTAAAGGTTGTAACATTCGAAGTCGTAGTCCCCTCAATGGCAACAAAGCTTACGGTTCCGCTGCTATGTTCATCCGGATATGCGTCCAGAGTAATATCCACTTTTTGTCCTACTTTAACCTGGGAAATATCCGCCTGATCAATCATCGCATCAACTTGAAGATTACTTCCGGTAGGAGTCAGTGTAATGATAGAGTTATCATTGGTATATTCATAGAGTTGAAGAGGAGAACTGACAATGATTGCGTCCGTAGGGGCAATGATGGTTGCATTTGCCAAATCTGTTTGAGCACTGGCCAGCTGAGCTTCAGCTATTGCAATACTGGCTTGAGCGGATTGAAGATCCCCTGATTTGGGGCCATCCGCTTCCTTATCCACTTGAAACTGGGCCGATGTTACTTCTGCCTGAGCAGCTGTTACAGCTTGCGCTGCTCCTCCATTTTGCGCATTTTCAGCTGTCTTTAAAGCGTTAAGCGCATTGTTCAAAGCATTTTGAGCTGATTGGATGGAGGCCGTATTTCCGCTTTGCTGAGCCTTAGCCAGATCATCACTCGCCTGACTTACCGTCTGATTCGCCAGGAAGACTTGATTAGCCAAATAGCTTGGATCGGCATTTTGCTGGGCAGCTGCTAAGTTTTGTTTTGCTTTAGCTAAAGACCCTTCGGCCTGAGCCTTTGTTTGAGCATTAAACCCATCCTTGAGGATTTGAAGTTTGGATTGGGCGGACATTAAATTGGCCTGTTGCTGTAAAACAGCTGTCTGAAGCTTGCTATCATCCATCCTGGCCAAAACTTGCCCTTCTATCACTGTATCACCGGGCTGAATATTGAGTTCCACGATCCGTCCCTTATCCGGGAAGGTTAAGGGGATTGTATGAGGGAAGTTTACGGTTCCGGTTGCGGTAATAACCTTTTTAACATCTCCGATTTTCGCCTGGGCCGTGATGTTCGCTGCTGCTACCGGTTTAGCTTTGAACTTTGTAAAACCCCAATACCCTCCTCCCAAAACCAAAACGCTTATAACCCCTATGGTCACCCATTTTTTCTTCATCGTCTCTCTCCTTTTTATGTACTTAGGGTTTGTTCCTTAGAGCTTTAACAAAAACTTATTAGGACTGGATAATATTCCTAGTAAAGAATACCACAGCAATATGGTTAAACAACGATAAACTTCTTAAGATGTTGTCAAGGCTTAATTCCCAGTCACATTTGGTTTGCCGGGCAACAAAATTTTAAAACAACTTCCTGACCCCAGTTCGCTGGTTACCTGAATTGAACCGCCATGGGCCTGGATAAACTCTTTAGCAATGGCGAGACCCAAACCCGTTCCGCCGCTTTCCCGCTCCCGAGCTTTATCCACCCGATAAAAGCGATCAAAGATATGCTCAAGTTCTTCTTTGGGAATCCCCTCTCCGGAATCCTCAACTGTCACCTGTACCCAATCAACCGATCTTAAATCAGTACTGCTCTTAGAAACTTCTCTGTGATTTACTTCGTTTGATTGTCTGACTTCGTTTTCGTCTGCAAGTCTTTCGGTCTTGTCAAGCTTGTCTGCCCTTTGCGCTTTACGCCGGAAAACATCCCGCAAGCGATGGGTATTCCCGTCGTTAACCATCCCGTCTTCTGCTAAACGCTCTGCCTCCGACAAGACCAGACGAAGAGATCCTCCCGGCGGAGTATGTAAAAGAGCATTCCCAATCAAGTTGACAAAGACTTGGGTCAGACGGTCCGGGTCACCAATAATTTCCGGCACCTCTCCCAGAATCTCGGCGTGCAGCTCCCGTTCTTCAATTTCAATGGCAAATTGCTCAATAATCCGTTCCACTAACTGGCGAAGATTAACCGGTTTTAGAGCCATTGGCAATTTACCCGCTTCCGCGAGATTTAATTGCTGGAGATCCCGAACTAAGCGAATGAGTCTGAGGGTTTCATCCTGAATCGGAAGAATTGTTTCCGGAGTGGACGGCAATACTCCCTCCTGAATCGATTCCAGTTTGCCAAGGATGACCGCAAGTGGAGTTCGCAATTCATGGGCAATATCTGCCACCATGTTGCGCCTGACTTCCTCATTGCGTGCTAATTGTTCCGTCATTCGGTTAAAGTCCTGAGCCAGGATCGCAATATCTCCGTTTCCCTTCACATGCACCCGTGAGGTCAAATCTCCATTCCCCACCTTGCGGACAGCTTCCATGAGATGGTTCAGGGGCTTTGTAAAATGCCGGGTTAATAACATTCCTAAAAGTAAGGCAACGATCGAGGTGAGAATTAAGCCAATAAGCATGGATTGAATAATTGAAATTCCAATGGTTTTCGCAAGCCGATCCTTATCAGCGAGTAAAGGATTTTCTTGCCAATAGAATCCTACCGTTTGGTCTTTCACTTTAATTTCTTCCCACTGTTTCGTAATTTTGTTATTGGCAGGAAATTGAACAAGGTTCTTGCCCAAGTCTTGATTCAACGAGTCACCTACGACTTTATTTTCCAAGTCAAATACCCGGAACCGCGGGCTTTCCCGACGAGACCGGTCCATATTCAGGTTCGGATCAGGCATAATCCGAAGCATAGGTCCTTCTTTAATAAAGATCCCATATCTCCTTCCTCCTCCAGTTCCCTCCACAAAAGGACCGAACCTCCGTTCTGCCTCAGTGATCTTCGTAACGTAGACCTGGACTCCGTTCCAGCCACCGCGGGACTCATAATAGCCGCTCAAAAGCCGCTTCCAACTCTCGCCATACGCTTGTTGTACATAACTTTCGGCATGTCCAAGTAAAGCCCGGGAGGATGTGAGAGCTATTCCTGTGAAAAAAATGGCCATGAAAACGACCATCCCAATAAGACCTAAAACAAATTTTCGTCGTAAGGTCACAAGCCTTCACCAAACCGATACCCTACACCAAACACCGTCTCAATATACTTTGGTTCACTGGGGTTGTCCTCAATTTTTTTGCGCAGGTTTGAGACATGGGTGTCAATTGAGCGCTCATAGTAAATGTATTCTTCTCCCATGGCCTGACGTAAAAGCTGGAGGCGGCTGTACACCGTACCAGGGCGGGTTGCAAGCAAATGGAGAATATTAAACTCCGTCGGGGTCAGTAAAACTTCCTGCCCTCGTTTCGTAACTTTATGGCTTGAAACGTCCAGGCTTAGCTCTCCCCGGGTTATGACCGCAGGGACAGTTTCCTGAGACCCCCCGGCTGAACGCCGGAGTACGGTTTTGACTCTGGCCGCCAATTCCCGAAGGCTAAAGGGCTTGACAATATAATCGTCGGCTCCGAACTCCAGGCCAAGAACCCGGTCGATCTCTTCCGATTTTGCCGTAAGCATGATAATTGGGATTGTACTTGTTTCCCGCAGACGTTTGCACATCTCCAGCCCACTGATCCCCGGAAGCATCCAATCCAATAGAACCAGGTCCGGTTTTTCACGTTCGATGAGTTCCATGCCTTCATGTCCATTGATTGCTGTTACAACCGTATACCCTTCCCTCGTTAGGTAATCTCTGACAAGGGTAAGGATTTCCGGTTCATCATCAACTAATATCAGTTTCATGCTCTGCCACCACTTTTCCCCTTTATCTTTGCTTATAAGTATAGCGTTTATATTTGAGATGTATCTAGGGAAGATCTGAAGATTTTATGAAGATTTGGGGGCACGCTTTAGCGTGAACTCCACTAAAGTGTTCTTGGGGCATTTTAGGTTGCTCTGAATAGTATAAAGATGCCCTCGTTTAAGATTTCTTAAACGAGGGCATCCGAATATCATAGCTGCATCCGCCCATTTAGAAGTACCAGATAACTCCAGGTATTCCCAACCATCAATTCTTCTCAGGTGGAACTGGGGGGATAATTGAATAGGTTGATTGAACTCGGCGAGGCGGGAAGTGCTCCGCCGCTCTTGGTATCGCTTGATGCCGGAGGAACAACTCCCAGACCGGTCTTCCCGGTTTCTGTATTAGGAAGTGTTGGTGTTTGGGCGGCGGCCTCTTTAACTAAACTTGCTTTGTAGATCAGATTTGCCGCATCGACTGTTCCATACTTAGTGATCGGTTTCCCCTCGACCCGAATCTGGACTTGTTTGATCGTGGAAAACTGGGTCAAGGTATTGACTAACCCATACAAAGCAGCTTCAGGCGAAACTTTTGAATTAGGCTGCAGAAATTCTTTGCTGAGATCTACAATGACCAGGTTATTTTCTTTAATTGCAATATCTCTTAGGGTTGTAACCGGGGAGACAGGGTTCTGCATACTATTAGTCTGAGTGGGCCCTTTCAGCCATTGATTGACCGTCTCTCTGGCCATGCTCACTGTCTTAGGCAACATTCGATTTTCTTTTAATAAATATTTACCACTCGTATCCGGAAAATAAAGCGCAACCGATATCCCCTCTCCAGGGGTTGTTGCAGCGGTTTGTGCGGGCTCATTATTTCCGCTTGATCCTATCCAATCTGCTAGTGGCGTTGACGCTCCATCCTTTTTCACTAATGTCTCCAGTGTTCCACAGCCGGTCAAAAGAATTAAACTGAGGAAAACAATCCCAATGAGTAAATAATTTCGTGCTCGTAATTTCATTCTCTTTGCCCCTTCCCCCAGACGAATTTTTCAGGTCCTCCTTATTTGGATAAGTTCAACTAAACGTTTATGAAGTGGTACTTCATAAACGTAAGTTTCCTATATCCGATGACTAACCGCCACTAATCTCCCGCTTCTTCAAAGCGCTCTATAAGTGGCGCTAAGTCCCTGGATAAGTTCAACTAAACGTTTATGAAGTGGTACTTCATAAACGTAAGTTTCCTATACCCTCTCTTAAACTTATGGCTTTGTCCCAAGAAATAGTACAGGTTTCTGGCATTAAAAATCTTGACTGGCGCTGGATCGATCTTAGTCAAAGATGGCGTGATTACTCTAATTCTCTTCTTTTTAAACTATATTTATGAAAAGTTTATTTTTAACAGGGCTTTAGGCAACAAGCGGCAAAGCAGAAGGACCCCTAACTAAAATCAGAGGTCCTTCTGCTTAAATCTTTCTAACCAAAGATCACTTTAAGTTTCTCCCAAAAGTAAAAGCGAACTTTCGGCTTGCCCTTGATAGCATAGTCCGTTTGCTTCTTCCCATCCACTTGAACCGCTGTGGAATGCTCAATGTCCACGAAACAAAGCGCCGGAAAAAGCACACACCACCAGTTTGATCCTTGTCCCTCGCCGATTACGACGCGTAACGCCTCATATTGTCCGGCGGGCAGCACCAGGGTCCCATAGGATTTAGTCGGGAAGGAAAAATTCCCATAGTCGGTGCGGACGGTATAGTTTTTATCCCAAGCCTGAATTTCCTCCAAAGCGACAGCCTCCATCTCTGGTCTGATCTGCTCCACAATTTTACGAGATTCCTCTAAGGACTTAGAAACAGCCAGCTTTGGGGCAACCTCTTTTAGAATCGCATCTCTAACCGCTCGCTTCAGGGCTTGATCTTCGTCACTATCTGAATTGGCCAGGACATGAAAACGGATCATTTGATCCGGTCTTTGCGCCAGTGCTGCTTCGCTCACGTTTTTCACCGGAATAGGCTCCCGGAAAGCCCCCAAGGCCGAAATCCCGATGATGCTTATAATAATTGCTCCTATAATCACACGAACCTTCATGTTGTTTAAACCCCTCTTCCGAAAACATCTCTCTAATACAAGCTTTTCCAAGAATGTGAAGGTTTAAACAAGGCCGCTTTGGTTCAGACAAATATTATTCCTCAGGGACAACTCCTTTTCTTGTATAAAGCATGCCTTCCAGCCATAAATATGGGTATTACAATATTTTTGGAAAACAGGGCTGAAAGGAGTCCCTTATGCACGATAGTTTCGAAATCGTCTGGATTAGTATGATAGCCGGACTGGCCACAACCCTTGGCAGCCTGCTTGTCCTCTTGTTTGGCAAACCAAAGGAGCGCGTTCTTGCTTTTCTTTTAGCCGGCGCGGGAGGGGTCATGCTGGCGGTTGTGAGTGTTGATTTACTCCCCGAGGCCTGGGAGGTCGGGCCACCGCTTCAAGTAGGGCTGGGATTTATTCTAGGGCTGCTCTTTATGTACCTGGCCGACCTTCGCCTCAACACCTCTCATAACACGCTCCCCCTGTCACGACGCCAGCGTTTGAAAAGAACCGGGCTTCTCGTTGCCACAGGAATTGCCTTACACGACATACCTGAAGGAATGGCCATTGCTGTCAGCCAGGAAGCAGCTCCCGGACTGGGTTTCCTGATTGCTTTTGGCATTACATTACATAATCTCCCTGAAGGGATGGCTACAACCGCCCCCTTAAAAATGGCTCAAATCCGCTGGTGGAAGATTCTTCTTCTTAATATGGGAATTGCCTTTTTCACACCATTTGGTGCCCTACTCGGGCTTCTGGCTCTGGAAGGTGTACAGAACTCCCTCGCCTTCTTTCTGGCCTTTGCCGCAGGCGCAATGACCTTTCTCGTTTTTGCTGAGTTAATACCCCTCTCCCGGGAGCGGCACCCGCGTTATGCATTGCTCGGAGGAACAGTCGGGTTTATTTTGTTTGCTTTAATCAGTCTGCTGCTTCCGGTATAAATCTCACCAGTCATGATCATTAATTTCCTAATCAATACGAAATTTACTAATAAAAAGGAAAGGCATAACGAATCTCAACTTCGTTACGCCTTTTCTAGTTCGTTGACCTTGTCCAGTTTCAAGTAAGGTTAGCCTCAATCAGTTCCAAATAACTTCAGTTAATGCATTCAGAACAAAGCTTCCTCACCCATTAGGCTTTACTTCAATACTTTAGCAACATAATCCCCCATCACTTCATACCCCTTGGCATTCGGATACTTCTCATCAATGGTTAAGCCGTCCAGATATTTCCCCTCCGTATTTAACAATACGGTCGCAAAATCCAAGGTTAAAATGTCTTCCTGCTGAGCGTAACTAATCTCCCACTCCCGTAACACCTTGATCTTATCCCGAACTCCGGGATATTCAAAGGGCAGGGCAAGGATAGGAATAATGTCGTTGGATTTGGCCTTTTCTACCAGAGCCTCAATATTAGGCTGAAACTCTTCAAGAGTCACATCCTGAAGCACATCTCCAATTCCGGCAAATATAATAACCCGGCCCGGATCTTCAGCAACCACGTCCTCAGCAAAACGATCAAGCAAGTCTTTGGCAGTCTGCCTTGATTTTCCCTTATTAATGACGGGGACCTCAAGAACCTTCTCCGCACGGACAGTCCAGGAATACTTGGGGTCCAAAGGATATCCCAGCGTAAAAGAATCCCCTAAAGCGACAATCTTCAGGTTGCTTAGGGCGGGTTTCGTTGCCGTCGAATCCGGATTTGCAGGGCCTGCCGGTGCTTTTCCGCCTTCCCACAATCCCGCAAACCCCGCAATCAAAACGATAAGGGCCAGTCCAACTGCAACTTGAATTAAGCGTATCTCCAATCGATATGTACGCATAACGATCCCTCCTTCCTTAATTAATATTCTACATCATCAACTACTTTCCTCCTTCGTTCTACATCCATTGTTATTGATCTTCTAAACGCATCATACACCAGTATGCACTTTAACGCATATTTTGTATAAGGAAAAAAGGAGGTAGCCTTATGAATTACATTACCAAGGCCCGCGAATTAGGGGAAGCCTTGTCCCAAACGCCTGAGATTCAGGGATTAAAAGCTGCTGAAGCCGCTATTATGGCCGATCCCGGCAGCAAAGATGCGTTTGCCGAATACCAAGAAAAAGAACGCGGGATTGTCACAACCCAAATGATTAGTAAAGTCGTTCCCGAAAAAGAGACCATAGCCCTTCTTGATCTAAAAGTTCGTTTAATGAATAAATATCCTCTTATAAAAGCCTATTTTATTCAGCAGCAAAGCTATGAGAAATTAATGGCTATGGTAAACCTGACCCTAACAACTACCATGCATGGAATGCCATCTGCCAGCGACCTTCCTATTCCGGACGAGTTCAAAGGCATGGCCCAGCAGATTCTGGACAAAATCGGGGGCGGAAGCTCTTTAGAGAAGCTGCATGTCTCCCCTGAAATGCTAAAAGGTATTAAGCTGCCCCCCAACCTCAAATCCTAGAAGGCTGTGATTGAAACATGAGGCCCCCTGGTTATCAAGGAGCGCATTTTATCAACGATATCACGCATCCTTTGACCTTAATTGCCTTCCTGATCGTCATCGTGTTAGGGGGATGGGTAACTATACGCACCTGGTTCTGATGGTTAGAGAAAGGAGGACGCCGTTATGAACCGACATGGCTGTATTCCCTCATTGCCGGCGACTCCTTTTTCCTTTTCCATCTTAGTATCCAGCCCTATCCGCCGCAATTTATTATTTTGCCCTGTCACTTCCTTGATATTTCCCATAGCAAAAACTAAAATTCAGTTTGCTTCCATGATTGTGGCCGGTTTGGATATCTTCATAGCCTTTCTTTTCAAACGATCTTTGGTCCATCCCCCAAATCCTGCTCAGCCTGCCCCGGATCAATATCCCGTAACCCTCTCGATGTCACAATTAACTCAGCTCATACAAGCCGTTCTTAATGGGGACGTCCCTCTGCCTTCACCTGCTGAAGCTGTGCCCGGACAAGGCTTTGGTCCTACCGGAACGGATGTACCGCTTTTTCCGGACAATCTAAGTTTTTCCTTAATCCTCTCGGCCCCCTTTGCCCCTTTTGACGGCAGCCCTGACACCTCTTTTAATGTCCCCTTATTCGAACTTCCAGGCGCACCCGGCAACTTAATAATCGCTGTGTGTGCCCTCATTGCTCAGTTCATTGTTGAGCGGGCTGGAGTCGGTACTCCCAATGGAAGTTCCAACAGGCAAGTCAATTTGAACCGTGGTAAGGGAGGGGTTTCATATGGCAATTCCGTTTTGGCCTAGGAATCCTGGCGTTTCAGCTTCCTTCCCAGAGGCAAAATTCTCTTCCTCCGCCGGCCGGCCTCCCAATTCCAGCCCTTGCCCAAGGCCGCCTCTTAATTCCGCTGCGCCACCAACTTGTGATTATAGCTTTAAACGCCTTGTACCGTTACTGGAATCTCCACCTGTTGGTGCAGGCATTCTGGCCTTTGCCGTTTTCTTCTTGTTAGCCTTTCTTTCAGATCCCCTCTTAGCTAATATTACCCCCAGGACACTAGGGATTGGCGTGACATTAAGCACATTGGGGATAATGGGCTTGATTATATTTATTTTGTTTTTGTTATAATCGTTAAATAAGGATGTGTCATAGTATAGCAGCTTTTGAATTTATCCTCGCATAAAACTTTAAATTTAAGGTATACAATACGAAGACTTAATGTATATGAAGAGGACTTCCTCCCAGGAGAGGAGTCAATTCTCAGGCAGCATTCATAAACGTCTTTAAATTAAATTTGTATTAAACACTAAGGCTGTAACAAGCTCAAAACACTTTGTTACAGCCTTTAATCATTATTAAGAGACTTCATAAAAAAAGAAGGATTTATAAAAACTGAAGGTCTATCATTGATTTAACGTTCCATCCGGAGGCATCGTTGGAGGAAGCGGAGGAGCGGAAGCCGGCATTTCCGGATTAACTCCCATCTGGTTTAAGGACTGCATTAATTCCGGACTGATCTGTTCTGCTTCCGGATGAATGGGTACTACTGCTTCCGGACTAATGGGCGGTTTTCTCCTGCTGCTAATAAAGCCTGTTATCTTCCCCCAAATCGTCGTCGCGGTTGTCTTCATAGGGCGTAAGAAGGTCATAACACCCATTGAATCTTTTACCTTTAGAATCAGAGGACCCTTCGGCACGTGTCCAAGCTGCGCAGGACTTTCCGCAGAAACCACGACCCGGCTGTAATGATGCAGCGGAACCGGACTTTGAAAATGCGCCCGATAAACTCCATTACCTACTTGACGCAAACTCCCCACTAAAAAACCCGTTTTCCCTTTGTCGTCTACCAAATAAGCGGCATAAACAGCCGGCTGCCCATACCCGAGAAAGGTTTGGGGCGGCGGAAGATTGGCAATCAGCAGAAAACTATTGTCCGGTGAAATGGTCGCCACACCGTTGCCGCTGACCCCTTCCTGAGCAGGCTGCAGAATCAATTGCCGGGCTTGCCCTTGATGGTAAGGCATTCCTTGAGTATATGGCGTACCTTGATTATACCCTTGTTCTTGCATGTATCCCATACCTTGATTGGCCGGAGATGGTCCTTGCCACTGCCTTCCTGCCGGCGGAGGCTGCTTAGGTCCAATAAAGCCGCCCCTCAAATTTTGGATTTGTCCATCCTTTTGGAAGACCCCACTGGCTTTAAGCCCTGAACCAAGTGTATTGCGAATCGCACCCGGAGAGTATCCCGAGCCAAAATGACCATTGGGTAATTGACCAGGGAACCCCTGCGGTCCGGTGGGCTCATAAGGATGATTAGGCTTATCCCCAACGAACCTCATTTTGCTCCCTCCTTTGTTTACTTCAATGTAGCTTTATATCATGATATGATAGTGCACAAGGAAGGGTTCTGAAAGGAGGCCAAAATGCCCAAGAAATCGACACCCCCTCTTTCCAAAACAATATCCCGCCGCAGCCTTTTCCGTGGAATCGGCGGTTTCATAGCCAATCATTGGCTGCTTTCTTCAATCCCCCTTGCCGGAGCAGGCGTCCTCGGCTGGGCAAATTACGACACTCTCACTATAAAACGCCAGGAATGGGATTTATATTACCCTAACCTCCCAATCAGCTTAGAGGGAAAAACCATCTGTCAACTCAGCGATTTGCATTTGGAATCCTTACGAATTTCCCCTGAGCATATCCGCCATAGCGTAATGGCCCAAAAACCGGACCTCCTCGTGCTCACCGGCGATATTATCTCAACCCGCACGGATATCGATAAGCTGGATCCTTATTTAGGCGGACTAGCTGCCCCTCACGGGAAATTTGTCGTCCTGGGAAACAACGACTATAGCCACCTTTCTAAGACTCTCCTGAAACGCTATCTCCGACAATTTGAAAGCCTGGGATGGACTCCCCTGCTTAACGATGCCATATTGCTGCCGGACCTCAATCTTTGGGTCATCGGAATTGACGATCCCGCCACAGCTCATGACGATGTGGATCTGGCCTATCAAAAGGTACTTTCTTCTCAGTCCTTTTCAACCAATCCTCCCTTTCGCCTAGTTTTGGCCCACTCCACAGATTGCCTTGACGATGTAGCTGAAAACAAAGCTGACCTGTTTCTCACAGGACACACCCATGGCGGGCAAATCCGCCTGCCCGGCTGTAAACCTCTGATCACCAATACCTACTTAGGAGACCTGGGGTTTTATGAAGGGTATCACGTCATCAACAATGTCCCCCTTTACATCAATACCGGCATCGGCGAAAGCGTGATTCCGCTGCGCCTCAACGTTCCCCCGGAAATAGCCTTTTTCACATTGCATCAAGGGAATGAGGTGCCGGGACACCAGACCCGGTAGCTGAATATGAACGTCAAAAGGCCCCCCAACTTATTAGTTGCGGGACCTTTTGATGTGTCATACAAGTCTCCTAAATACTAAACGTATGGTTTCCAATTCGCTTAATGACTGTGCGACTCTTAATCCATTTGTCTGTGGCTGTTCTTGGATTGTAATAAAATATGGCCCCGTTTGTCGGATCCAGACCGGAAAGCGCTGCTTCCGCGGCCTTATAGGCCTGATCATTTGGAGTTAAATGAATCTGGCGATCATCGACCGCTGTAAAAGCCCCGGATTCGTAAATGACTCCTTTGATCGTTTTCGGAAAACGGGGATCATTAACCCGATTAAGTACGACCGCTCCGACTGCAACTTGTCCTAAGAAATCCTCTCCCCGGGCTTCTCCGTAGATGACACGGCTTAGCAGTTCAACCTCCTCTTGGGAGACTAAACGCCCTAAACCCCGGGAATGGATTTGGCTTCCGGAAGAGGCGGCAGCCTCTGGTTTCTCGGTCACGTGCTTCAGATGTTCTGCTTTAGTTTCAGCGAGGGTATTCTCCGGATGTTCCTCAGGCAGCTCTGTGTCTTCATTGACCATTATTTCATAGGTTTGGATAATTGACCTGGGCTGTGATAAAGGATTATCGTTTGAATCGGTTGTGTTATAGCCTTGTTTATAGACCGTGGCAAAGGCCGGAATGTTCCGCAGAATACTTGTCCACCACGATATATACGCTGTTTTCCCAGCAGCCTGTTCAACAGATTTTACGCTCTCTGCTTCACTGGCTTGCCTCGAAGTTATCAGGGCTCCCTTTGAATACTCCTTCACATCTAAGGTCTTGAAATCTTCAGATTTCTCCTTGGTTTCCCGGTTTGGCACCCATAAAGCCTGCCCTTCCCGAATTTGATCGGGCACTTTTATTTGATTAAGCTTTACAAGTTCATCAACCGTGGTTTGATACTTTTGGGCCAGTACCCAAAGATTTTCTCCGCGCTGTACCACTACTTTCGCAGTAGCTATTGAATTACTACTGAGCTGATTATTTACATTGTTAATTGTTTCGTTCCCTAGTCCCAGAACAGGATAAATATTGGCTTGCCACAGAAATAAGCTCACTATTCCACATAGGAATATTGCCAAGGACTTCCGACATCGCCGGTGTGGTAATAAAATAAAAATCACCTCTTGATCATAGACTATTTCTAGTCTTTCCCAATTGAGGTGAGTTTTATAACTGCATGTTCATAAAAGCCTTAGTGAAGCAAAACCCTTAGGTCTGATTTGTCATATCCTGCTAAATGATACATATAAATATATGGACTGAGCAAAGATAACCCAGTCACATCTTTTGCTTTGTCGAGCTTGGTAAGTGAGGTGAGGCTAACGAATATGAAGGCTTTATTAAAAAACCTGTTATTGTCGTTTTCTCCTCCCGAAGAACCACCGTTAAGCGAGGAAGAACGCCTACTTGCGGAAATCGAAGCAACTCGGCAAAAGATGGAATATGCGTGGCAGCGCCTTGACTATGCTGATCCGGACTATGTGGAAATTACAGTACTTGAACTTCTGCTCGTTGAAACCCAATACGGGCTTCTTCATAAACGTTATCGGATGATGCTGGGCTTAAAGAATGGGACTCCCTACTTCAGGTCAGCAGCCAAAACATTATCCTCTATAGAGAGGAATTGCTCAAATCAGTGAGCCGGCTCAGTCAAGCGGCCCGTTTCAATAAATGCTCCGCCGATTTTATTCGGCGGAGCTTCTGTTTTTTTTGAGTTGTTTAGTTTTTGCGCTTTTGGGTTTTAGTTTCTATCGGCTATTTAAGCCCTCTCAACAGCACATCCACAATTGCTTGATAATCTTTTTCTTCCAGTGGTCTCGGATCCATATAAAACCTTTGCTTGCAGAACTGCTCCAGAGCTCCGATAATACAAAACATGGCTATTTCTTCATTGAGATCCGGTCTAAGCTCCCCGTTTGCTTTCGCCTCTTTGATCATCTCACTGTAGTGTTCGAGTATAACAGCATGGACCGCCATATGATGAGCACGGATTTCTTTAGAGAGCATTTTAATCTGCATGGCGATGTGCATGAACTCCATATGATTATTCAGAAATTCCACGTTAAAACGAGAGCAATTGAGAATCCTTTCCTCAATCGTTTTCCCCTGGTCAATAGCCTCCTTAAGTCCCTGACTGTACCGGTCGACACTAAACTTAAGTATTTCTTCAAACAGGCGGTCCTTACTTTCAAAGTACTCGTAGACAGTCCCTTTACCGATCCCCGCCTCTTTAGCGATATACTCCATCTTAGCGCCGTCAAAGCCGTGTTCGGAAAAAACCCGGATAGCAGCTTTAAGAATGTCGGTCTGTCTCTCTTCTCGCGACGCCGTGATTACCATCTCCTTTTAAACTAAGAGAGCTGATGTTCGAGGTTCTCATTTATACCGAATGGGTGATCTGAGCCGACTTCATCTTAGTTTCTTTCTTCCGTTTTCTGGAGTCCCGAATATCTTCAAAAATCGTATAAATAACCGGTACAAGCAAGAGGGTTGACAGGGTAGAGAGGGCAAGTCCAAAAATAACCACGATTGCCATGGGGGCCATACTTTCTGAGCCTTCTCCAATTCCTAAGGCCATTGGCAATAGACCCAGGATGGTTGCCAGAGTCGTCATCATAATCGGCCGCAAACGAATCGGTCCGGCGTTTTCAATCGCCTCTTCCCGTTCTTCTCCCCGTTCCCGGCGTTTAATAATATAATCGACCAAGACAATGGCATTACTGACAGCAATACCGACTAAGAGAATCAAGCCGATAAACGAAGGCACACTTAAGGTTGTACGGGTAATGAACAGCCCCAGCATCCCGCCGGAGAAACCCATAGGTAAGGATAAAATAATTGTAAACGGGTGTAGCAGGGATTCAAATTGGGAGGCCAGAATCATGTAAACGAGCAGAATCGCCAGCACTAAGGCCAGCCCCAAATCCGCAAAGGATTCCATCAGTTCTTTATTCTCACCCAACACTTCATAGGTATACCCATTAGGAAGCTGATACTCTTTTAACTTAGTTTCAATATCCAGCGTGATACTGCGTAAATCACGGTTAATAATTTGACTTGTAACATGAACGACACGAGTCTGCCCAGTGCGCTCAATCTTTACCGGACCTCGTCCCATCTCGATTTCAGCCACCTGGCTTAGAGGAACGGTGATCCCGGACATGGTAGGAATCGGCGTCTGTCCTAAATTTTCAAGACTCGTTTTAAATGTCTCATCCCCACTCAGTACGACATCGATTTCCGACCCTTCATAACGGTAAGTCGTTGCGGTGGTTCCGGAAATGGTCCCCTTGACAGCCTGAGAAATCTGAGCCGCCGATAAACCATATTGGGAAGCATTCTGACGATTGACCTTAACGACGACCTCGGGGACTCCTTCTGTCAGGCTTGTTTTGACTTCACGGGTTCCGTCAACCGAAGCGACAATCTTCTGAACCGCCATCCCAACCTTCTCAAGTTCATCAAGCTCTTCGCCTTTGATGGCAATGTCAATCGGAGTTGTAGAACCTCCCATCTGCATATTATCCGTAACTGTCACCTTAATCTCGGCACCGGGAATATCCTTAGTCAGAGAACGGATTTCATCCCCTACCTCTTCAACCCCCCGCTGCCGGGCCTTTAAATCCACAAGTTGAACACTGAGGGAGCTGGTATTCGCGGTATCCCCTCCCAGTGAGAATCCTCCGTTGGTCCCGATTTGGGTAAAGACGGTTTCGATCTCGGGGATCCCCTCCAGTTTCTTCTCAATTTGATTTACCACTGCTTCGGTGTCCTGCAGTTTTGCCCCATCCGGCAGAGTCGTGTTAATCGTTAATTGGCCGACATCTGAAGCGGGCATGAATTCTGCGCCTAAGCTGAACGCCGATGCACTGGAGAGTACAAAAATGACCGTTGCGATCACCATGACAGTCTTGCGATGGTGCAGGGCATAGTGTAAAAATTTCTTATAGACTGCTTCGATCCGCCCAAAGAACCTGTCAAATCCGCGGCTAAAACGGTCCACAAGCCCTTTTAAGCCGGTCCGACCCTCTGGAACAGCCTCCGCTTTCATCAGTTTAGCAGAAAGGGTGGGAACCAAAGTCAGAGAAACGAGCAGGGAAGCCAAGAGAGATACGGCGAAGGTTATCGCCAATTCTCTGAAAATAGTAGCCACGATTCCTTGTACAAAGACGATCGGGAGAAAAACGGCCACTGTCGTCAAGGTGGAAGCGAAAACGGCCATCCCGACCTCGGACACCCCTTTAATTGCGGCCTCCATTTTGGAGTATCCTTCCTGGCGATGCCGATGAATGTTTTCCAGGGCCACAATATTATCATCCACCAAACGTCCCATCGCCAGCGTCAGTCCGCCGAGGGTCATCATATTAATCGTGATCCCCGCAAAATAAAGGACTGCAAAGGTTGCCATCATGGCAATTGGAATTGCCGTCGCGGTGATAAAGGTGGTGCGAATATTATGGAAGAAGAGAAAGACCACAACAATGGCTAAGATTCCACCCATAATAGCTTCATTTTTGACCGTTTCAATGGATTGTCTAATATCCAGCGACTGGTCCATGACAGTCTTGATTTCTAGATCAGGGAATTCCTGGGCAAATTCGTCGCTGGCTGCTTTGACCCCATCGGCCACTTTGACCGTATTCGTCCCCGATTGCTTTTGAACGGCGATACTTACGCTTTTTTCGCCGTCCGCTTTAGTAATTGCATTGACATCCTTATACCCAATGCCTACATCCGCGATATCTTTTAACCGGATCTGCCCTCCGCCAGGCAGAGGAATCATGAGTTCTTTAATTTCTTCTATGGAATCAAACTCACCCGTTGTCCGGATGGTAAGTTCTTGAGTTCCTTTTTGAACCTGTCCTCCCGGGGAGTTGAGATTTTCTGCACCAATCAGTTGGGCTAAGGAATTGATCGTCAGGCCATAACCATTCATTTTCTCCAGATGGGTTTTGATTTCGACCTGGTCTTGATACCCTCCGATAACGGAAACAGACGCTGCACCAGATACACGCTCGAGCTGGGGTTTTAGCTCATCCTCCGCAATAGCCTGCAGCTTAGCAAGGTCCGCGTCATGTCCGCTTAGGGTCAGTATAACAACAGGCATTGCTCCTAAGTCAAGCTTCATAACCATCGGATCTCCGGCTTCAGAAGGCAGGCGGCTCTTAATCTGATCAACCTTCTCCCGCATTTGCAGGGTTGCAAAGTCCATGTCCGTTCCGCTTTTGAACTGCGCTATAACAATAGAACTCCCTTCGGAGGTTGTTGACGTCACCGTATCAATGTTTCCTACCGTAGAAACGGCTCCTTCCAAGGGATTAGTGATAAGTTTCTCGATCTCCTGAGGCCCCACTCCCGAATACTGAGTCACCACGATCGAAACAGGAATCTCGATGTTGGGCATAAGATCAATCGGTAGGCGGGTTAGAGAAATACCACCCAAGAGTATGATAATAAGCATGGTCATGATGGCTGTGACTGGGCGCTTAACCGAAACTTCCGCTAGTTTCAAGATTCTTCCCCTCCCACAACCTTCACCTTATGACCTTCATCGACCAACGTTTGACCTTTAATAATCACCTGATCTCCCGGGCTCAGCCCTTGAAGGATCTCGATATCCACTCCGGTATCAAGACCTGTAACAACCTCTTTCGAGACAGCTTTTTCTTCTTGAACAACATACACAATAGTCTTCTCATTTTTCAGGACAACAGCCTCACTTTTGACCGACATAACATCTGCCTTCTCATCTGTCACCAGTTCTACTTTGGCAAACATACCTGGTTTGATCAAACCGTCGGGATTATCCAAGGTAATTTTAACGGGATAAAGGCGGGTTTGCGGATCCGAGGCAGGGCTGATATGCTCAATTTTACCGGCAAAACTTTGCTCAGACACTGATGGGACCGTGACTTTGACTTCTTGACCTTGTGCCAAGCGATTCACTAAATTTTCCGCCACACTGAGCGAGCTGTAGACCGTATTCGTATTGGTGAGACTCACCGCCGCTTGAGCACTCGAGGCCATGTTGCCGACTTGAACATTGACCTGAGAGACGATTCCGTTCACCGGGGCAGTTACAATTGCATTATCTAAAGCCTCCCGCGCTTGGTTAAGCTGAACTTCAGCCAGCTTTAGACTGGCGTCTGAGGCCTGCACACTCAATGCTTCGATCTGACCGGCATACAATGATTCCACGTCCTTGAGTGCCAACTCGACTTGGTCGAGCTGAGACTTGGAGGCTGCACCGGCATCATAAAGGGCCTTGGTATTCGCTAAGTTCTTTTGAGCATCGGCAATCTTTTCGGCAGCAATAAGCTTCGTCCGCTCTAGGGAGCTTTTGGCATTATCCCACTGCTCTTTACTTGTTTGATACCTGGCCTCAGCCAATTGATAGGTATTATTCATATCTGTGGTTTCAAGGGAAAAGAGTACCTGTCCGGCATGAACGGTATCTCCCACTTTTACGTTAACAGACTCCACCTTGCCCGGGACTTTCGGGACGACGGCGACATCTGTCTCGGAAGAAACCTTTCCACTTAAGATAGCCGTATTAACAAGGGTCTTCTTAGCAATCACTTCTACTTCCACTGGTATGTATTTCTCTTCCACAGCTTCGGTGGGCTTACTTGCACCACACCCGGCCAATAATCCAAGCGCCATCAGCGCTATGAGCGGGATCAGGATCTTTCTTATTCTCCCGGTATTCTTTTCCACGCTATCTCCTCCACTTTACCCATATGTTTAGTCACATCCCCAAAACCGACTGTTCGGTCACCTTTTAGTTATACCTTGAATACCTGTGAAAATCAAGACATTCGCTTAGGTTTATCCAAGAAAATTATTAGACTCCCATGACGGTAAATGAGCAGCTCAACAGAAACCTGATGAGCTGCTCATTTGGGGGCTTAGTGTTTTAGTGGTCTTAATGATCCTGGGATCCTTTTTCTTTTTCTTGTCCTCGTCTGCGAAGATTATGCCACAGGTCTATCAGTTGTTTCACACTCTCTATAAAAACAGCAATAAATCGCAGCGGGTTCTTCCTCATCTCTTCCAGACTAATGGCTACCTCGTTCACGGTTCCGCCAACTTGTTCGGTGGTCTGTTTCACAACTCTGGTTACTGCTTGTACATCCGTCAGCAGATATGGCAGGTGAGCATTGACATCCTGAAGGGTTTGCTTTGCTTCATCCGTGAGTTTCCGCAGCGAGCGAACCCAAAGCATCACCTCGATGCCGATCACCCCTAAAATGATGGTAGCTATAAGAGCACACACTTCATAAGTCATTGTTAACCTCCCGCTCTTTTTACGCATGAACAAAATAAACCAACCGCAATACTAAAATTTTATCGCTTGACCATAGTCCGGATCACCTGGTCTGATCCTATTCCCCTCACTGAGCCGGTCGTTCATTCTCAAGGATTGAATCTTCCAAATACCTTCAGCTTCTTCATCCGTTTCAATTGTCCGGGCAATCGTAATTCCTCCCTCTTGAAGAGTCTGGCCTGCTACCCCTAGGATGGTGTGATGGATAACTAGCCAGTAAGTCGTATCCGAGGCCAATTCTATGTCAGGAATCACTTGCACGGCGGTTGTACTAAGGGGTTTGAACGTGGCTGACGTCCTCTCTCCGGTTCTGCTATGGATCAATTCGATGCTTGAGTTGTTCACACTCTCCCAGTTGATCTCTGCAGAAAAATTCACTATAAATTTCTTATTCAGTGGAACATCCGATAATTCGGCGACTTGCCGATAGCTTGCATAATAGTGAAGATAATTTGCACCGGAGAGTTCTTGCCAGGCTTCCCAGTAAGCGTCCGTTCTGGCTAAGGCCAGCGCCTCAGCAGAATCGGATAACATCAGTTCCGCGGCCTTAAGGGAATCTGCGGTTTGAATGACGACATTCGGGCTTACTCCTACTTTATCGATCTCATGCCCTTGGGGGGAATAAAAGTGATCCACCGTCATTTTAAGGACTCCGCCATTCTCCAGAGGAAACATGCTCTGAACAGTCCCTTTCCCATAAGTAGTGGTTCCCACCAAAGTTGCCTTGTCATGATCTTTGAGTGCGGCGGCTAAAATCTCCGAGGCACTGGCGCTGTTTTCGTTGATCAGGACAATGATCCGCTGATCCATCTTCCAGCCGGGATCTTTTACCTGATAAGGATGGAGTGTACCCGTGCGGTCTTTGATGCGTACTGCAATATCCGATCCGATGAAATAGCTGGTAAGATCTAGTGCCGAACTGAGATATCCTCCTCCGTTATCCCTCAAATCCACAATCCAGCTATCCACGTTCTGCTCGTTTAATTGATTGACCAAAGTCTCGAATTTCTCCGGAGTCTCATCCCCAAAGGAATTCAGATCCAGATAACCAATATGCCCGCTTAGTACTTCACCTGTCACAGTGGGTTCGGCAATTGCTCTACGCGTCACCTGTATGTTTCGAGTCTCAGTCCCTCGCTTCACTCTGAGCAGAACCCTGCTTCCTTCAAGACCTCGCAGTAAATTCACAGCCTCGTCTGACGAAAGCCCGGCTAAGGATTCCCCGTCAGCGCTAATAATTATATCCCCCAGCTTTAAGCCGACCTCCTCCGCCGGTGAGCCGGAGATGGCAGACAATACCAAGACTCCCTCAGGCAACATCTCCATATGAATTCCGATTCCTGTAAAATTCATGTCGATACTTCCGACGAACTCCCGGTACTCCTCCGGTGTGAAATACCTCGTGTGGGGATCTCCCAACCTTTCCAGCATCTTCTCGACAGTAGGGGCGTTCAAGACCTCGCGTGAAACCGGCTCTACATACTGAGTCCGCAGCAGGTAACGAATTTCAGTTAAGACATCCTCTGATGCTTTGACAGTCGCCGCGGTACTCAGCATCAAGAGTAAGACGAATGTCATGCTTAGGAGTACGTAATTGATTGCCCGTTTAGTTAGTAACCTTACTATCATATTGATGGTTATCTCCCTTCAAGCCTAAACTTAACCTGAGTTAGAGATTTCGACAGCCGGGAGGGTTTATCCTTCGGCCTTGCTAAAAAGTTCTTTCCAAGTCATAAAAAGCTGTTTTTAAGCAATAAAAATGCTCTCCAGTTTCTAAACTGATAGAGAGCATTACTTATACACTGAATTGTGTACTGTATAGTTCATTATATCGCCTTCCGTTTTGTAATTACATCGCCAATGGAGTTTAAAGTGCCTTCAACATTATTTACCGTATACTTTAGATTATCAATCTCAGCTCTATGAACTTGATTGTTGTGTTCTATTGCCTTTACGACTAAATATATCTCATCTTGTCTCAACTCTAAGTTATCCATCCTTAATTCCATCTTAGACTCTAAGTTATCTATTCTTAATTCCATCTTAGACTCGAAGTTATCTATTCTTAATTCCATCTTAGACTCTAAATTATCTATTCTTAATCCCATGCTAGACTCTAGGTTATCCACTTTTGTATCTAGCTCATTCAGCTTGTCGAGAATAAACCCAAGCACTTCTTTAATCTCTTTATCCACAGTTTCACCACCTCTCTTGCAAAATTATACCATCTCCAAACTCACTCAACAAGACAAATCATATTTGAATTAAAAACTTGGCTGATATGCCAAAAAGGAAAAGGTCACCACAACCTTTTCCTTAACGTTTATATTATCCGTTTCTCATACTATCTCTGCCTCTGCCTCCGGAGCCTCCACGAAAATCGTTGCTTTTTCTTCTCGACCAGGTATCCGTCTTTGGCCCATAGCCATCTCGATGGTATCCTTGATGAGGTCGAGCATTGTTTCCCATGTTTCTGCGATTTCCCATACTTCTCACCCGCACGGGTGCGGCTTCTGTCAATCGAACTTCAACATTATCCGGCTCTTTAGTGATGATTTTTAAAGCAGCAGATAGCAGTGTTACGGAATCGTTTTCAGCCAGCAGCTCTTCAGCTACTCCTTTATACTTCTCAATATCCTCTTCGGCTATAACCCGCAGGATCTCTGTCATCGTTAAACGCTGCTGACCTTGGACTGCTTCTACGACGGTCGGAATCGGTTTACGGACGATCCTGCGTTTAATCACGGATTCAATCAGGCGCAGCATACCTATTTCCCGAGGTGTGACCAAGGTAATCGCTAAGCCAGATTTTCCAGCTCGACCTGTACGGCCTACGCGGTGGACATAACTTTCCGGGTCTTGAGGAATATCAAAGTTAAAGACGTGGGTCACTCCGCTGATATCCAGCCCCCTGGCAGCGACATCCGTAGCAACCAGGACTTCGATCGTGCCATCTTTAAACTGTCTCAAAACACTATCTCTCTTGCTTTGAGTTAGGTCGCCGTGAATCCCCTCGGCGGAATAACCACGCTTACTCAGAGCCTCAGCAATCTCATCTACGCGCCGCTTAGTTCGGGCGAAAACAATCGACAAATCCGGAGATTGAATGTCTAAAATACGGGATAGGACGTCAAATTTCAGGCGCTCCGTAACTTCAATATAGTGTTGTTCAATATCTGAGACTGTAACACCCGTTGCTTTGATACTGATGAGCTGAGGTTCCTTCATAAAGCGCTGAGCAATAGCTTGAATCTGTCTAGGCATCGTCGCCGAGAAGAGCAAGGTCTGACGCTCTTCCGGGACTTCCTTCAGAATAGTCTCTATGTCATCTAAAAAGCCCATGTTCAGCATCTCATCCGCTTCGTCCAGAACCACGATTTTAATATCATTGAGGCGAATGGTCTTTCTTCTCATGTGATCCATCAAACGTCCCGGTGTGGCCACAATAATATGGGGTCGCTTCTTCAGAGCCCGGATCTGCCAATCGATGCCTTGCCCGCCATAAATGGGCAGAGCATGGATTCGTTTGAACTGTCCGATTTTGTTTAATTCCTCAGCAACTTGGACCGCCAATTCACGAGTAGGCGCTAAAACAATTCCTTGAATATGCTCAGCCTGCCCCACAAGTCTCTCTACCAAAGGAATTCCATAGGCTGCTGTTTTTCCTGTTCCGGTTTGGGCTTGTCCGATGAGATCTCTGCCCTCCATAGCTATAGGAATCGTTTGTTCCTGAACAGGGGTGGTTTCTTCAAACCCCATGTTGATAATCGATCGCATAACTGATTCACTTAAATTTAAGTCTGTAAATGTCGCCAATACTTTCATTCTCCTTTTTGTTTGTTATATTCTTTAAGTTTTCCAATTGCGTCCCTATCTATAACCGCGAACTATAACTGCTAAGAAAAAATCTTTATCTATGATAACCGCGAAAACAGAACATCTGTGAAAGCGCGTGAGTTTCGCCAACAAGACAATAGACGCTTATGGCACCAATTATATATTGTACCATACTTATCCATTAATAGAAAGGCCCTATGTACTGTAAAGAGATTATTCTTTGGGCTTTATCCTTTTATCTAATTTTAGACATAACCAAAGGACCCCCGCGTCCGGAGGTCCCAATTGCGCAAGTCAATGGTTCAAATGGGTCTTACTGACTTACAAAATAAAATTAGCACTAAAGATTAGGAAAGTCAAGCTAAATCCCCGGATATCGTTTGAAGATTGTGGATATGTGGATATTTTTCTTATTGAATTCCAGAGATTCCTTTTAAAAACCATTCGTAATTGCATTTTGCATTAAATAAATCAATTTGCTTTTGTTTTACCGCATTTTCTTGGACCTGATAATTCGTAGTTGCATTATCCACTTCTAACTTTGAAATCATCCCTAGGCCCATTTTTAATTGAGCTTCAGATAACTTTACTTTTTGATCTTCAAGACTCTGTTGTGCTAAACGAAGATCACTTTGTACATTAGCTATATTGTCAACCATAGTATAATAACCCGTTTTTAAAGCTTCTTTTTGTAGATTAAGCTTTAAATTTGCATTCGTTAAATCATAATTCGCTTTTTTATATTGTTTGGAGGACATTCCATTATCCTTCTTAGCACGATCAAGGGCAGACTGCGCGATCACAATTTGCTGTTCCAGCAATTTGAGAGAATAACTATTCTCTAAAGCCTTCTCTAGATCGGCATCTTTGTCTTTTATGACAAAGTCTTCATCCGATGGGATACCTTCGATAACGATGATGTTTTCCTGATCATTTAGCATGGTTTTCAATTCACGCTCTATAGAGTCCTGTTGGAACTTCGTGCTTTGGAGTTTCGTCTGCATGTCAACTAACTTTGTCTCTAAATCATTAATGCTATTATGGGATACCAAGCCCAAGCTCTCCTGCAATTGCATAGTAAATAGTTGTTTTTGAAGGTTATCAATTGCCATGGAAATATCGGCTGAGCCCAGCTTGGATTGGTTATAACCAATGAACTTACCTTCTGCTAAACGTATCTGGGAAACATTTTTAATTGAGGCGTTAAGATCAGCCATAGCCTCTAAAGTAGGCCGGTCGACTTGAGTTCTTTCCAGTTGCTTAAGTGTATCGAGCAATATGCGTTTTTCCGCACCTAAACCAATAGCGGACCCTCCTCGGTCCCTTTCCTCATCGATATCCTCAAGCCCATCCTCGATCTCTCTAATATCTCTCTTAAGCGTAGAAAAGTCTAAATATGCTTTTAGTCTTTCATTCTCATTCATCTGAACCTCTAAGTTCTGTTCAGTAATGATAGTTTCAATGTCTTCGAAGTTTATCATTCTTGAACCTGTCGTGTCAGCAAAAGCCATAAGCGGTTGCCCTAAAATTAACATGGCGGATAATAATGATACCCCAACTAGCTTTTTCATATGTAAACATCCTTTCATGATACCTATGTGCTTATTTTAGTTTACAAGTTTTGTGATGTCAATTTATAAGGGTTAGTTATTTTTTATTTCTATTCGTAATCTCCCATAAGGCTATGGTATTTCTCCTGAGCTATTTATCAGTTGAATTCCATAAATTACTGTTACTAGGAATCCGTCATTTATGGGATTTTTGTCATTTTAGTAGTCTTCCTGACTAAATATCAGTTTTTCGTAGAAAGAGCTCTTCACCCAAAGGCAAAGGCTCTTTCATTAGTTAACTATTTTAATGTGGCCTGCTTCAGTAGTTTTCCCTCTTTGGCAACAATGATATCTATCGTTCGATCGGGATACTTTTCTTTAATAACCTTACTGTACTTCTCTACAACTTGGTCTGGAGATAACTCTTGCTCATTATTTATTTCTATATCAACATTTACGGCACGTTGTTCCCCTTCTACCACCTGAACCATAACACGCTCAATACCCTTTTCTGCTTCTAGCTGTTTCGTTAGGTCAGCATCACTCTCTAATTTATTAGTCGTCTGAGGTTTGTCTTCTTTTAATTCTGTTCCCAGATTGGGACCATTCTTCTCCTGAGTTGATTTCGACTCTGAACATCCTGTAACTAGAAAAATCGTCATTATTACAGCTATGACCGTCAACCATTTACGCTTAGACATTGTTTATTTCCTCCTCTCTGATTTACATGGTAGATTCTAACAGATGTAGTCACGAATGTAAAGTTATGTCTCAAACCTAGCTAATGTTGCTTATATAGTTCCATTCTTTTTTCTTAAGAAATACTTACAAAGTTATGGATAAGTATGGATAACAGAGCATCTTGTTCCTTCGTAAAGATTTTTTCTACCTATAATATTATAATACCATTATTACTTCTAAGTTAAATTCAAGAATGTCAACCTAATGTAATTAATGGTAATATAACCAAAATGTTTGAAATGTAATTTATTGTTTAATATGTTAATCTCTATTTGTGGCGAGAAAATATTAACGCCAAAATCAAACTTTTATTCTTTTACTCCCTATGTTGCTCTAAAAAGTACCCACTGGGCTGATATATTTTCAGAGAAGGACGCTTCTGTTAAAATCCAGTGGAATATTTTTAGATAATGCGCAATGTCTAAACATTTAATTACTCAATAGGGAGGTGGGGGACGAAAGACGTCTCGCAGTAAAACTTATAGTTATCAAATTAAAAAATTCCCAAAATTGAGAGGAGAAATTCACTAAATGAAGAGAACGAAAAAAGCCTTGGCTTCATTAGCAATCGCAGGTATGACATTAAGCATGATTCCTTTTAATGTTTTCGCTGCTTCACCAGTTCCAACTCGTATTGCCGGTGTAACTGCTGAACAAACTGCTGTAAAAATCGCTGACCAAACTGGTTATACGGGTAAAGCAATTCTCGCATCCTCAACCTCTTACGGTATGGTTGATGCATTGACTGCTGGTCCTCTGGCTGCTTCCTTAAAAGCTCCTATATTATTGACCGGAGCTGGAGACATGCTGGATGCTGCTACCAAAGCTGAACTCACTAAACTCGCAGTTAAAACCGTCTATGTAACGAGCGGAACTGCTGTTATTAAACAAGGCGTTATCGATGAGTTAAAGGCCATGGATATCGAAGTTATTGAACTTGGCGGATTTGACCGTGCTGAAACGTCCGTCAACATCGCTAAGAAAATGACTGGAGTAAGCAAAGTTGCTATCGCTAACACCGTTCCAGACGCACTTTCTATCGCTTCAGTAGCATCAGCTGCTAATCAGCCGATCCTCTTAACTGACAAAGATGCGCTTCCTGCTAGCGTTGCTGACTACCTAGCAAGCGCTGGGGTTACAGCCAGTGATGTTATTGGTGGGACAGGCGTTATCAGTGATGCAGTAGTAGCTGGACTCCCAGGCGCAACTCGTCACTTTGGTATGACTGCTTATGATACCAATAACCAAGTTATCCAAGACTTCGCAGCTGGACTTGAGTTTGACAATGTTTATGTTGCTAATGGCGTAACTGGTATCGATGCTCTTGCAGGTGCTCCACTTGCAGCTCAAACCAAATCCGCTATTGTCCTCACAGATGGAAAAACTGTTCCTGCTGCAGCTGCTTTCACATACAGCAAATCCTCTACTAGTAGTGTAGTTACCGCTCTCGGCGGTGAAGCTGTTGTTCCTGAGAGTGTACGCGCTGGCGTTGCTGCTGGTGCAGTTACACCTGATTCGAATGAGCTGAAGATTGTATCTGTAAATGCACTTAACGATGCTAACAGCGTTCTCGAAATTTCATTCAGTAAGGCTATCACTAAGCTCGAAACATCAGATGTTGCAATTCAAAACTCTAACACATTAGCGCGCTATGGCGTCAAAAGTGTATTATTGTCTTCAAATGGTATGACAGCAACCGTTGAATTATATTCCCATGATGATGCTAACCAAGCAAATCCTGTACTTTCTTACGTTACTAATTATACCGTGACAGTAAATGCTGATGGAACGAGTCTTAAGACTACATTCAACCGCCCTGCATATGTCAAGGAAAGAATTCTAGATGTTGACCCGAGTGGTCGTAAAATTCAAGTTGGAGCAGTAACAATCAATATTCCTAAAACTGTGAATTTTGATTATGCTGACGCGCTAGGCCGTAAAGCACGTGTATGGTATAACTCTTCCCGTGACATGGTAAATATCGCATATGATGATGAAACAGTAGTTTCAGGTGGACTTGAAATTACTAAAAATCGAGCAGGTAGTAATTATGGAGAAATCAAAATTGACGGCACCAAATACGATGTGGCTGAAACTGGCTTTAACTTCTATGTAAACGATTCAAGCACAACTTTCGGTAACGATGGCGATGAGTATGACTATGCTAGAGTGTTCTTTAACAGTACCGGAGATGTTGAGCTAGTCCAAGCCTACATGTGGGATGATTATCTTATCGTTTCCGAAGTAGAGGAAACTGTAGCTGTCTCTTATGACGACACTGAAATTAACCTTAAAGACTACCTCCTTGTTAAGGATGGCAAGCAAATCGCTGCTAGCGATCTAGATGAAGGCGACATCATTTACTTTGATGCTGATTCTAATGACGGAGATGGATTTGCGGTAGTTTACAACAATTCTGTTTCCGGTGAGATCGAAGATGTATTTAGCGCTGAAATCAGAATTGATGGAACAACCTATAACTTTGCAGGTCTTAAGTATGGCAAGCCAACCCAATATCTAGATGGAGACGACTTTGAAGATGTTGACAGCGATGTAGCTGAAGAGTTCCAAGCTGGCGGAAGAGTTACATTGTTCTTAGACCATAAAGGCGATGCTATCTATCTTACTGGTGAGCAGGCTGCTGTGGCATCAAATAAAGCAGGTTTCCATTTAACTGACGATGCAGTAATCTACTTTGCAAATAACGTAGATACTAGAGGAACAGTGGAGTTAGAAGGTGTTGATGGAGTAGGCGAAGAGCAATCCTACACCATCCGTATCGATTCCCTAGACAATGTTACTGGAACCGATGGCAAGAAATATCAAGTAGATAAGTACTTCCCATCAAGCCCTGTCAGTACCGTTAAGATTAATAAGTTTGGACTAAATGCGGATCATGAAGTTGTTGCGTTGGATGCTAATAATCACGTAATTAAAGCTGATGGAACTGTTGATGCTAGTGGGACAACTTCTACCATTTGGAATAATGGTTATGGGATTATCGATCTTGATGATGCAGTAGACAACATTGTTATTGAGCTTAAGAAAAATGATAATGGCAAAGTTGTTGGTTTAGAATTCATTACTGAGAACACATCATCAGCTCTTGGCGGTGATCCTTCAGTCAAATTGAGTGATAAGTTCATTTTAGGTTCTAAGCTGTTATCTAGTACTGTAGTATTTGATGGGCATAATACTGGAGCATATGATCCAGATGCAGATGACATTACAGTAACTACTTGGGGAGATCTAAAAGATAAAGGCTTCAAGGTAGAGGAAGCTTCTTATTATGTGAATAGTAATAACGAAGTAAAATATCTGATTATCAAAGGAACAGATGCTGAAGATACTACTCCGGTCAATGCAGTCGTAACAAAAGTGTTACGTAACACTAAACTTGAAATCATTGAGTTGAATGTTTTAGTTGATGGTGTTAAGAAGACTTATACCGTGGATAAAGTTACGGACTCCGGTATCGTTAAAGGTTCCATTGTAGAGCTTCTAGTTAACGATGATAGCGGCATAGTTGCGGATATCAATGATAACGCACATCCGCGACTTGTTTCAGGTGTTGTCACAGATGTAGTAATTTCTACTCGTACAGTCCAAATCGATGGCACTGATTACACATTGGTATCTGACGGATCAGTAATCAATGCTAAAGATGTTAATGACATCTTAGTCAAAGCATTAAGAGATATTAAAGTCAATGATCGAGTAGAAGTCTCACTTGATGAGCAGGTACCAGGCGGTAGTCTCTTCATTGACCTTGTAAAAATTATCCCAACTCCATGAATATAAATTATTTTGTGTAAATGGAAATTCTACTTGAAAAAAACTTGGTTAAACTATAGGTGGCCCTTATCAATTGTGGAGGATAAGGCTATGCTGGAGCGCAACCTGAGCATCTAAATTGGGTTCTGCCACAAAGAGAATTGGGGACCAGCAATGGTTCCCTTTCTTATTTTCTTTGCAGAATAAAGCGTAAAGCTCTGGGGCGAACCTCCAAAAAACTATATGACTAGTAAGCGGTGGAACAAATAGCGTGGCATAAAAAATTCGCCCAAATCTTCAGTCAATGAAAATCTGAGCGAATTTATCGTCATTAGAAAAATCCTTCACTTGCAACATCCTTGATGTATTTATACTGCTTGCGGATCAACCTCTTGAATTGGTCATCCGATAAATCATCGTACTTATTGGTTCCTTCTTCTACTAGATTCTCGGACCATCTTCCGATAGCGCTTTTTCTATCTCATAGGGAAAGTCCAGCCAATAACTTATGCAATCGATTTCTGCATCTAAAAACGATTTCGTCATATCCATTATGTAGTTAATATTCGTCATCGCCATCCTACTTATTTTCCTTCCTCAGCTTCCTTATTGGTTTCTTCGCATAACAGAATTCCGGCAACGAATCCGCCCAAGGCATGAAGCCTTCTAAATGACTCTGGCTTATTATAAAAATCAAGATTGAGCAGATTTCTAAATATATAGACTAGATATTCATAAGGGTCCAAGCCATTGGCTTTAGCAGTTTCTATGATGCTAACAAGTGCACTTGCTTCGGCACCCTGTGGGGTGTCGGAGAAGAGGAAGTTCTTTCGTGCTAAAGCTACAGCTCTTATTGAATTCTCACTCATATTATTTGAGATAGAATACGCCCATCCGACAGAAAGTTTTGTAAAGCTCTCCCTATGGTTCAGTGTATATCTGATGGCTTTCTTTAACGGTTCTTGATGGGTATTCACATTTTCGGCCCACGCGAAAAAGGCATTCAGAACAGGAATACTCTGTTCTAGACGCTTCCGTTTACGCTCCTTATGCGGAAGCTCTTTCCATTCCTTATTCAAGCTTAAAGATCTTAATCATAAGTAAGCAGCTTTTCGCGCATTCTTTCACACATTGGCTTCAGCCAGGCGGAAGCACACTGAATCACCCAGTTTGACATCATTGATCGGGTTAAGGCTATGCCCATACGCAGCCCCCTTCTCCTGACGTAAAGTGGAACCGTTAAGGCATATTTTTGGTACATAATCCATGTCCACGCTTGTTGCGGAAGCAAGGGACCGTGGCATGACGGGCACCGGAACGGGTGCTTTCTTAAAGACGGTATCGGGATAGTCTTCAATCACAAGAAGAAAAAGCACCAACGCAAATAGTAAAAGCACACTCTGGTTTTCATCAAAAAGATAGAGTTGCTCGTCACTATTGGGTGTTCTTTCGCTAGACGCGCCAAAACGCTGTTTGGCTGCCTGCAGAAGCGCCTGAGTCGAAGCTTCCACGTTATGTTCCAAAATTTCTATGCGTTTTTGTTTTAGTTCATTCTCTTCGCGAAGCTTCTTTTCTGATTCTTTGAGTTTAGAAAGCTCCTGCTCAAGGTAGATCATTATCCGTCTTTACCCCTTTAAATCTTATCTTTTTTATACCGAAAATGCCTGAATGTTGCGATATTCAGTAATTTCAGGCATAAATAATGCTAGTTTCATGGTTGGATCATAGCTTTCGCAGAACCTTTACCAGTTCTTCTAAGGTTACAGGATTAAAACCATCGGGTATGCCGATGCAATAGTCTCCAAACGATAAGGAAAATTCCGCCTTGAGCGGCGTCGTTTCTTTCACACCGTTTTCACGTTTAGGGAGCAGAACCACTACCGCAAAGGGATTATCTCCTGTCTCTTTCTGTTCTTGAAGTTTAAACTTTCTGGCCCAATAATGATAAGCGGTTTTCTTCAGCCCGTTTTGAACACACCAAGCTTGGATACTAAGTCCACTTTGTCCGCATTCTTCAATGCGGTCTCTCCAAAGTTGTTCTTGGGCTAAATCTCTAGCCATAATAAAACCTCCTGGCTTCCAATATTCCTGTTAACAGGATACCAAAAGACAGAAGGTTTTTTCGAGCGTAAGCGTCAAATAAGTCGGTGGATAGAAAAAGGGCAAAAACCAGTATAAACTAAGTTTTTGCCCTATTTGCAAACAGCCTGTACGTCTGGACTCCACGGCAGATAATCTTCAAGAAATTCAGGGTATTGACCAAACTGCACACCGGGTAACTCTCTGAAAATGAAACAAAGATATTTATAGGGATTCAGACCATTGGCCTTAGCACTTTCAATCATGCTGTAAACAGCTGCACTGGAGGTTGCTCCTTTCGGGCTTCCGCTGAATAACCAATTTTTACGTCCGATCGTGAAGGGGCGAATACTGTTTTCTGCCAAGTTGTTGGAGAGGGAGCAGTTTCCATCCTTCAGATAATTCATCAATTCCTGCTTATGGTTTACCGCGTAATTTAGGGCTTCCCCCAATTTAGATTTAGGGAGAACCTTGTTCCTGTGGAAATCCACCCATGTCCAAAAGGCCTCCAAAACAGGTTGCTCCTGCTTCAGACGCTCGGTTTGTCGCACTTCTCTTGAACACCCTTCGAGAGCCTTCTCTTTCTCAAAGAGCTCATTACAGAATCGAATTCCATCACTTGCCAAGGTAGCTTCCGGACTATGGATATCTTTGGGCAAGGCATCGACGAAGTTCCTGCGAACATGGGCCCAACATAGGCATCTCGTAATTCCCTCTACCTTTTGGTAACCTGAGTAGGCGTCCGTGTGGAGGTACCCCTTAAATCCTTTGAGGAATTTCTGAGGGTATTTACCACTCCTGCCCGGTTGGTATTCAAAAATCCGGATGGGATGCTCACAGTGTTTGCCCGTACTGTAGATCCACATGTAGGAATCCGTGGTGTTTTTTCGGCCCTCTTCGTTAAGAACTTGAACTGGAGTTTCATCAGCGTGTAGGTAATTCTCCGCCAAGAGCTTCTGGTGCATCCGCTGCAAAAGCAGGGTCAGCCAGTCTCGGGCTGCGACCATGATCCAATTGGCCATGGTGGCACGACTTAATTCAACGCCCAGCGTCTTCCACTCTTTTTCCTGACGGTAAAGAGGAAGGGCGTTGACAAATTTCTGATGCATCACCCAAGCTACCGTAGAAGGAGAGGCCATGGAATGTTGAATTACCGGCGAAGGTACGGGTGCTTTCTCCATGTAGGGCAAGCCATTCTTACGACAGCTGCGGCATTCGAACGTTTCACGGTAAAGATCAATCACCCTGACTTTTGCAGGGATAAACTCAATTTCGGTGCGCATGAACTCTTCTCCTACTGAGACCAACGTCGTCTGACATTCTTCGCAGAACCGGTCATCTTCTAATAGAGTACAGAGCCGTTTTTCATGGGGAAGATCTTTCAAAAGTTCCTTGCGTTGACCGTTAAATTTCTTTCGCCGGTAACCCTCGACTTGCTTGAGGTCTGGTTCTACAGCCTTGGGGTTAGACTCCGTTTCTGCTTCATCAAAAAGAGACATCTGTCCTAGGTCAAGGACGGATGTCTTCTCAGAGCTTCGACCAAAGAGTTTACGAGTCAGATGCTGAATGGTTTCATGAAGAAGTTTGTTTTCCTTCTCCAGTTCGGTGATGCGATGTTCAAGTGTCTTTATCGATTCCACTTCACTCATCAACCCTAAATCCTTTGCGTTTATTACTACATTTATTGTAACATAAAAACGCCGGAAATTCCAGTAACCATGCTGGTTTTGGCCGTTTTTACACCGAAAAACAGCCTGTAGAATCCCACTTTTTCACGGCCTTGGGTTGATCGATGGACATCCCCTCCATAAGCCAGCGGAATTCTTGGCGGGTAATCCCGCGGACCGCTTCAGCATTCTTGGGCCATTGGAATTTGCTCTTTTCCAGTCGTTTATACAGAAGAACAAAGCCATCTCCTTCCCAATAGAGTGCCTTCAGTCGATCATGCCGACGACCGCAAAAGAGAAACAAACTGTTCTGGAACGGGTTGAGCTGGAAGTTTTGCTGAACCAAGGCTGTCAGTCCGTCGATGGACTTGCGCATGTCGGTATACCCGCAGGCGACGTAGATTTTATCGGCCTTAGAGAGATCACCGAGCATGATGGAGTGCCCTCAGAGTATTCTCGATTAATTCTATCGATGCGGTGTTATGAATTTCCAGGATTATGGCATCCATACGCACTACGATAGCCGGTGACGATGATTCAATAGATTGGGGACTGACCCGGTTGACTTGGTCAAGTGGAAAAGAAACTGGCACGATTGAATTGTTTTCGGGTTGAAGTGATGGCAGAGCTTCGCAGGCGGCTGTACGGACTTTTTTCAACCAATAGTAATAATTTCTCGGTATAATACTATTCTCAGCGCACCAGACAGCGACAGTCTGTCCACTGCTCCGGCATTCACGGACGATCTCAGTCCACTGATTTAATCGGTAGTTACGGGTTGCTTCTCTGGTATCCAACTCTAAACCTCCTTTGCAGTTTTTCCACTAACTCGAAAAACTGCAAAACTCTAATTTAGAGTATTTCATAGTTTCAAATAGGTTTCTACACACTGTCTTATTGGACGCTTACTTTCGAGCCGCTATTTCATCCATCCACCGCTTATGAATATATGGCTGAAATGCTTAAATAGTGGCCGCCTATTACAAAGGACGAATATGACAACGATTGAAACCTACACCACTCATGAAAGATGGTGAATTATCATCACTTAAAAGAGTTTCTAAGGAGACTCTTTTTGAGTTTTTACTTCGGAGGCCTTTTCCGACCCAAGCACTAGTTGGCGGAGGAAGTCCGGTTGTACCAAATGAAATAACCTTGGCGCATTCATCGAAGTCGATAAGAAAGCCTCTCGCTTTAGCGAAAGGCTTTCTCGTAACTTTTGATCAATTATTCTTGTGAAATCAAGATTATAAGCAATTCTCTTCGAAAATTACTGCCAGTTTACACCGTTGAATGTCATTGTCTCTGGTACATAAGCGCTGCCAGCTGCGTCTTTCAATACGCCTGGTTTAGCCTTGATTGTATCACCAAATGAAGCTCCAGTTACAACAAGTGTTACAACGCTAGCATTATAGGTAGCTGATGTAATAGTTACGGTACCATCGGCTACAAATTGGTTCTTAATCTCGGTAGCAGGAGGTATTGCCATACCACCAATGTATAGAGGAGCGCTGAATGTTAATACTAAGTCTGTATCATCAGCACTAACAAGTGATGCAGTTGGAGCAGCAGCTATAGCTGCATAAGTGATAGTAACCGTCAAGGTTTTATCATTTGCTCCAGAGACAGCACTAGATGCTGACAATGATCCTGGAACTGTAACGGCTCCAGGTCCAGCTCCAGTAAACGAGTGAGTAGCATCAGCTGTTAATACAACCGTTGCGGCAGGTGATCCTACTACAAAGTTACCAGCTGTTACTCCTGCTGTCCAACTAATTGTTCCTGTATAACCTGTTCCTGCAGCTATTGTTGTTGCTGCTGCTTCACCAACAACTGGTACAGGTATAGATACTGTTGCACTTGTTATAGGAGTTACTGCTGCCACAGTTGGAACTATTTTTACAATGTCAATGAATCTGCTGGCATTTGGTACTTGCTCATCAAGCGACACTTGTACGCTATCGCCAACTTTAATATCTCTTAAAGCCTTAACAAGAATGTCACTGACATCTTTAGCATTTAGTACAGATCCATCTGAAACTAACACGTAGTCTATCCCATCGATTTGTACTGTACGAGTAGATATAGCAACATCTGTTACAGTTCCAGAAACGATACGTGGGCGCAGGTTCAAGTTAATATCCTCAACCTGGCCGTTATCGTCATTAACTTTAAGAGCCACTAAGGAACCTTTATTGATACTGCTATCGGTCACTTTGTCAACGTTGTAAGTTTTCTTGACACCATCAACTAGAACAGTCAATTCTGTAATTTCTAGTTTAGTATTACGCAATACTTTTGTTACAACTCCGTTAACTTCGGTAGTGTCTTCAGCATCAGTTCCTTTGATAATCAGATACTTGATTTCATTATCACTATTCACATAGTAAGTAGCTTCCTGTACTTTAAAGCCTTTATCTTTTAATGCTCCCCATGTAGTTACGACAATGTCATCAGCATCTGGATTATACGTTCCAGTATCATGACCATCAAATACTACTGTACTGCTCAACAGCTTTGAACCATTCATGAACTTATCTGTCAATTTAACCGCAAGGTCGCCGCCAGCAACTGATAATGTGTCTGGGGTTATGAACTCAAATCCGACAACTTTACCACTATCATTTTTCTTAAGCTCAATAAGGCTATTATCTACAGCGCTGTCAAGATCGACAATCGCTAAGCCACCGTTCCAAGCTGTAGCAGTTGTTCCGGCTACTAAGTTTCCGTTCAGATCAAATGCCTGATTATTTTCATCTAGGGCTACAATCTCATGGTTTGCATTAAGCCCAAATTTATCAATTTTTAAAGTGCTGACAGGGCTTGATGGGAAGTACTTATCTACTTGATATTTCTTGCCATTAGTTCCGGTAACACTATCTAGAGAATCGATACGGATGGTGTAGGATTGCTCTTCACCCGCTCCATCGACACCTTCTAGCTCTACTGTTCCTCTAGTATCGACACTGTTAGCAAAGTAGATTACTGCATCGTCAGTTAAGTGGAAACCGTCTTTATTTGATGCCACAGCAGCCTGCTCACCAGTAAGATAGATAGCATCACCTTTGTGATCTAAGAACAATGTAACTCTTCCGCCAGCTTGGAACTCTTCAGCTACATCGCTGTCAACATCTTCAAAGTCGTCGCCGTCAAGATATTGAGTCGGCTTGTTGTACTTAAGACCTGCAAAGTTATAGGTTGTTCCATCAATTCTGATTTCAGCGCTAAATACATCTTCGATCTCACCGGAAACAGAATCGTTGTAAACTACTGCAAATCCATCTCCGTCATTAGAATCAGCATCAAAGTAAATGATGTCTCCTTCTTCCAGATCACTAACAGCGATTTGCTTGCCATCTTTAACAACGAGGTAGTCTTCAAGATCAATTTCGGTGTCATCATAAGAGACAGCTACAGTTTCCTCTACTTCGGAAACGATAAGATAATCATCCCACATGTAAGCTTGAATTAGCTCAACCTCTCCGGTACTGTTGAAGAACACTCTAGCATAGTCATACTCATCGCCATCATTACCAAAAGTTACACTTGAATCGTTCACATAGAACTTAAATCCAGTTTCAGCGAGATCATACTTTGTGTCGTTGATTTCAATTTCGCCGTAGTCGCTTCCTGCACGATCTTCAGTGATTTCAAGACCGCCAGAAACTACTGTTTCATCTTCATATACAATATTTACTAAGTCACGGTCTGAGTTATACCATACACGTGCTTTGCGGCCTAGTGCGTCACCATAATCAAATTTTGTGGTTTTAGGAACATTGATTGTTACTGCTCCAATTTTAATTTTACGACCACTCGGGTCAACATCTAAAATTCTTTCCTTGACATATGCAGGACGGTTGAATGTAGTTTTAAGACTTGTTCCATCGGCATTTACTGTCACGGTGTAATTAGTAACGTAAGAAAGTACAGGATTTGCTTGGTTAGCATCATCATGGGAATATAATTCAACGGTCGCAATCAACCCATTTGAATTTAATACTGCACTTTTTACACCATAGCGAGCCAATGTGTTTGCGTTTTGAACTGCTACATCTGAAGTTTCAAGTTTAGAAATAGGTTTACTGAAAGTAATCTCAAGAACGCTGTTTGCATCGTTAAGAGCACTTACTGATAAAATTTTCAACTCATTTGTATCAGGTGTAACTTGGCCAGCTGCAACGCCAGCGCGTACGCTCTCAGGAACAACAAACTCGCCACCAAGAGCAGTAACTACAGCGCTAGCTGGAGATTTGCTGTAAGTGAAAGCTGCAGCAGCAGGAACTGTTTTGCCGTCTGTAAGAACGATAGGCGATTTTGTTTGAGCTGCAAGCGGAGCACCTGCCAGAGCATCAATACCGGTTACGCCGTTAGCAACATAGACATTGTCAAACGCGAGTCCAGCTGCGAAATCTTTAATAACTTGGTTATTGGTGTCATAAGCGGTCATACCATAGTGGCGAGTTGCGCCAGGAAGTCCGGCTACTACTGTATCACTGATAACGCCTGATCCGCCGATAACATCACTGGATGTGATTCCAGCACTTGTTAAGTAAGAAGCTACACTAGCAGGAAGAGCATCTTTGTCAGTTAAGAGAATTGCTTGATTAGCAGCAGCAGCTACTGAAGCAATGGAGAGTGCGTCCGGAACAGTGTTAGCGATAGCAACTTTGGTTACGCCAGTCATTTTCTTAGCGATATTGACGGATGTTTCAGCACGGTCATATCCACCAAGAGCTTCAACTTCGATACCCATAGCTTTTAACTCATCGATAACCCCTTGTTTAATAACAGCAGTTCCGCTTGTTACATAAACTTTTTTAACTTCGAGTTTAGTGAGCTCAGCTTTGGTAGCAGCATCTAAGGTGTCTCCGGCTCCGGTCAACAGGATAGGAGCTTTTAAGGAAGCAGCCAAAGGACCAGCAGTTAAAGCATCAACCATACCATAGGAGGTTGAGGATGCGAGAACAGCAGTACCGGTATAGCCGGTTTGGTCAGCGATTTTTACAGCGGTTTGTTCAGCGGTTACGCCAGCAATACGAGTTGGAACTGGTGCAGCAGCGAAAACATTAAATGGAATCATGCTTAATGTCATACCTGCGATAGCTAAAGTAGCTAAAGCTTTTTTAGTTTTCTTCATGTAGTGAATTTCTCCTCTCGTCATTGGATCTCTTTCTTTGGGAAATGAACTATCTCTCTTTACCAGGACGTCTTTTTAGTCGCCCCTCACCCCCTTAAAATGTGTAGCACAATCTTTAGACATTGCGCAATATCTAAAAGTATTCCACAGAATAAACGGGAGCGTCCCCCCTAAGGATGACGGTTATTCATCCCTCCTGTGGCATACCATTTAGAACGCATGGGAAATGAAGAAACCACAAAAAGGTCTATATTAGCTATATATATTCTTCGCCATAGCCAATATTCCTGCTTGCTGTCCGATTTTTTTTAGGGGACTGACACTAGCCTTATCCCATCGGACAAGTTTCCAATTTTACTGGTTCTAGTTTACACTAAAACCTTCTAGTTTTCCACCATTTAGTCAAAAATATACTGACTTCTCATGGGAATATATGAAGTATAGCATATTATTTGACTCTAATCATGAAGTTTTTGTGGAGTTTCAACAAATAATTTATTGAGATGCTTGGTGCTTTACCAAGCTATCATGCTTAAGTTATGCAATCAATCCGTGAATTTCGGACTACTAAATTTCAATGCACATGAGATCAGATTGTTTATGCCTAATACCCTGCGAAGCTTAGAATCCCTCGATATATTCCCTGGGCAGCTTTTTTTTGAAACTCCGGTGAGGTTAAAAGAGCCTCTTCGGTTGGGTTAGAAAGAAAACCAAGTTCCACAAGGACCGCAGGCATTTCTGTATTCTTGATTACATAGAACGCAGCATCCTTGACTCCCCGGCTGGGTAAGCCGAGCGCTTGAACCAGCTCACTCTGAACGCTCGCCGCTAAGGTCTTGGATTGCGCACCCACCGGGTTCTGTGAACTATAATAAGTTGTCGTCCCCGAGGTTTCAGGATTACTGAAAGAATCATTGTGGATACTGATAAAAAGGTCTGCCTTTGTGTCGTTGGCTATTTTAGTCCTTGCTTCAAGGTCTGCCCGTTCTGAATAGGTTCCCTCAGCCGGTGAAACGTCTGTGCTGCGGGTCAAGATAACCCGTGCTCCCGCAGAACGCAGCAAACTTGCCAGATCGATCCCCACCGGAAGGGTATTACTTTTCTCATACCTCCCGGACACACCTTTTGCGCCTGGATCAGGCCCGCCGTGCCCTGGGTCTACGACAATCGTCAGATTTGCCAAAAGGTAGGGGGGCTGCACAGTTCCATCTAACATACCTCTGACTTTATCTGTGATTACAGCCGCTCCTCCGATAATCACAACACGGAGAGGGCTTTCCGCCGGCGTGGATAAGACGGAATAAATGGCACCCGGCAAGATATCTCTTTGGGTCAGAACGATGCCTGCCCGCTTTTTAGCGGCCAGACCTCCTGCCGCGAGAGCGTCGGGAAAATTTTCACCTGTTACCATATACGTTGTTTGGGAAGGCAGCGCATCCCGGGCAAACTCATAGATTTCGGCGGCTGTATCATAGCGGTCGTTTCCGAATATTCGCTCCACGCTCTGCAGAAGGTCTAAGATCTTAGAGGATACCACGGCTTCCCCGCCGACAACAATCGTATGCAAATCCCCTTCTTTCTGAAAATCATTGATTGCTTGTTTAGTTGCGCTGGGCATCGTATGTGACATTGTCAAAAGAATCGGAGTCTCGGTCGCCCCTGCGTAGGCTGAAATAGAGAGCGCATCAGGGAACTGTTCTCCGCTGGCTAAGATGACTTGGCCCTTTGACCCTACGCGTTCGGCGACCTTTTGGGCTGTTTCAAATTGATCATACCCATAAATTCGTTCCGGTTGGTCTAATCCGGCCTTTAAGATGTCCTCCTCAACCTTTTGGCTTAAAGCGGCTGTTCCTCCGAGAAGGATGACGTTCTCCGCCCCCAGACGTTTGATTTCTTGCATAACCTTCTCGTCAACTCCGCCGACCGGGGTCAGGAGAATCGGTGCATCCAGCTGATGGGAAAGCGGTGCCGCTACTAAAGCATCCGGAAAATTGTCGCAGTTAGCGAGTATGACGGTCTCTGCCTTTCTCCAGCCTTCTATAGAGACGTTGATCGCGGTATCAATCTGACGCATCCCATAAATTCTTTGTGTGTCTAAGGATAATGGAGTGGCTTGGACCGGACTCTGAAAAGCCACCAAAAATCCGAAGCCTACTAACACTATCCCTATAAGTCTCGATTTTAACTTTGCCACTTCATCACTCCTTGTTGGTTAAACTATCCCTGTTTTTAATTTCGACAAGATACATCTTGTTCCTGCCTGACCTTCGTCCCAATTCGATCCGATCTCATGCTTCATGCTACTGAACCCAAGCTTGTACCGTTTGAACAACCTTTTCCGGCAAAGCTGAGACCCCGCCTAAGGCTTCTACTTCCGTTTCCTGCCAGGACTTCAGGAGAAGGGCTAAACTGGTCGGAATCTCTGACTGAGTGGGGACTAAGACCACTCTCGATCCATAAAAGGCTGCCCGTACCGCTCCTGTTAAGGCATCCGGGAAGTTCTCTCCCGTCGCAATTTCCGCCCTGGAACTTGTGGGAGGATAGGTTTCTAAGACAGCCGCTGCCGTGTCATAAGCGGTGATTCCGCCGATACGCCTGGGGAACGGAAGCTGCTCCATGACGTTCGCCCCAACCACCGCTGTTCCTCCAATCACTAAAGACTCGGTGACCATGAAGTCTTGTAAAGCGGTTTGTGTCTCCGCAGATATTGCCTGGGGCTCTGTAAGCAGGATCGGTATCCCTTGCCTTGCTGCCCATGAAGAAATCACTAAAGCGTCTTGAAAGTAACGTACACTGGCAACCACAGCCTTTCCCTTGGTCCCTAGTTCTTGAGCTATCGCCCGGGCGGTTCCTTCTGCAGTATAACCGAAGAGGCGTTTTACATCATAAGTTTGTCGGAGTTCACTTTCGATCTGTGCAGACAAAGCGGCTGTGCCTCCCAGGAGATAGACGGTCTTGGGTGCCAGTCGTTTTAGTTCTGCCCGAATATCCTCTGTAAGCCCGGAGTTTGGAGAGAGCAGGATCGGTGCTTGCAATTTATAAGCGAGCGGTGCTCCGGCCAAGGCATCCGGAAATTGATTGACCTGTGCCAGGATAACAGTATCTGCTCCAGTAGTAAAGGTCTCCTTGGAAATTTGAATAGCTGTCCCCTCCGCTGTCACTCCTGCGAAGCGCCGGCTCTGCTCTCCGCTGGTCTGGGCTGTTCCAATAGCATAAATTCCCGGCCCATAGAGGCCAAGCCTCGCTTCACCATCGCTGATTTCTCCACCTAAGGAGATCCAGCGCGAACCGTTCCAGCGATAAAGACTCCCGCTAAAATCTCCTTTAAGCAGGGGGTCGCTCCATTTTAGGGAGAGCATCTTCTCGGGTACGGCATTTCCCCAGTCAACCTGAAAGGCTGGGGTTAAAAACGCGGCCCCCTTTGGCAAATCAGCTGGGGCAGCCAGAGCTTTTAATGTGACATTCACTGATTGCGTAAAGGCCTGTGAAGGAATGGTCAAATCAATCCGGGTCGATCCTTCCGCTGTTTGGATAATTCCTCCCGAAGCATCGATGACCGCTGGGGAGGGCTGTGTATCCATAGTTTGAGTGGTGAGATTTAAGGCCAGCTTAACATCAATCAGACCATAACCATACCGGTCGTCCCGTCCCGGAGAACCTAAATCCTTCGTCCCTTGCAAAAGAGCTTGTACCACTTGATCTCTCGACCATTCCGGGTGTTGACCCCAAATCAAGGCGGCTTCCCCTGAGACAAAGGGAGTCGCAAGAGACGTCCCGCTCGCGTAAGTGTAACCCGATCCCTCTGCTCTGCTCCATCCGGAAGTCGGGATAGAATCTCCCGGGGCAGCCAGATCCACTTCTGAGCCTGTGGCCGAGTAGCTTGTTACCTTACCTTCTTTATCTGTGGCGGTAATCGCCAGCACACGAGGGTCGGAAGCCGGGTAGCTCACCCCGGGGTTTGCTTGGGCCTCGGGGTCATAATTCCCGCTGGCCGCGATCAATAAGCACCCTTTATTATAGGCATAGGTCACCGACTGCCTTAAGATTTCCGAGTCAACCGGACCATTTTCCGAACCAAGACTTAAGTTAATTATTTGCGCTCCGTGATCTGCCGCCCAGATAATTCCCTCAGCTATGGCATCATCAAACCCTACTCCTTTAGAACCGATAGCCTTAATTGGCATGATCTTCGCTTGATAGGCCACTCCGACGATCCCCAGGCCGTTACGTTCAGCAGCCGCGATTCCGGCAACCTGGGTGCCATGCCCATTGGTGTCCTGAGCGGCCCCCTCTGCTTCACTTCCTGTGATAGAGTTATATCCGGGAACCAGATTTCCTCTTAAATCCGGATGTTCAAGAGCGACCCCTGTGTCAACGATGGCAATGGTTATGCCCTGACCCGTTGCTCCCTCGTTCCAGGCTTCCGGTACCCCCCTATCGATCAATGACCATTGTTTCGCAAAGAGCGGGTCCTTGGGCTGGGTTGTTTCTGCCGTACTCTGGATGGTGCGGGCATGATTTTCTTCCGCACCTGTGATCCCGGGAGTATCTTTCAATGCTTCTATGACGTCTTGTAGATTGCTCGTTTCCGTCACTTCCAACGTGGCAAAATTCAAGGGACCCCGGCGGATAATCTTGGCACTAACATCCTTTGCCGCCTGTTCGAGATTTGCCCCCGGCGCGAGCGAGATGACGACTTGATGCGGATCAGATGGGCTTTGGCCTGTTATGCCTTGGGAGGCCTTGGGATGCTCAGACATTGCGTGAATTGGGGCTGCCCCTAAGTTTAGGAGCATTAATCCCACAATTCCTAATGATAACAGCGTTAACTTGCTTCGATAAAACCGGCGCATAAACATCTTTTTCACGCCTTTCCTTACGTCTGATGTCGATCTGAACCCGTTCATATGTTTATTCGACAAATTATGCAGCATTCCTTTTTGCTCCAACCCCTTATTCTACCTATGTTATATTTTGGATGGCTTTAATCCTTCCTGTGAGGAAGGATTTTAAGTTGTTTTAAAGAATAATTAGGAATAAGAGTTCATTTTTGCGAATTAGTTCAGTATGTTTTGTCGCAGCGGCTTCACGCAAGCGAGTTAATATACTCCTTGCCGGTTAACAGAACTTAAAATTACGTAAGAAAGAGGTTCGGTTGATTAATGAATTTTATCACAAAAAAGGTCCTTAGTATTTTCTTTAGTTTAATGATTCTCTTAAGTCTGGCACCCCTGCTTCCCCTTCAGGTGAAAGCTGCCCCTGCCGAATCGGTCACTGATCGAATTTACGGGAATACCTTATATGATACGGCTGTGGAAATTTCTAAAAGGGGGTGGGATTTTGCCCCTGTTGCTGTCCTGGCGACCGGAAGGAATTTTCCGGATGCCTTGACCGGAACCGTACTCGCTCGCAAAGTGAATGGACCCTTACTTCTCACAGAATCGAATCGGTTGAATCCCGAAGTGGCCGCAGAGCTTAAACGTCTTGGCACGCAAGAAGTCTATCTGCTCGGCGGAGAAGTCGCTTTGAACGTCGGGGTTGAAAACTCTCTCAAAGACTTAGGGATCTTGCCCAGACGTCTCTCAGGCTGGGATCAGTACGGAACCGCTGCGGAGATTGCCCGTGCAGCCGCTCCAAATTCTGATGAAGCCTTTTTAGTCAATGGGGAATTGTTTCCGGATGCTTTAAGTATCTCCTCCTATGCCGCTGCTCAAGGGATTCCTGTCCTGCTCACACGTTCGGATTCACTGCCGCCGGAAACGGCTAAGGCACTGGCTGATCTGGGGGTTTCGGAAGTGACGCTGATCGGTGGTAAGGCTGTGATTAAGGACAGCATCGAAGACCAGCTAGGCAAGCTCCCTCAGCCCGTCAAAGTCGCCGCCCGTTATGCCGGTTATGATCAGTATGAAACGAACACGGAAGTGTTAAATCATTTATCCTTTGCTACCTCCAAAGTTTATGTAGCAACCGGGGAAAATTTCCCGGATGCCTTAGCGGGAGCCGCTCTGGCCGGGAAAAGCAATACCCCGATCCTCTTAATTCCCAATTCCGCTTTAGGTAAATCGACGACTGCTTATCTTAATGAACGCCGGGCTTCCGGCGCCGCCTTTACGATTTTCGGGGGCTGGGGGGTTATTAGTTATAAGATGGAAAGCGTCATCCGCACGGGTGCCGTCCAACCGTGGGTTTCCCTTCAATATACCCAGGGGGGTTATGGCGGCACGAATGGAATGCTCAATCAGGTTATGTCAATCCCCTCCCCTGCCACGGATTATGCGGATATCATCGCCCCAAGCTGGTATTATCTTGATGATACCGCCGATGGAAACGTGGTGGGAGGATGGGATGCAACGCCGGACAATTACTCCAAGTTTACGGCTAATGTTCAGTCCCGCAACTTAAAAGTCCTTCCCGTCATACAGTCTTCTTGGAGCACTCCTGATACAGTGGATAAGGTCATGGCTACTGAAACCGCCCGGGCTAAGTTAATAGGCCAGATCAAGGATCGGATTAACAGCATCAAGGCCGATGGAATTGTGATCGATTTTGAATTAATGAATACCAAAACCGGGCCTTATCTAACCCAGTTCATGAAAGAGCTTTACGCTGAACTTCACCCCTTGAATAAGCTGGTGATTCAAGCCGTCATGCCTCGAACGGGTAATGAGGAATGGCTCGAAGAGTTTGACTACGCCGGACTTGTTCAACATGTTGACTACCTGCACATTATGACTTATGACTATAGTCACGGGGTGCCTGGGCCGATCGCACCGCTGGATTGGAGCAGCCGGGTCCTGAAATACGCCAAAGATCAAGGGGTTGACATGCGTAAGGTCCTTTTCGGGCTTCCCTACTATGGGGTCGACTGGACCGCTAAGGGAACCCCTGATGCTCCCTCCTATAGCCGTGTCGCCCGCGGGCTTCACACTCTCTATGGTACGACTTCGGATACGGATATAACCGGAATGATGGAAGTTATAGCAAAGTATAACAGCACCGTCCAACGAGATGCTTCACAGATCCCTTATTTTAGTTACACTGATGCCGATGGCGCTTCACATACTGTTTACTATGATGATGCCCAAAGCTGGAATGCCAAAATGAGCCTGCTCAGCCAATACGGTCTGGGCGGTGTGGGAGCCTGGTCCCTCTACTGGACGATCCACCCGGAAAGCTCCGGTGCGATCTTCCCGGTCCTAAAGCAGCATCTGCGCTAGACTAAGACAGGGGGACGGTTCTTCTGTCTGATGCAAGCTGGGAATGGCTCTTGCTTTGGGGGAAGTTCCAACATTTCCTCTCTCCTCCCAAAGGTAAAATAGTCAAGCCGATCACTGTTTTTAATCCAAACAGTGATCGGCTTATTTGCTCTTACTTACCTAAAACTCAAAAACCGTACTCAAATTGACGACAAGGTCCGGGAAAATCGACACCTTGACCACGGCCGTTTCGCTATACAGTTCGGGTCTTCCATATCGTGCATTTTCCTGCAATATGAATACACTTACAAGCTTCGTGTCAGGCTCTACTATCCAATACTCTTTCACTCCAAATTTCTCGTACATATTAAATTTTAAGAGTCTGTCGGTCTTGGCTGTAGAGGGGGATATTATTTCGATAACCAAATCAGGTATTCCAAAATAGCCCGTTCCCTTTAATTGACTCTTATCGCAAATGACCACTAAATCTGGTTGACAGACATTGGTAACATCTTCATCCGCTGCTTCCCCATCTGAGAGTCGTAAATCAAAGGGTGCAGCAAATATTTCAAGAAACTTCACACTCTGGCTTGAAGCAGCAGCTCTAAGCCTTCCTTGTTGCTTTGTGCATCTCATCTTGTATAATACTAATTGAGGTGGAACGCTTTTGTTAATATTGCTGACAATTTTTAATTCAGTTCTCATGGTAACGGGGCAAACCCTTTGGAAGTTAGGGGCAACCGGAAAAGACATCCATAGTCTCAGTCAACTCTTACGCCTTTTTTTAAGCCCTTATGTGATTTCAGGCCTCTTTGTGTATGCCTTTGCTTCCGTGCTTTGGATTTATATTTTAAATAAAGGCGAGTTAAGCTATGTTTATCCAATTCAGAGTACCGCCTTTATTTTTGCCCTTATTATAGGGACAACGATTTTTAAAGAGCAGCTGACACCCACGAAAATCGTCGGGGTGTTAGTGATTTGCCTTGGGATCATTATTATCACACGAAAGTAGGCACATATCATGTGGAAAGCGGTTAAATACCTGCCGAAAAATCTCCTTGAAACCATCGAAATGACGAGGGAGTATTACGGGGATTCCTGGGTATCCGATTCAAACTTCTTAAAATGGCAGTATGAAGCAAACCCGGCCGGGCCTGCAGTCATCCAATTAGCGCGGGATATTGAAACCAATCAGGTGGCCGGTCAAAATGTTGTGATTCCCATGCGCTTTAAAACCCCCGATGATCCAATCAACGGTACCCTTTGCTTAAACATTCTTACACGGGAAGCTTATTGTGGGCAAGGGATTTTCACGGGCTTGGCTGAACCCGTTTATCAGGACTGTGTTAAGCAAGGATTGGAGTTTTGCTATGCCTTTCCCAATCCCAATTCCTACCCTGGATTCATCCGGAAGCTTGGATTCACGGACATAGGAAGCGTCCCCCTCTTACTCCGCCCCTTAAACCCTAAAGCCCTGGTCCGGAAAAAGCTGGGCTCAGTGCTTGCTTCTCTGGCGTTGCCGCTTCATCCCCTTTTCGGAGTGAAGGATCAGCCGGATGACCGCTACGAGGTCTACCCGCTCATGGAATCGGATCTCTCCGAGTTTGATGGCTTCTGGATTAAAATACAACACAAGTATCCCCTTATGGGCATTCGGGATGCCGACTATATCCGCTGGCGGTATTTTGACATTCCCCTTCGGGACTATCAACTCTATGGGGTCCGCCGGAAGGGCGGCTCCCCACTTCTCGGTTACATCGTGGGACGCTGTACGGAAGTGGCCGAAATGGATTCGGGGATGATCGTGGACTTTTTAGTGGACCCCAGCCATCCGGACGCAGGAAATGCATTGGTAACCCGTCTTCTTCGCTTCTTTGTCGATCAAAAGATGGAATTAGCCGGTTCACTGATGCTGCCTCATACTGGGGAGTTTGCTATTCTCAAAGCCCAGCGATTTTTCACCTGTCCCAAATTCCTGGAACCCCAGCCCTTCCGGGTTATTTACCGCAGGTTTACTCCCCTTAAAGGGGATACGAAGGATGGAGATACGAAAGATGATCCCTTTCTCCAGCTAAATCAGTGGTTTTTGACGATGGGGGATTATGATGTTATTTAGACCAAGGAGAAATCAATGAAAAATATATTGACAATTGACTTAGAAGAATGGTTTCACGCCAATTATCATGACGATGTTTTTGATAACCAAAAAACCTATGAAGTACGCATACTTCAGAATACGGAACGACTATTAACCCTCTTTAACGAACATAAAGCCAAGGCCACCTTCTTTGTCTTAGGCTATGTCGCCGAAAAGCATCCCCGGTTAATCCGGGATATTTTAGCTGCCGGACACGAGATCGCCTCCCATGGGTATGCCCATCAACTCCTTTACCAACAAACACCGGAGGAATTTAAAGAAGACGTACGCCAAGCTAAGAAACGGGTTGAAGATATTGTCGGCACAAGCGTTAAGGGATACCGCGCCCCTTCCTGGTCCATCACTCCCAGATCCCTCTGGGCCTGGGAGATCCTGCAAGAGCTGGGCTTTAAGTACGATGCCAGCGTCTTTCCTATTGAGACCTTTCTTTACGGCCTGCCCACCGCTCCGCGCTTTTCCTTTCACCCCGAATACAATGGTAAAATACTCGACCTTCTTGAAGTCCCTTCCTCGACAGTGCGATTTCTGACTAAAAATATTCCCTTCGCCGGAGGCTTCTACTTCCGGGCCCTTCCCTATCCCGTGATCGCCCAGTGCATCAAAGCTGTTAACAAAGAGGGGCATCCCGCGATTGTTTATCTGCACCCTCGTGAGATCGACCCGGAACAGCCCCGGCTGGCCCTGAGTAAGAAGGAAAGCTTTATTCATTATTATGGGGTTAGCAGGTGTGAGCAGAAATTGATACGTGTATTGAAGAGGTTTGAGTTTACTTCGATTGAGGAGTATTTTAAGCTCTAATACAAAAAAACGAGATCGAAGGTCTTCCTGCGATCTCGTTTCTATTTTGCTGATTTTAGCCTTGCGATGTCGCTCCAGTTACTCGCTGTAATTAATTCAACATTTACTAAGTCTTTTCTAATGGCCTTAACTTCTCCGCTTATCTCCGCTATATCAAGTGCCATCACGTCGTGTTCAGCTTTATTAACCTGTGCTAAATGCTCTAAAGCCTTTAATATCTGAGTATTTTCTTTAATTTGATTTCCCTGCATGTCTACTTTTTCTGATAAGGTAGTGATCTGATTTCCCTGATTGTCTACTTTCTCTGATAACGCACTAATCTGATTTCCCTGCATGTCTACTTTCTCTGATAACGCACTAATCTGATTTCCCTGATTGTCTACCTTCTCTGATAAAGCACTAATCTGACTTCCCTGATTGTCTACTTTCTCTGATAACGCACTAATCTGATTTCCCTGATTGTCTACCTTCTCTGATAAAGCACCAATCTGATTTCCCTGATTGTCTACTTTCTCTGATAACGCACCAATCTGATTTCCCTGATTGTCTACTTTCTCTGATAACGCACTAATCTGACTTCCCTGATTGTCTACTTTCTCTGATAAAACAGTAATCTGATTTGACAACCCTTCAAGTGCCTGAAGAATTTTGTCTTCCATTTCTCTTAAACCTCCTTCCTCTTTTTAGTGGAATTACTTAAATTATAGCATAGCAAGTCCATGAAATCATTGATCTTTTTCTCTGAAGGATAAGGAGTATACTAATCTCTTTTAAAGACTTGCTTTAAATCAATACCAATATCAGGGAATACCCTGCTCTCTAAATGGCTGTCCTCAGTATAAATTCCTGGTTTTCCGTATTGATGGTCTTTTCCTAAAACAAAAACCATCACCGTATTATCAATCGGATGCACAATCCAGTATTCTTTGACTCGATACTTCTCGTAGAGAGCCAGCTTTTTCACATAATCCAAACTAATCGTTGTCGGAGAAATCACTTCAATGACTAGATCCGGGGCGCCTAAACAACCCTTATCGTCTAATTTAGATTCGTCACAAATAACCGTAAGGTCTGGTTGGACTACATTCCTTATTTGCTCATCTTCCTCTAGTTCGCTAAAACGTACATCGAAGGGAGCAGCGTAAATTTTACATGGCTTCTCCGTAAGATAACTGCGAATCTGGTAAAATAATTCACCTAAAATCTCTTGGTGCCTCCTGGAGGGAGCTGCGACATTATAAGCGATTCCATCAATCAGTTCCCAGCGTTCGTCTTCAGCCCATACTAAATACTCAGCGTATGTATATCTATTATTATCCTTCTGTACAGGTAAAGACACTTCAGCCACCCCCGTTATACTATCAAATATCAAAAATCTTGCTAAGATCAATGACTAACTCCGGAAAAATCGATACTTTAACATGATCATTTTCAGTATACAGCTCAATCCTTCCGTATCTGCTGTTATCCTGTAAAACAAAGACATTTACAAGTTTGGTATCAGGCTCTACTATCCAATATTCCTTAACCCCGGCTTTTTCGTAAACGTTAAACTTTAAAAGCCTGTCAATTCGGACTGTAGAGGGTGATAATATTTCGATAACCAGACTGGGAACACCATAATAGCCGGTTCCTTTTAATCGGCTTTTGTCGCAAATCACTAATAGATCCGGCTGATATACATTCGTAACATCTTCATCATTATATCTTGCTTCAACCTCAGGTAATCTTAAATCGAACGGTGCCGCAAACACCTGACATTGCTTATCACGTAAGTACTCGCCAAACTGCAGCATTAATTCTCTTGATATACCCTGATGCTGCCAGGTTGGGGCCGACTGCATATAGGGTATCCCATCTATAATTTCCCATCGTTCATCGTCTGGAAATTTCAGATAGTCAGCATATGTGTATTTTCTATCCTGTTTTGATAACGACACTTGGCATCCCCCCTGCTCTTGTATTGTACCAAATTTTTACATGCTTTGCATCTGAGTCTTTTTACCTTTAGATCTCGTTTCTTAGTCGACAGAGCACAAAAAGCTAATCATTCCAAATCCGGCTCATCATGGAGTTAAGAATAATCGCCAGACTCACCTTAAACATATAATACCCGCTCTTGAACGGCGTAATCGACGAACTCCCCGACAACCTTGCATCCATTTCCACGGAAATCTCGATCACCCGCAGTCTGTTCTTAAGCAGGGTAACAATAGCATCCGGCTCCGGGTAATCCGTAGAATAGTGGGCGGACACAATCTGCAAAGCCTTTTGATTATAGGCACGAAATCCCGACGTAGGATCCGTAAAGTTCTTACGCACTACAGACTGGATGGTTTTACTTAGCAAATAAATCCCTAATCTCCGGGGCCAGGCTGATTTATAGGAGGTTTTTTCTAAAAACCTGGATCCGATGGTTACATCTGCTTCCCTCAGCAGTATAGGGTCCACTAATTTCCTGATTTCCTCCGCTCTGTGTTGACCGTCTCCATCGACTTGTAAAGCCACCTCATAGTGGTGCTTTAAGGCATAGAGAAATCCGGTCTGAACCGCTCCTCCTATGCCGAGGTTGACCGGCAAGGAAATCACCTTTGCCCCATAGGCCCGGGCAACCTCGGCAGTCTGATCCGTAGAGCCGTCATCTATGACGAGTACATCGAGCCAAGGGGATGCGGTCCTTAGATTTTGAACCACACTGCCAATATTATCTGCCTCATTCAATGCCGGAACAATCGCTAATGTTTTCATGAAAAGGGGTTCCTCTCTTTAGGTTCTTCACCGGCGGAGTTTTCTTCCAATCGTTTCAAGTCATCCTCGAGCAGCGCGATCCGTTGGACCAAGACCCGGTTATTCGAACTTAATTTGGATATCTCCAGTGAAAAATGAACACACAGGACAAACACCAGAACTCCAAAAATCACGAAGATCGCAGATGGGGCATAATAGATTCCCATTAAGTCTGCTATATACTCAATCCCATCTTTCCAGAGGGATAAGCTGATCATACCCAGTCCTGCAACAATCCAAATCAGAGAGTATTCAACCGCCAGACGCCGGCGGCGAACTTTCTCAACGATAAAGCCCGTTACAAGCAGGCTCGTTAATAAAACAACTATTTGAACCCGTGACATTTAACCCACCCTCCTGCTTGTTCGCCGCCGAGCCCTTGCTAGTCTTCCTATACCCTTAATGATTAATACCAAACCCAGAGACCCCAAGAGGATCATCCCGGGCATCGCCGGCAGGCGATAGCGAGCACCGTCCACCACCGTGATCATACTCACCACAAAACTATAGTAACCCGTAAACAGCAGCAGAAAGCTGTATTTTTTTAATTGGAAGAGACTTAAGACAGCCCCGCTCAACCCTAACCAAAGATACCACTTGTCCAGCCAATCTCCCTGCATTTTATAAGCCTTTCCTACATGGGAATCAATCGGCTGCCAGAAAAGGTTTGTTTCCTTTTCCAAGGTGCGCTCTAAAAAGAGCATAGGATGCTCCCAAATGTAAGACACGGCCAATTGCCGGTATTCCTTCTCTTGTTCTAAGATCGGCAGTTTTTCAATTCTTGCTTTCTCTTCAGGATCATAACTGGGCTGAGCAAAATAAAAATACTCATCCGTCACTGTCGCCGGATTGTTCCCCAGGTACATCTCATAGGAACCATAATTTGATACGGGAATAAACTGCTGGTATTTGATCCCATTGCGGATCCACCAGGGACTCATAACCACCACCGTCATCATAACAATAATGGCAAAATCCCGCAGAGCGATTTTCAAACGCCCGCGCTGTATCCACAAGATCCAAAATCCCAGGACCGGGAAATAAAGCAGCAAAAAGGGCCGAACAAGATTCGAAATCCCAACAGTCACCCCTAAAAACAAGAGGGTTTTGAGACTCGGACGTTCAGCTTCTTTCGCATAGCGGGCTAAGAGATAGAGAAAAAGGGTGATCGTAAAAACATAGGTTACTTCTGTGATTATGAACATCCCCCAAAAGGCAAATAAGGGATACCCCAGGGTCAGCCCATAGGGGATCCAGGCATACCCCTTGCCAAAGAGGAGTTTCCCTGTCTTATAGCTGAGCACTGCGCTGACCGCGCCCAGTCCGGCATGGAGAACCAGGATGACCGCGCCGTAGTTGGTTAAGCCAAATATCCCATAGACCAAAGCCAGGAGCATGGGAAAGACCGGACCTACCACATAATCCCGATAGTAGGGAATCGCCCGTACACCCCCGTCATCACCCTGGAAAAAATTTGCCGTATTCACAAGTCCCTGGCCATTCAGAAAATTCTCGGCAATGTTGGAATAGAGTAACCCATCCGGTGAAACAAAGTGACTTATGTTATAGGATTTTATATAGAGGAGTTCGACCACCAGAGCGATTAAAAACAGAAGCCCTGTGATCCATAACCTTTTGAATTCTCGTTTTCTATTCGATTTATTATACAATGGTTATTTCCATCCTCTGCCGGTTTAAGATTATTGGGGAGTTAAGAGACTCCCTAAGGTCTTTTCAGTCGTACTGGTGATTACCCCAGTGCCGCCTAAAATATAAGCTTGCTTGGTGGTTCCGCTCAAACTCTTTAGGTAAGCTTTAGTATCCGAATTCAGATCCCCTTTAGGAATCAGGAACATGGGGCTTCCGGTTAAAGCTGCAAAAGCGCCCCCGGATAGTCCATCCGGGAAGGTTTCCCCTGTGGCAAAGATGATTGATTCGGGATTTTGGTTAAAATATTTCACAATTTGTAACATCGTATCATATTTTGTATCCCCAGCCAAGCGCAAGGGACCATAGCTGGCCAGGGGGCCTCCCTTGGCATCAAAGGTCGGAGATATGGCAAATTTTCCTCCTACGATAATGGTCTTGGTCACGCCAAAGTCTTTGAGGATTTGCTTAGTGGCGGCGGGTAATTTGCCTTGTTCCGTTAAAAGGATGGGGATTCCAAGATCTGCCGCGGGAGCAGAAGCTGACAAAGCATCCGGAAAGCTGGTGCTGGAAGCCAGAATCACTTGGGTACTGGGGCCAATCTTTCTGGCAATAGCTGCCGCTGTATCTGCGGCTTCGTCTCCGAAGATTCGCTCATAGGTTAGATCCTCTTTGACAAGGGCATTGGTGACGGGCTTGGTAATCGCGCCTTCCCCCCCAATGACATAGACGTTGTCCGCTCCCAGCCGTTTTAATTCTTGTAAAACCGCTTTATCCAGCTGATAGGGAGAGGTTAACAATAAGGGTGCCTTAAATTTCTTGGCTAAAGGGGCTGCTGCCAAAGCATCCTGGAAGCGGTCCACTCGGGCCAGGAGTACAACTGGAGAGGAGTTATCAGCCCAGCCTGCCTGGGATATTTTAATCGCGGTATCTTCCGCACGTGTTCCGTAGAGGCGTTCCAGGCTGAAGGATCCAGGTTCGGGTGTTGGAGTTGGGCCTGGTGCCGGGTTCGGATTTGGATCAGGTGTTTGGCCTCTGCTTGGGTCATAGATAGAATCCGGGTTCTGGTCAATGCTGCGCGAAAGTTCATAGCCGGTCTTAGCTCGTTGGGTTAGACCGGCATCAAGAACTAACCCATCCAGAACCGTCAAGTAGTATTTGGACGCACTGGCCTTTGAAGCAGCGGTTCCCTCTTTAGCTAATTTGTCAGCTTCCGCCAGGATTTTTTCATAAGCCTTAGTAAGACCCGCCTTTGCCCGTTGTTCCAGGTCAGCATCCAGATCTGATCCTTGGAGAACCACTCCATAGTCTTCAGCCGCAGTCAGGTAGGAGGAAGCGGAATCTTTGAGGAGGAGTTTATCGGCTTCAGTAATTACTTTGTTCAGGGCACTTTGAAGCCCTTTGTCAGCACGTTCCGCGATACCGGCATCCAACTTCGGTCCCTGCAAAACCGTCCAATAATATTTTGCTGCTGTCGAGCATGAAGAGTCCTTACCCTCCCGCACCAAACTATCAGCTTCTGCTAACAGGTTGCCATAAGCGCTCAGGATTTTCTGGGAAATAGCGGATTTATTAGTGACTGTCGGACTGTTATAGGCGGTTACATAAAAGCCTAAAGCGTAATATGAACTCCAAGGTGCATATTTGAACCAATAATCTCCGTTAGCAGCCTCCACGCCAGGCCCCCCGCCGGATGAAACCAATGAATCAGGATCGATCTCTAAATCTCCCAAATGAGTCGTCGCCGGTGTACTCCAACGGCTGGAGTAGTAAGGAGGATTGACCGGAGGCAGCAGGGATTTAGAGATTTTAGTCGCTCCCGGGGCAAAGGTAATTGCACTATTATACTTTTGTCCCATCAGACTAAATACAGAATCCTGATAGGCGGATTTACCGGTTAAGACATTGGGGTTATTCCTGACTGCCCAGCTATTGTAGCCCCAGACAGCAAAATACCAGTTTTCCAAAACGTTGCGGTCCCCATCTCCGATCTTGGGGAAAGCCCGCCATTTCTGGTTGAGCATTTGGCAGCCGATCTCAATGTTATAGTCGATATCCGTCTTCAATCTCTCAATAGTAGCTGTGTCCTTAGGATCATAGGAAGAAATCTGCATAATCCCGATTCCTATTCCGTCACGCCCTATTAAGGGCTTATCGGTTAAGGGTTGTCCGGTTGCCGGATCCAGTTCATATTGCTTCCAGCCGCTTTCCATCCAGGCAATCGCTTTGAGGAGTACGGGAGGAATATTATATTGGTTTGCCATATCCTCTAACTTTTCGCCAATCTCTATGTAATAAGCCTTTTGATCAAATGCGGCCATGACCGGTCTGGCCGGAACCAGCTGCATAATAATGAATCCCATGACAAGTACCGCCATGATCTTTCTGCTGAGATACCCCTTCATAATCCCTATTACCCCTTCCTTCAGTGTCCAGAGTTCTGGACTGCATTTTATGACTTATTCGACACCATAGGAGAGGATTCCTGCCCAATAACTGTTAATCGACCGCTTTGCAAAACTTGGCAGGGATTAGCCGCCCAGCGCAAGTGGTCTCCTTATCTGCGCTTATGCACTGCCCTCTTTGTAATTTAAACATTTCTATGTTAGGCTGTAATTACAGTAAAACTGAAGGAGCGAAATTATGGCTAATATTCAACAAGTTCAAAAGCGGATGCTCGTGAGTCTTGCGCAAATTGCCAAAGATATTAACTTAAATGAAGGAGATTATATCCTCATCGAAAAAAGGGATAATGGTGTTTTTTTAAGACCTGTGGACTGGGTTGATAAAAAACAGAAGTATTTTTGGACTGAACCCTGGCAAGAAAAAATGCAGCGCAGCCAAGAAGCCTTGGAAAACGGCGACTATAAGACGTTTGAAAGTATGGAAGATGCAATTAGGGACTTGGAGGACCTTGCCAATGCCAGTGGTAATAAGAACAAGACCCTTTGATCTGGACTTCCTTTCCCTCAGCGGAGACGAACAAAAGCAAGTCTTGAAAGCTCTCCGTTCCCTTGCTGCTAACCCCAGACACCCTTCTCTGCAGACGCATAAAATCGAAGGAACTGTATTTATCGAGGCTTACGCCAATAAAGATATACGGATAATTTTTGAAAGAACCGGCGATACAATCGTTTTGCGGGCCGTTGGACATCACGATATCTTGAAGAACTTTTAGTTAACTAACCGCGGATTCACTTACATTAACATCTTATTAATTTAGAAACCTTGACTGGCTCTGATCCTTCCAAGCTTGTCCCAAATTTCCAAATTCCCAAACGTTTGGGAATTTGGAAATTTGGGACAAGCTTGGCCACTATATCAATTTAGCAAGTAGGTACCCTATGGTACCCCAAAAATAGTGAAAAAAGCACTACTCTATATATAAATGAGTAGTGCTTTTCTTATGCTGCTACGATATTTACAAAAACCAAACCAACGGGTACAAAGCGTTTTAAAAATTATACCACAAGGCTCAACCCGCCAAAAGAGCAGAAATACCAAGATCCAACGGCCGCCTAAAATCCGGCTTAACCCCACAGCCGTCATCTAAAACAGACGGCCGGAAAAAATCAAAAACCCAAACATCACAAAATTAAAAGTAACCAGAATCGCTAACAGATCCCACACGGGACCTTTACCCCAAAACTTCCGGGTTTTATTCTGGCGGTCGAGATAATCAAAGCCAATCATCAGTCCTGCATGATAGAACCCATAGAGAACATACTGGGGTTGGATTCCGTGCCAGACACCCATGATGCCAAACAGCAGAATATAGCCGATATAGGAAGCCGTATAGCGGTTGCGAAAGCGTTTCTTCTTGGCTGAATCAAGGACAAAACGCATATAGATGTAATCCCGGAACCAAAAGGATAAGGACATATGCCAGCGGTTCCAGAAGTCTTTGATATTCTTCGAGATAAACGGTTTATCAAAGTTGATCGGGGTTCTAATACCCATCAGATAACTGACCCCTATAGCAAAAGCGCTGTACCCTGCAAAATCAAAGAAGAGATACAAACCATAAGCATACATATATTGAAGGGTTGGCAGGAAGCCAAAACTGTGGTTCAGCGGGTCAAGCCAGTATTTATTGATAAGATAGGCGATAATAAACTTATAGAGAAAGCCCCGAAAAATATAGTCCATTCCCTGAATGGCCAGCTCTCCATACTCCCGCCGGTTCAGAGGTTTATCGAGATCCGCAACAAAACGCCGGTAGCGGTCAATGGGACCCGAGGCCAGCGTCGGGAAAAAGAGGACAAAACTGATAAAATCCGGCAGCTGAACCTCTTTGATCAACCCGTCGCGGATTTCCATAAGAATACCCACTGTCCGAAAGGTTAAATAGGAAATCCCAATAAAACCGACCACAGTCTGCCAAAAGCCCAGCTCAATAACCGTGGGATTTAGCTTTACGGCTGCCAGCGGCAGAATTGATAAGAAAATCACCAGATAAAAGATACTGGAAAGATTCTTATCCTGAGCTTTCAGCCGATAGGACAAATAACCCCGGACGATGATCCATTGAAACATCAGATACCCTATCATCTGATAGAGCACGCTTAAAGGGCGCCCGATGAGAAGAAGCATGCCCAAGGTGGAAAGCAGGACCCACATGGCTCGCACTTTACCCGCTGCTCCCAAGATTCCGAGCAAAACGGCTGGCACGATGGGAATCAGCAAATAGATAAAAAAGGAAAAGTCCTCAAACGGCGTCATTACTGCCTCCTAATAAACAATACTCTTGATTCAGCTCTGGGATAAAGCCCGGCGGTCCGCCTTGCCATTGGGTGTCATTGGCATTTTATCGAGAAATTTAAACCGGCGCGGGATCATATACTCGGGCAGGTGTTGGCGCAAATCCTCCCGCAGAGCAAGAACTGCCTTAAATTCATCCTCAACAGGCTTGCTCACAGTGACAAAGGCCTGTAAATACTCTACTTTACCACGGCGTTCCACCGGTAAAACCACGGCATTATCCACCAGGGGCAGGCGTCTGAGATTTTCCTCGATCTCTCCTAATTCGATTCGGTAACCATGGAGTTTGACCTGGAAGTCCAACCTGCCCTGGTAAAAGAGAAGTCCATCTCTGAACAGCCCTGAATCCCCTGTCCGGTATGCCTTCCAGGTGACTCCTTGTTCCTGCCAGCTAAAAAAGGCTTTAGCTGTTTGCTCCGGATTATTAAGGTAACCCACACTGACATTGGGCCCGGCGATAACCAGTTCTCCTGCCCTTCCCTCAGGCAGAGTCTCAGGCCTATGGCTTAAAACGCCCTTCTCAGCGGTGATGGCTGCGGTGAGCTGATCCGTATCACAGACCAGGAGCAGAGCATCCGGTTTGACCCTTCCTACGGGAAGAGGATTAAACTCCTTCAGAATCTCCGGGGTAATCGTCAGGTTGGTTGCCGCCACAGTGGCCTCGGTGGGCCCATAGAGATTTTCCACTTTGGCGCGCGGAAAGCGCTGAGTGAGTTTGACCGCACAATCATGGGTAAGAATCTCCCCGCAGAAAAGAAAGTGCTTGACCTGGGGCAAGAGGGTATCATTAAAACTGGGGTCCATCAAACAAACCTCGGCAAAGGAGGGAGTTGATACCCAGTAACTGACATTCGAGCTGCCCAAAGAGGTGAAGAGCTCTTTCGGGTTGGCGATTTGGGCCTTGTCCACACTCCACAGGGTTCCCCCTGTGCTTAAGGACATATATAAGTCCATCACAGAAAGATCGAAGGAAAAGGGAGCCTGATTGAGAAAGACTTCCTTGCTTTCCTCCGGCTCAAAGGCCGAATTGACCCAGTTGAGAAAACTCTCCAAGGCCCCCAGGGTAATCTGCACCCCTTTAGGGACCCCGGTACTGCCTGAGGTATATATAATGTAGTAAACTTCATCCGGCTGCACCTGCCAAGCGTCGGGGGGTACCTCCGAATGATATCCGTTCAGGATACTGTCCGGCCCGACCAGGGAAATCATTTCGTGAATTAAGACTTTGCTCGAAGCAATCCCCTCCGGCACCTGCTGGGGAGAAAGGACAATCCGCGCCCCGGAAGCCTCAATGATTTGCCGGAGACGCTCTGCCGGCACAGAGGAATCGACGGGTATATAGGGATGACCGGCTTTGACGCAAGCGTGGAATAAGACCAGCATCTCATTTTCTTTATGCCCATACACAACAACTGGGGTTTGCCGGGTTATTCCCTGATTAAGACACAGTTCATGAAGCCAAAGCGCCGCAGAATTGGAACTGCTTTCTAAAGAGGCGTAGGTCAAAACCTTATCCCCATGTCTATGGGCCGCCCGTTCCGGACATTTTACAGCCCAATCATGGATTTTTTCACTAAGCATACACACATTCCCCACTTGCCTAAAAGTTATTGTAAATAAATGGAGCAGCCGTCTGTTGCTTCTGTACTAAATAAAGAATAAACAGCCCCATCAGGATGAGGTAGTAATAAGCAGCGCGACCCAACCAGGTCAGGGCAGGATTCCATTCCTTAGATCCCTTCGTGATAAAATCCGTCCAGTGCTTCATCAATGCTCACCCATCCTTTCCAACCTAAATGCATGGTATCTTGTAAAAAGTAGGAATCATATTCGTGATCCCCTAAATTCACAACCTTAAAGCCCCGATCTTGAATCATCTTCTCAGTTCGTGCATAATAAGCCTTTCGCTCTTCCTTGGGAAAGCCCGTATAGTCATACCAGGCTCCATTGACCGGCACGATCACGAACATCGGCTGGGCTTTAGTTTCCTGGAGAATCGTCAACAAAAGTTCCAGATCCCGGTATTCGGGAGAAGGATAAAATCCTGAATTGACCGCTGAATTCCTCTGCTCGGCAAACTTCGGTTGTATGTACTGGGTATAGTACTCATTCAAGATGCCGAAGGGATTATTTTGAGTGCTTGATTTCCCCTGCTCGGTCGCCTTTTCGTTTACTTCCGGCCAGGTCGGGAGAGGCGGGGCAGTTTCAGAGGCATTAATTTCAGCGATTTTCGGGTTGATCAGCTGAGCGTAATCAATGGTCTTGAGAGCGTCCTGGGCTTCAAGCGCCGCCATTTTAAGCCTCCCTTGGACGGCTAAACTCACCTTCCGGTAAGCTGCTGTCCGGCCTGGATCTAAGGACTGGGAAAGAAGCGCCTGGAGAGTAGATTCCTCTTCAAAGGCTCCGGGAAAATCCAAGAGACGTTTTATTAATTGCTGTTTGGTCGGTTCAGACAACCTGGAGTTAAAAACGATCCGATAGGCGTGCAGAGCGGAAAAATTCTGCTTAAAGTAGGCGGGACTGATTCCTTCCGGCGTGAACCATTGGGCGGAAAGAATGACGGCAATTTTTTTGCCCTGAAGAGATTCTCCAAGAGCTGCCATGTTTAAAGCATGAATAATATCCTGAGTCCCTCCTCTGCCTACAAGAAAAGGGGCAAACCCGGCGGGCTTTCCCTCAAAAAGGCGTGACGGATGGAATTCTGAGACAGCCGAAAATTCGGAGGATCCGTAAATCGGAAGAACGTCCGGCAATTCCATGGCTTTTTCCTGAAGGATCGTGCCCTGGAATGCTACGGGAGTTTGGGATCCGCCAATGGTTTGGGTAACCCCCGGTTTCAGCCAAAAACCTGCAGCCCATTGAGTCAAAGAGCCCATCCACACTATGGTTAAGACAAAGAGCAGAACCGCCAGCAGCATTGGCCCAAGTCGATGTCGCATGATCATTAACCCTTCCGCTCCTCCAGGTAGGCAATGATTTTATTGGCGGTCTCCCATTCCTCCCGTTCCATTTCTGTGGGTGCCACGTCAATTTCGAGCTGCTCATGAATAGCTACAAATAACTCTATAATTCCAAAGGAATCCAGCAATCCATTTTTAAATAACTCTAAATCCGGATTCCTCTTTATTTCATCCGCACCGCAAATATCCGTTAATATATCAAGAATTTTTTCTCGTATCATGATTTTGCCTCCTTTCATTTAATAGGCGCCTTTACCGGAGAAGACAACAAAGAAGGTTTTCCAGAGAATCGAGAGATCCAACCAAAAACTCCAGCGCCTGACATATTCCACATCATAGGCCAGGGTTTCTCCCAAGGTCAGCTCACTCCTCCCGTTGACCTGGGCTAATCCGGTAACCCCCGGCAAAACGTTCAGGCGGAGACGTTGTTCCGGTGTGTAGTGCTTCACAATATCCGGAACCTCCGGGCGAGGCCCTACCAGACTCATATTCCCCCGTAAAATGTTCAGCAGCTGAGGCAGTTCGTCCAGGCTGGTTTTGCGTAAAAACCTGCCGCTGCGTGTGATCCGGGGATCATCCTTCTCTTGAAAAACGAAGTTTTCCAGATTCTTAACCTTTTTCAGCTTTTTCTTCATTATCTCATCCGCGTTGGAAACCATAGTTCGAAACTTGTAAATCGTATAGGGTTCCCCCCAAAGTCCGACCCGGGTTTGGGTGAAAATAGCCGGCCCTGAAGAATCTAAGCGAATCCAAAGAACGATAAACAGCCATAAGGGAGATATGATCACCAGAAGAACAGCGGCAACCAAAAGGTCAAGCAGCCGCTTCATAACTAATTGCCAGCGGGGATGGCTAAGATCATTACTTTCCACAGACACCGCCGATCTCTGACCCATTTGCTTGTCTCCTTTCACTGCTATCTTACTTGCGAAAACGCTCAACTATTCCTTTTACCGCTTCAATGACATCTTCCGTGTCCTGCTTGCTCATCTTCGGATAAAGGGGCAAGGAGATAATTCGTTCAAAGGTGGTTTCCGCTTGGGGGAAATCTCCTTTTTGGTAGTTGAAAGTATCTCTATAGTAAGGATGCATGGGTACGGGAATAAAGTGGACACTGGTTCCAATCTGTTCCTTCTTTAACTCTTCAATAAACTCGGTTCTGTCAATGGATAGTTTATCCAGATTCAGCTTGATGATATACAGATGCCAAGCATGACGGGCATAGTCTTTTTCCGGCGGAACTTCCAGTTCGGGCATTTTGCCGAACTCTTCATTAAAGCGTTCGGCTATTTCCCGGCGGATACCCTGCATGCGCTCCAGCTTCTCCAACTGAGTCAGACCAAGGGCGGCCTGGATATCTGTCATATTGTATTTAAAGCCGGGATGGAGAATTTCATAGTACCATGAACCGGAAGCAGTATAGCGATTCCAAGCGTTTCGGCTCATGCCATGAGAGCTCATAATTCTGATTTTATCCGCGAGAGCTTGATCATTGGTGGTGACCATTCCCCCTTCTCCGGTCGCCAGGTTTTTCGTAGCATAGAAGGAAAAGGCGGTGGCATTCCCGATCGAGCCGATTAATTGCCCTTTATACTTAGTATAGACGGCATGGGCCGCATCCTCCAGCACAAAAAGATTGTGCTCCCGGGCCAGGTCCATGATCTCATCCATCTCACAGGGATGCCCGGCAAGATGAACCGGAATAATAGCCTTAGTACGCGGGGTTATCTTTTTGCGAATTTCGTTGACATCGATGTTCATCGTCACGGGATCGACATCCGCAAAGACCGGAGTAGCTCCTGAATGAATAATGACATTTGCCGAGGAAGCAAAGGTCATGGGGGTTGTGATCACTTCATCCCCGGCACTGATCCCGGCAGCCACTAAGGCGAGATGCAATCCCGCCGTACAGGAATTCACAGCAATAGCATATTTAACTCCGATATACTCTGCGAAGCGTTTCTCGAACTCGTGGGTTTTAGGCCCCTTTGTAATCCAATTTGACTTAAGACTATCCACAACCGCGGCAATATCATCATCTTCAATAAGCGGCAAACCATAGGTTAGAAATTCTTTACGCATGGGATTTATCTCCTTTCAACATTGGGCCAATAATAAGCGCTGATACACAAGTTCCATTTGGGTAACATTTTTTTGCCAATCATAGTGCTTAAGCACCTTCTGTCTTCCTTGCCGGCCTAACCTATCCCTCAGGGCCGGGTCCTTAAGCAGCCGTTCCATATGCTCAGCTAACTCGGAACTATTTTCGGAAGAGAAAAGCAACCCGGTCTCCCCCTCGGCGATTACTTCCGTCAGCCCGCCAACTCTGCTGGCGATCACCGGACGGGCGCAGGCTGATCCTTCGACAGCGGTTACGCCAAAGCTTTCCTGACGAGAGGGAATGACCACAATATCAACACTCTGATAGAAATCAGCGACATCAGCATTAGGGATTTGACCCAGCCATTCGATTACTTCGCTAATCCCCAGCGTCTCCGCTAAGTTCTCCAGCGCGGGACGCTCCGGGCCCTCTCCGGCGATGCGGAGAACGGTCTGAGGAAAACGACGGTGAACCTGAGCAAAAGATTCCAGCAAAAGGTCTAAACCATACACAGAGTGCAGACCTTTGGCGACTCCGAAGACAACCGGATATTGTATGGACTCTCCCCGGGGGGGAGAAAAGCGTGTCGTATCCACTCCGAAGGGTATTATTTCAATCCCACGTTCCGGACGTATATACCGGCGCATCTCCTGGGCCATTATCTCACTGCTTGAGCATAGTATATCCGCCTGGCTCAGAATCCATTTTAACAGGTTTCGATGCAAAAAGGAGGTGCGGGGAAAGGAAAAAATATCGCTGCCCCAGGCGGAAATAACCAGAGGATGCCTGTGGGTCAACACTCCGAGCAAACCAAAGCTCGTTGCGTAATGGGCATGGATCAGGTCCGGATTAATCCCGGCGACCTTTTCCCTTACCCATTTCCGGCGTAATAATACATCTACTTTATCTCCAATTAAGTGAGGAATCAAGTGAACTTTAACCTTGGGCAGCTCAGCGGGCAGAAAACTGAGGATTTCTAAATCCCAACCTCTTTCCGTAAGAGCAATCGCCCATTTCTCAGTGTGGGTGCTGGCGGCATTGGCCAGAAAGCAAAGTTTAGCCATCCCAACTCTCTCCCCAAGGTTTCCATTGTATAGCTAGGCTCAATCCCCAGAAAGCCCAAATCATAGGATCTTCAAAAAAACGGCCTTCCCCCTGGGAGCTCAGCCAAACCACAAAAACACTCATCGATATTGCCTGGGCATAGACATTCATTTGATTTAAGACACGCGAGTTCATTATAAAGAGCAGCAACAAAAAAGCAGCCATTCCTAAAATCCCGAAAATCCCCATCTCTGCGGCGACGGTTATCAGACTGGTATGGGAGCGGGTGACTGCATCACTCCAAGGTACAAGATAATGGTAGGGTTGTTCGATCGCCCACCGAAAATTTCCCAGCCCGACTCCAGTCAAAGGATTTTCGATAAACATAGCCCAGCCGCCTTTAATCAGGTGCTCCCGCTGTCCAAGGGCACTCATCCCGGTAAAAAGTGTCTCAAAGCGAACCCGGATACCGGGGATCAGATAAAGAGCAGCGAATCCCAACCCGCCAAGCCCCAGGACACTCCAATGGACTCTCCGTTTTTTCACTGAACCGATAGCCAAAATAAGAACACCCAAGAGCAGAATCAGCCAGCCTGTTCTCGAAAATGTAACTACCAGAGCCGCAACCTGGATAAGAAGGGCCAAAGCTATCCCGATCTGCAAATTCCATTTCCGCCGCTGAAGAAGGAGCAGGGTTCCTAAGATAGAGATATCCAGATAACGGGCAAATAGATTAGGATCGATGAAGGTGGCATTCACTCTCCGTACTCCGGCCATATCAATCCCTCCGCCCCAGATCCAGTTTCCGCTCAGGTATTGTGCCAGACCAATAATGGCAGTCAGAGTAGCCATAGCGAAGATCACCTTAAACACTCGGTCAAAGACCTCTTTGCGGTCCGCTCCTAAAGCCACACTGACCCCCACAGCAAAAAGGATCAGGAGACGCAGGCCTTCGATCATGGTTGTTCGTGATTGCAAACTGCCTGTCAGTGAAATAAGGACAGCAATAAACAAGGGAAGGACCGCCCAGATCAATGGTACCTCAGTAAGACGTTTTAAGGTCTTCCCTATGCCTGCTTGGGCAAAACGCACTGCGCCCCAAGCTAATAAAAGGATCATTCCCAGACGCAAAAAGGTCAAAGAGGTCGGGGTTTCCGCACCGCTTTGATAAGGGGGAAACAGAACTTTGCTAATATCCCAAGGTACCAAAGCAAAAAATAAGGGTATAATCCAAGCGCCCCACCGTTTCACACAGTCACGTCCTCTCCTGCTAACGCCAAGCCTATTTTAGTTCTTTAAGCCACTGGCTGACAATACTATCCCAGGAATAATGGTCTTCTACATACCGTCTTCCGCTTTTTCCCATAGACTTCCCCTGGTCACTTAACTCGTATAAAGATCGAATGGCCTGGGCCATCTCTTGGGGGTTTTCAGGTTCAACCGTCAGTCCTGCTCCAGCCTCCCGAATCAGTTCCACAGCCTCCCCTTCTCCGCTATAAATAACGGGAACCGCACAGCCCATTGCCGGAAACATCTTGGAGGGACGGGCCCCTTCAAAAAGCTTGAGCTTTTTTAAGGGAATAATACTTCCCGCCGCCAAGGACATGTAGCGGGGCATATCGGTTACCGGCTGAAATCCGAGGAATTGCACATTCGGCAGCTTCATCTCTTTGGCCATTTCCTCCAGTTTTGGTTTTTCCGTCCCATCTCCCAGGAAGAGAAATTGGTACTGTGACTCGGAACGCAAGAGATTAGCCGCTTCCAGTACACTTTCCAAGCCCTGGGCATAGCCCATTGTGCCGGTATAGACTAAGACGAATTTATCCTGAAGTCCCAGCTTCTCTTTGAATTCTTGATCCGGAGGAAGGGGGCGGAAAAGTTCCAGGTTGACTCCATTGGGCAAAAAGGCAATCTTGTCGGCCGGAATACCACGTTTTATCCAGGTATCCCGAATCCCGACCGTAACCGCGGACAGCTTCCAGGAGCGATTATAGAGCCAGGTTTCCAATCCCTCTGTCATGCGGATCATTGTCTTGTTGGTGACCAATCCCAAGGCTACTGCGGATTCCGGCCAGAGATCCGAAACATTAAACACCAGGCGGGCACGTTTTATCCAGCTTCCCAGCACGGCGGTCATCCCCAGAAAGAGGGGCGGAGACTCCACGAAGAGGACGTCACAAGGCCCTGCCTTTAAGATTCCCCAGAGAGAGGAAAAGGTAAAGGAAAAGTAATTTAAAAGGCGTTTCCAGAAACGTCCCCGCTGCACAGGGTAAACCCATGTCCGGTAGACGGGCAACCCCTCTACTTCATCTTTCATAGACCAGCGGCCTCGATACTCGGGCGGAATCACCCCGGAAGGATGATTGGGAAAAGCGGTGACAACCACAACCTCATGCCCCTGACGCTGCAATCCTTTAGCTAGTTCTTTCAGCCGGACCTGAGCCGCCCCTGTTTCCGGAGGAAAGTATTGGGTCAGTATTAAAAATCGCATTGATTAACCTTCCTTATCCATCATTTCCACAAATTGCTCTGCGGCCTTGCCCTCTCCAAATATGGTCGGCCGATGCTCCGGCGGAGCAAACCTCTCCACAGCCTCCAGAATCTTCTCTTCATCTGCACCGGTCAAGCAGTTCCACCCCACTTCAACGGTTTCCACCCACTCTGTCTCATCCCGCATGGTAATACAAGGGACACCGGCAAAATAGGCTTCTTTTTGGACTCCGCCTGAATCCGTCACCAGCTTCAAGGTGTTCGCTTCCAGGGCAATCATGTCCAGATAACCGACGGGTTCCAGGACCTTTACCCGTTCCAGCAGTGAGGTTAAACCTAATTGATGAACAATTTTGCGGGTTCGCGGATGCAGGGGAAGAACGACAGGAACTGAAATTTTTGATACGGCTTTCAAGATTTGGGTCAGACGTGCCGGATCATCCGTGTTTTCCGCACGATGTATGGTACAGAGCACATAGGACTTGGGGTTTAAACCCTGAGTCTGGAGAATGTTCGATTTCTCCTTGGCCAATTCAAGGTTATAAAGGAAGGCATCATACATAACATCTCCATTTTGAAAAACCCCCTTCGTAATTCCCTCGGCGGCCAGGTTTTTCACGGCTGTTTCCGTCGGACAGAAAAGCCGGCTGGAAAGATGATCCGTTAATACCCGGTTAATTTCTTCGGGCATTCGACGGTTGAAACTTCGCAGTCCCGCTTCAATATGGATCACCGGAATATGAAGTTTCGAGGCGGCTAAAGCCCCCGCCAGGGTAGAGTTGGTATCACCATACACTAACAAGGCATCCGGGGTTTCCTGAATCAGCACGTCTTCAACCTTTTCCAGAATCGACCCGGTCTGAGCCCCATGCCGGCCAGATCCGATTCCTAAGTGAAAATCCGGTCGGGGAATATGGAGTTCATCGAAAAAAATATCCGACATGTTGGCATCATAATGCTGCCCTGTATGAATTAGTATTTCTTGATGGGCCCTTCTTAAAACACGGGAGACGGGGGCTGCCTTAATAAACTGGGGCCTTGCTCCTACGACCGTTGCGATTTTCATAGTTTCGTATGTTCCTTTCTTATCTGCTTATTAGATAACCGGGAGATGGAGACTAGCATCGCCCAAAGAATCCAAAGCAAGGGTTCTTCATATAACCGCCCTTCGCCCTGGGCACTGACAAAGATCGCGATAACCCCGGAAACGATACAGGCACTCAAAAAGCGCAAGCGCTCATGATTCATAGTGCGGGAAATATCCCATCCCCTCTGAAGAGTCTTACCAAAAAGAAGATAAAGAACCGTAAACCCAATAAATCCGGTTTCTGCCAACACAGTAAGTACGGCAGTATGAGACAGCGAAACATAAAAGGTTGAATAGGGGTTGAAGTAAGGGTAGATGGTTGTAAAGGCGACCCCAAAGGCCCCTACGCCAATGCCGGTCAGCGGATAATCTCTCACCATAGACATTCCCGCTCGCCACAAGTACTCCCGATGCGCTCCGGAAGCACTTAATAAGCCAGTGCGCAAGCTCTCAATCCGGGCCATGATGGCCGGATTCAAAACAGCCGCTGCGATAATGGCCAAGATCATACACACCATAGCCGAAAGGGTCACTTTTCTGCGGGGGATGAGTACCACAAAGACGAGGGACGCAACACCCAAGGCCAAAATTCCCCCTCGTGAGCCGGTGATTCCTAAGCCTGCCCCCTGCAATAATATAGCAAGGACGGACATCACACGAGCTGACCAGGAAGTGCGCCGTTCCAGCTCAGCCACGGAAAACAAGAAGGTGACGACAAGAAAACGGGCAAAGATATTGGGATCAGCAAAGGTGGTGTTAGCCCGGCGATTAATGACGACAGCAGAGGTCGGGATGAAAAACCACTTTGTCAGATACTGCACAACAGCAATCAAACCCAGAACCGCTCCAACTGCAATCAGCGTATAGCCTAAGCGCTGCAGATCCTTTTCATCCTGGACGTAGGCTATGACAAGGTAAAGGGTGACAATCATGGAAACCAAGCGCACGGTTTCCGCGAGCGAGTGTGCGGGCGCAATGGAAAAGGCCGTTGAAAGCAAGTAAACCCCCAGAAGGACGATAGGGAGCCATAAAAGAGCATCCGTCCTGATACGCTTCCAAACCTTAAATCGATCGGCGTCATTGGCCAGGGGATCCTTATGGCTCCGGTATAGATCATATAACCAGCGCAGGCCCAGGGCCAGTTGGGAAAGGCGGAAAAAATCCAGGACAGAAACATTAAAACCAGCCAGCCGCTCGGCTAAGCTGTAAGCCGGTATGAACATTTTCGACACCTCAAGAGGAAAGGTAACGATCAGGACTGCCGGCAGCCACCTGGGACGTTTTACAGCAACCCAGACGATCCCCCACAGATAACCCAGGGTTATTAACGTGGATGGGTAATAGATCCAGCGCAGGACCATATAAAGCCATAAAAGAGTTACGAAGACTTCTAAAATGAGGAGCAGACGATTTTCGCTAAGCTTATTTTTTTCCATCTTGCACCGCCTTTCTCCTCGAAACCCATTTATTTCCGAGCTGCTTAATAAACAACGCCATCTCTTTCATGTCCTCCCGAGTAATAATCAAAACTGATTTGAGCTTTTCACCGCTTTCACGGCGATAGAATACATAGTTTAAGGTAAAAAGTGATATATAGACTAAACTTGAGGCAATGGAAGCACCCGTAATCCCCCAAAGCGGAATGAGGGTGAAATCGAGAATCAGAGTGAGTACGACCGTAATACCGGAAGCAATACTCGAGTAAATCGGCTTACCCCGGGCCATCAAATCCCCGGAAATCACGACAGATCCGCCCAACGCTACAATCCCAGGCAACAGTAAGAGCAAGGGGTAGAACGCTCCGCTAAAGCGGGCTCCAAAGAAGAGCAGAATCAGCGGGTAAGCAATAATAGCCATTCCAAGAGCTGCCAGCAAGGTCAACATAATGGTTAACCGGGTGACTTTAGGAGTCATGGAGAAGGTAAGGCTGTCTTTCTCGGAAGCAAGTTTTGGAATGAGAGCTGTATTGACAGCATTGCCCACGTATCCGACCATTTCGGCCAGGGTGACTGCCGTAGTATAAAGACCGACTTGGGACATAGGCAAAAACCCTGCGATAATGAAGAGGTCCAGGCGATAGTTTATGACTGTCATAACATTCGCTAAATAGGACTTGGCCCCATAGCCGATGGTTTGCCGTATATACGACAAGCTAAAGGTATGGAAACGCCAGCGGACTATCTTCGCCATTTCCGGAAGCATGTATAAAGTGGTTAAAACATTTCCTGCTACCCATATTCCAAATCCCGTAGTCACCGTCAGCATACCCATGGCTGCTGCCGCCGTGACTCCTGCGGAAAGAACGACGAATTGGACCAGTAAGGCCAGGTTGTACTTGCCGATCGAGTCCATTCCCCATAACACACTTAACCAATATAGATTAAGAAGTCCGAAGGGTATGGCCAGCAGAATGAGACCCAGCTGGATGGGCGTCACGGCCTGCATATACCCATCCCGCATAAAATAGTAGGCAATACTTACCCCAATAACCATGATACCGCCCAAAAAAGCCGCCATACCTAAGGAACTGCCGACAGCTTTTTTGCCATCTTCGGGGTTTCTGGCAATGTAGTAGGTATTGGCGTAATTCAAGCCTAAACTGCACAGGGGTACTAAGACTGTAGGGATCTGCACAAGAAATGCATATAAACCCTTCCCCACCGGTCCCAGTACACGGGAGATAATGATTTGAGTTACCATAGAAAAAGCAACCCGTCCCAGAGTTCCAAACAGGGTCAAGAAACTATTTCGAACAAAACTCATGGATTTTCACCATCATCGGACTTGCCCCCTAAGACATCCGGATCCACAGTCTCACGTGTCACAACGATATTTTCAGGAAATACAGAAGAATAGTTAACCTCTATGGTATTCCCCAGTTTTACCATACTCTTCTGTTCTTCCGTCAGATAAAATGTCCAAGTATATTTGGCATTGGGCTTCGGAGACAGAGTAATATAGTGGGGATATTTTTCAAAATCGAAGTCTCTTTCAAGTTCCAAGCCTTTGATCTTCGTTGTCAGCCAAAGATCCGTGATATAGCCTTTCGCTACTTTTTGAGTATTGGTAACGAGTTCGACCTTGCTCTCCCCTGGTGAATGATACTCTACATGGACGCTGTTCAAAGTTCTGAGCGTCGCTAATTTAGCGGCATCAACAATAAAACGCTGAACTGCATCCTCCTCGGTTAAGGAGTGTACGACACAGTAGAACTGATCATTGTTCTTAGGTGAGATTCTTTCCAGGGAAATGATTTCTCCGTCCATAATCTTTTCCTCGGGAAAAACGGTGGTCACGAATGAAGCGTAATTGTCCACCCCGACCCATTCCACCCTTTCACCAGGGAGTGGTTTAGTCTGAGGGGTAACAAAGGATATTAAGTTTTTTCTGCCTTGCAGGGTATCGACTTCGTAAACCGTACCTACGAAGAAGTAATGCTTCACATCAATAAGCTGACCTTGACCGATCTCCAATTCCCCGTTCATAAAACGGGTAGCCCCACTCTGTGCCGCCTGGATTTCGGTTTCTGTAAACGGCCCTTTTACCTGTCTATACCCTAAAAAGATACTTAGCAGCACCAATAGAAACAGGCCGATCAGAACAAAATTACTTTTGCGAAACGCCCCTATTTTCTTAACCCTATTTTCCACGGTATACCCCTTCGATCACGCGGACAATTTCTTCTTGCTCTGTTCCGGAAAGCTCGGGATAACAGGGAATTGCCAGGGCTTCTTGGCAAGCTTTCTCCGTGACCGGGAAGGAGCCCTTTTTGTAACCGAGATCCTGAAACGCTTTCTGTAAATGCAGCGGCACCGGATAATAGATGGCACAGGCGATACCCGCTTGTTTGAGGGCCTCCATCAGCGCCTCGCGGCGGTCTGAACGCAGGACATAGAGATGATAGATAGGAACGCCCGCTGAGTCCCGTCCGGGTAACGTGAGCGGCAGGTGCGCTAAGAGTTCATCATAAACAGCCGCTCTTTCCCGGCGGGCTGCATTCCAGCCATTCAGATAGCGCAGCTTAACCCTTAGAATGGCAGCTTGAAGCTCGTCAAGGCGGCTGTTATAACCGATCTTGTCGTGATAATACTTTACTTGGCAGCCATGGAAGCGCAGCATACGCAATTCTGCGGCTAAATGCTTGTCGTTGGTGACAATCATGCCTGCATCTCCATAAGCTCCTAAATTCTTGGTAGGGAAAAAGCTGAAGGTTGCAGCATGACCGAGAGAGCCGGCTCTTTTGCCCCGGTATTCCGCACCAATCGCCTGGGCGGCATCTTCAATGACCTTCAGGTCGTGCCGCGCGGCGATTTCCATAACTCTCTCAACATCCACCATCTGGCCGAAAATATGTACTGGAATAATGGCTTTTGTCCGGGGAGTTATTTTTTTCTCCAGCTGGTTTAGGTCCATGTTCAAGGTCACGGGGTCAATATCAACAAAGACCGGAGTTGCTCCCACATTCGCCACCGTTTCTGCTGACGCAAAGAAAGTGAATGGGGTTGTGATCACTTCATCCCCCGGACCGATACCGAAAGCCTTAAGTGTCAGCACTAAAGCGTCCGTACCGTTGGCGACTGCGACAGCATCCTCTGTGCCGCAGAAAGCCGCAATTTCCTTTTCCAAAGCCTTCATCTGCGGCCCGAGAATATATACTGATGAATCAAGCACATCCATTATGGCTTGATCAATTTCGTCTTTTATGGTTAGATACTGAGCTTTAAGATCCAAAAGAGGAATACTCATCTTTAATCGATCCTTTCTCTTTTTATGATGAAAATAGGTTCCTCGGGTCGGGCAGCTTCTCCCACATCCGTGCAAGATTAGTTAATTCGTGCGAAGACAGTGTCTTCGTACCGCAGCATTCCGAGGCTTGCCCAATCGCCGGTGCGGGAGCTACCTTCAGCGGATAAGTCTTCTTTGGAGATTGCCGCTTCGGCGAAAGTGTCCACCGGACACTTTCGTGCCAAACCTCTGGGTAGTACCTTGTGAACCCGTGACTCCGTTTCCCCGCACCGTCTTGTGGGCTATTACTGCCTCTCCATGCAATGGGTTTGCTTCTGTGGACGAAGCTGCCCTGCTTGCGGGTCTGAGGATTCTTCTTCATGTCTTTAGGGTCTTTTTTCAGGGAGAGCAGCTCCCGAAGCAAGGGGACTGTTCTCTTATTCCCTCGCTACAGCAGTTCCTCTTCTGGAACTGCTCGGAGGTCCTTGGCAGGAAACCCTTTGATGACCCGTTTTTCGGCGGTGTCTTTGCTGACCAATGCTCCTGCCGCTACGAAGGTTTCCGGTGCTACTTTTATACCTGGCAAGAGGATTGCCCCCCCGCCAATGCGGGCTCCGCGTTGGATTGTGGCGCCTTTAATGGATTTGAAGCGTTTTTCGGTTCGTCCCATATAATTGTCATTTGTGGTCGTGACCATGGGAGCTATAAATACTCGTTCCTCTATCTCCATGTAGGCAGTGATATATGAGCCTGTCTGAATTTTGGTGAATTCGCCAATTTTAGTATCGTTTTCAACCACGACTCCGCTGCCGATGACAACGTTCTGCCCTATTGAACATCTCTCACGGACGACCGCTCCATCCCCGATAAACGCTTTATCTGCATAGTTTGTCCCGGCGTAGAGGACCGTAGAACAGCCTATCGTAAATCCGCTCCCCATTTGAAGAGGGGGTAAATCCGATTGCGCTTTAACCGTACTCGTTGCTGAGGCCTTTGGTAAACGGCCAATCGAGGAGTTGCTGCCTATAAATCCATTTTCGCCAAGCAGAGCTTGAGGATAAATCGTGGTATGGTCCCCTATGCGGGTTTGAAGCCCTATTTCAGCTCCTTGACCGATACTGACATAGTTACCCAGCTCACTCCCGGCACCAACTCTGGCTCCGTCACCAAGGACACAGCCAACTCCTAAGCTGACATTTTCCCCGAGTATAACATTTTCACCGATAACACAAAACGGCCCAATCGTTACGCTTACCGGCACGGTTGCACTGGGGGCAATTAGATGGTTAGTCATATATGCTCACTCCTTTCAAGAGAGTCGCGCAAAGCTGCAACTCGGTACTAAAGCTCTGCGCTTGTAAACCAAATCAAGGAAAGTTTTCCTAGGTACGTATACGTTTCCGCCAGAATTAGGGTTCATGCTATAATAATTCAAAGAGAAAATTTTCGGTTATTGACAAAGGCAATGCATCGGCAAAGTAACTATATGGAGAGATACAAATGGGTAATAGATTTAAAATTGTTTTAGATTTTAATGAGGAAGATGGTGGATTCACAGTGACAGTCCCAGCCTTACCGGGATGTGTTACTGAAGGAGATACTATCGAAGAAGCACTGACAAATGCTAAAGAAGTTAGCAAAGGCTATCTAAAAGCTTTAGAAATTCAGGGTCGTCCAATATCCCCTACTCAACTAAAGGGAATACAATCGGCTCTTTCGTCTCTTGACACTTATAAATCGCCAGAATAATTTCCAGGGCTTTTCGTCCCTCTTCTCCCGGGACAGCGGGTACTCGATCTTCCTTTATCGCTTGAATCATATCAGCGATTATTTCACGGTGCCCGTAGCCGTACACATTTGGAGGGTCTCCTGCCTGGCTGGCAAAGATCTGGTTTTTTTCCTCTGCACTGTCTGGAAATTCCCAGACTTCAATGCGGTTGACAGCAATTCCGCCGATGATGACAGATCCGGTTTCACCAAAGACATTCAAAGTCTCTTCGATATTTGTGGGATAAATGGTTGAGGCCGCTTCAATGATTCCGATCGCCCCGCTTTTAAACTTGATAACGGCTGCTCCCATATCCTCCATTTCAATTTTGCGCATAAAGGTCTCTGTGTATCCAAAAACCGACTCCACAGGTCCAAACGTCCACTGTAAGAGATCGATATTATGTATGGACTGATTCATAAGTACCCCGCCATCATGGAGCTTTGTTCCACGCCAAGGTGCTTGCAGATAATAGTTATCATTGCGATTCCAGCGCACGGTAGCCTGTCCATGGGTCAATTTGCCGAAACGCCCGTCTTCTAAGGCCTTGCGCATTAATTTGACAGAGTCATTAAATCGATTCTGATGAATGACGCCCAATTTTACCCCCGCTTTTCGGCAGGCCTCAATCAAGGCATCCGCCGTTTTCAAGGTCATCGCCATTGGTTTTTCGACCAGGACATGCTTGCCCGCTTCAGCCGCCGCAATTCCAATCTCGGCATGTATGCCGCTGGAAGTTGCGATAGTAACAACATCAATGTCCGTCCTTTTCAGCATTTCTTTATAATCCGTATAGGGATCTGCACCATATTTATCGGCAAAACCCTGGGCCAGTTCCGGTACTATATCACATACCGCGACTAAGTCTGCCTCAGGAAGCGCAGCGATGGATTCCGCATGTTTTGGGGCAATCCGCCCACACCCGATAATCGCAAACCGAATCTTGTTTTCGACCTTCATCTTGATACAACCACTCTTTCCTTTTTAATTTCGAACTAGCAGGATCAGGGATTCATACAGGTTTAAGGGGAATCTGCTGATTCCCCTTAAAGCGCGGGTCTCTATGCTGCAACCGCCTTAGATTTTAGCGATCTTTTCACGATTCCCTAGCACGTTTTTGGTGGCATTGCGTGTATCTACGACGAGCTTTGCCTTCTCCACAACCCGCTCATAATCTACTATGGTATGATCTGTTAAGATTAAGACAGTATCCGCATTAGCTAACACCTCATCTGTCAGAGGCACACTCTCCAGGTGTATGGTGCTTCCGCCATGAGGCTCGATGACCGGAATAAATGGGTCATGATAGGTGATATTTGCTCCTTGCTTGCGCAGGAGTTCGATAATTTTCAGGGCGGGGGATTCGCGCATGTCGTCAATGTCCTTTTTATAGGCTACCCCAAGAACAAAGATATTAGCATCTTTCAGGCTCTTGTTGACACTATTTAAGGCTCGTATCACTCTATTGATAACATAATAAGAAACTTCGACATTAATTTCCCCGGCAAGCTCTATGAAACGAGTGTGAAAATCGTATTCCCGTGCTTTCCAAGTAAGGTAGAAGGGGTCGATAGGAATGCAGTGCCCCCCTACTCCCGGTCCGGGATAAAAGGTTTGAATTCCGAAGGGTTTTGTTCCGGCTGCTTCAACGACTTCCCAGATATCGATTCCCATACGGTCGCAGAGCATCATTAGTTCGTTCACCATGGCAATGTTGACGGCCCGGTAGGTATTTTCAAAGACTTTGGTCAACTCGGCAGCAGCCGGTGAGGATACGGGCACAACATTGGTGATGGTTTGAGTGTAAAGCGCATAAGCGATCTCTAAACAAGCCGGAGTCATACCACCTACGACTTTTGAGGTGTTTTTAGTGCTGAAGCGTTTGTTGCCCGGATCGACACGTTCCGGTGAGAACGCTAAAAAGAAGTCCTGCCCTACCTTAAACCCTGTTCTTTCCAGGATAGGAAGAATGACTTGTTCAGTCGTACCCGGATAGGTCGTACTCTCCAGAGTGACTATTTGACCGGGACGAAGATATTTAGCGATTTCTTCTGCCGATGCCTGCATGTAGGAAATGTCCGGGTCACGAGTGATGGTTAAAGGTGTGGGTACACAAATAATGACGACATCGCATTCCGCTAGCCGGGAGAAATCAGTGGTTGCCATTAATAAATTCTTCTGCACAATCTCCTTGAGATCCTCATCTTTGACATCTCCAATATAGTTGTCTGCCTTATTGACAAGGTCTACGCGTGCCGGGTTGATGTCAAACCCTATGACAGGGAATCCAACCTTCCCTTTTTCTACGGCTAAAGGGAGTCCTACATATCCCAGACCGATAACCCCAATTTTTGCCTCATGCTTTTCTATTTTTTCTTTGAGTGTTTTGGCAACAACATCTTCGTCGGTTATTACGTTCTGAACGGTTATCATCTTCTCAAATTTCCCCCTTATTGATTAACGACTTCTTTGGCTGCTTTTTTACGAAAGGTCGGAATAATTGTCTGCAGCAGCCTTATGACTTCATCTCTGCTCAAAAAGCTCCCTCGTTCCCGAACAGTATGCGTCAGCTCTTCCAGGAGTTTAACATCAATACCATTGGGCTTGGCTACAAAGATTCTGCTGTGTTTGGTTGAAGTGATTCCCTCTTCAGCTGTCAGCAATTCTTCGTAGAGCTTTTCACCCGGCCGAATCCCGGTGAATTGTATCTTAATATCAACATCCGGTTCAAAACCCGAAAGCCTAATTAAGTCTTTGGCTAAATCCACGATTTTCACTGGTTTTCCCATATCTAAGATGAAGATCTCGCCGCCGTTGCCCATGGCGCCCGCCTGAATGACCAACTGAGCCGCTTCAGGAATGGTCATGAAGTAACGCACCATATCCGGATGCGTGACCGTGACCGGACCGCCTTGAGCGATCTGCCGCTTAAAGGTAGGTATCACACTTCCACGGCTTCCCAAAACGTTGCCGAAACGAACCGCTACAAACTTTGTTTGCGAACGAAGATTCAAGCTTTGAATGAGCATTTCAGCCGTGCGTTTCGTCGCTCCCATAACACTTGTCGGGTTGACCGCCTTATCCGTCGAAATCGAAACGAAGGTCTTAACCTTCACTTCATCCGCCGCTTCCGCCAGATTTTGGGTTCCAACCACATTGTTCTTAAGGGCTTCTTCCGGATTTCGTTCCATCAAGGGGACATGTTTATGAGCTGCCGCATGGAAGACGACCCCGGGCTTGTACCGTTTAAAGATTAAAAAGACTTTTTCCCGGTCTTTAATATCCAGGATCTCTGTTATATAGTCGATCCCCGGGTGCTCAGCACGCAGCTCTTGTTCTATGTCAAAAATGCTGTTTTCTCCGTGTCCAAGCAAGACTAGTTTGCCGGGGTTAAACCTGGCAATCTGACGGCAGATTTCAGAACCAATCGATCCGCCGGCTCCGGTGATAAGTACGGTCTCTCCTGCAACATAGCCTGCCACCTCTTCCAGGTCAACAGAAACCGGGTCACGACCCAACAAGTCCTCTACTTGAACCTGACGAATCGGGGTGACATTGATATCTCCGCTAATAATGTCATAGACACCCGGCATGATCTTCAGCTCAACTCCGGAATTTTTGCAAATCTGCACAATTTCCCGAACAGATTCTCCTGAAGCCGAAGGCATGGCAATGATAACTTCATCAACATTATGACCCTTTACAACCCGGGCAATATCCTCCCGGGTTCCTAAGACCGGAATCCCCAGTAATTGCAGCTTCTGTTTGGAATGGTTGTCATCGATAAATCCCACGGGGCGTCCATCCCTATAATTGCGATTTTTCAATTCTCGTGCAGCCAATACTCCGGCATCTCCTGCCCCAACAATAAGTACTTGTTTTTGAGAGCCTGGAACATGACGGTCTAGGGTATTTTCCTGCAATATCCGCCAAATGAACCGCGAACCCCCAATCAAAAAAACCATTGCCAACCAAAGAAGCAGTGCGGCAGTGTGTGGCATTCTAATATAAGTGAGAGTTGCTGCATTAGATATACCATAAAAGTATACCACTGCCACTGTTCCGCCAGTTCCAACTGAGACTGCATAAACAATCGAGAGTAACTCCCCTGTGCTTGCATACTGCCAAAGACGATTATATAGCCCAAAGACATAGAAAACCGCAAGATATAAAATAGTCCCGCCAATAGCCGTCTGATAATAGGTCTGATAATAATTTAAGGGTATGCCTTCTTCGAAGCGCAAATAAAAACTGCCGAAAGCTGCCAAGTTGATCAACATAGCATCAATCAGCATTAAAATTAAAGTTCGTTTGCGGAATAACACGTAGCTCAACCCTTTCTCGATAAACCCCGTCAGTAAACTTTATCGTTCTAAAGTTTACTACAATTAACCTGCTTTTACAACTAGAAACAGGGTCTTCTTCAGATCACCGTCACCGGCAGAATCAAGATCCGAGTCCTTATTTTGCGGTTCTCTTATTGGTCTGTGAACCTAGCAAATAGTAACTAAATGGAAAAAAACTTATTAACCTTACGCTTAAATAGCTTAAAATAAGCGTTACTCCCAACACAATGGGATAGAAAATCCAATCATCAAAACCAATCTGACGGTTCCTGAGCATCTTTATGGCAGATTGGTTGAAAAAAATGTGAATCAGGTATATGCCAAAGGAATACTCGCCGAACCTATTTATCATTTTTGCCAGGAGGGTCTTTCTCTTCTTAATAAGATTCTGCGCCATATTGAATAGAAATAAGAAGGTAATGACCCTGAAAACGGGATACACAAGTTCCGACCCTATCAAGAAGTAAGCTGGTATAGAACTGAATCTGTAACCTGTTGTTAAGCCAATAATTATAAAAAAACTGGATCCTATGGTTAAGATCAGGGACATTGTAAATAAAAAGAGGGTTTGACCCTTTAATCCCCTTTTCAATGGGGCAAAATGATCTGCCGTATAAACTCCCAGGACAAAGTAAAAAAGAAAGCCAATAAAGTTAAGTTTTATGCCTGACAAATAAAACGTATGGATACCGACCATAAAAAGAGTTTGCACGATTAAGAACAAAACCACCAATAGTTCCGCCCGGCCACTTTGTTTGAATAAATTGTAGAGTTTCATGATCACCGGGAAAAGCAGGTAGAATTGGATGATGATCGCGAAAAACCATAGATGGTAGGATGCCTCAGCATTCCAAACATTCTTTAGTAACAATGAAACATTTGTACCGAATGAGCTGTTTTGCATAACGGCCCAATTGTTAAAGGCTGTATATAAAATAGAAAAAATCAGATATTGAGGGATGATCGAACGTACTCGTTTTATATAAAATTTCTTTAATGAATAGTCCTCAGGATAGTTCCTCGCTAACACAAACCCTGAAATCAAGATAAACAACGGGACTGCAAATTGAGAAAAGACATCGATCCATAGATTCGCTAAGACGAGGTAGTTAAACTCCGAAATCTCTGTAAAATAACCGGTTGTATGAATGGCTATAACTGCTAAAACTCCAAATCCTCTTAGATAACCGATTTCCTCGATTCTACCGGGTTTGACTGGCATCGCTCTACTCTGCATCATGTTAAATAGTCCCTTCTAAAAAACATAAGCTAACCCGTTTAATGCGCCCAATCCACCTCAGCGCAATCACGAGTTCACTGATAACTGAGCAATAGTTTATCATACCCCCTGGTTTTCTGCACGTGTCTCAAAATCCCAAACGTTTGGGATTTTGAGACACGTGCAAAAGAATCCCCAGACCCGTGAGCAGGGCAGCTTCGTCCACAGAAGCGAACCCATTGCATGGAGAG